>JASJCW010000272.1 GCA_030065265.1 Prochloraceae cyanobacterium
TCTTTAACGATGATTGCTCCAAATGGACCTCCTATTCCTAAGCGAACACTTTCTTGAGATAAGGCGATCGCTTTGTTCATCAATTGACAGTTTAACTTATCCATAATTTATAAGCTTACATATACTCGCTTTTCTCACAAATTGAGTTGAAAGCATAATTTATCACTTAAAAATTGATGATTTTTTCTAATAATATCAAATCACTAAATGTTTGCTACACATAAAGCATCTACTTTGTTTTCTAAGTCAGCTTTCTATGATATAAGTAAAGATTATGATTTAGCCTTAGTTTATGGCGATCGCCGATAAGAACTCATATATAATGATCGCATAATCGGAAAAAGCTCCCTTGAGACCAACTTGCGTTCATAATTGGGAACAAATTAAGAAGCGTTCTCTTCGAGATCGCCTTTTTGTGAGAAAAGCGGGTATAGTCCTGCTGGAATTAGGAGTAAGTTTTCTCAACCATAGCCTCGTATTTAACAACATAGATTCTCTGTCCAATTGAGGCAAAGGTTTGAGGCTTATCTAGCAAAATTTTTCCGTTGTTATCCCAACATCTTATTGACAAAATCCGGAAGGAGAGTGATAAGCTTATCTGTAAAATTCTCTTCTTATAAGCAAGTATGAATTGGCGATGGGGAAGACAGCAAAAGCTTCCCAGACGAAATTTTCTCTGGACCCTTGTTTTTGGGATAGTATCAGTTATCTCCTCATTAACTAAAAAAGCTAAAGGGCAGCAAGGGAATAGAGCTAGCACAAAACCCCCAAACTTTAAAATTGTAAAGATCGCCCCAATTAGTCACTTCCAATTAAGTCCAGCCAGTCCCCTATTTCAATTTGTTGATGATACTGTTCCCCGACAATGGTGGTATGCAACACCGGTCAAGGAAGGACAGGGAAAAACCCTCGCTGCTCAAATCACCCAAACCCAAACAGATCTCTCGATTTTAGACTCCCTCAAGCAAATGCCAACTAATAAACTCTTAGCTAACAGTTGGCCAGATTTTACCGATGCGATTGATTTAAAGGCATTAGGGAACGACCGAGCGCAAGTCTATTCTGTCTTCTACACTGTCGTAGCCTTTCAAAAATCCCGATTGTTGCGGCTCTGCCACGGAACTGCCGGACTGAATGTGACTGCTCGAATCTGGCTCGCTGGAGTCCCCGTCGAGCATGGAGAACTGATCCGAGTGAGCAAGGGAATCTATCCAGTCTTGGTAGAAGCTTATCACGGGCATCGAACCCGTTGGTTGCCTTGGAATTTTGCCCGTTTAGCAACCCGATTGACCCAAGTCACCGAACAAGAAGTGGAAGAAGTCTATCAATGGCATCAGGAACTATGGCAAGACTCGCCCCAAATGAGTAAAGCTGAGGAAGCTCAACTTCTTGCTGCCGTTGAGATAGATCCCAAAACGATTCGTGGGCAAGCAGGATTTTTTCGAGTGGGTCAAAGTCTTAATGGAAGGTGGTGGTTGCTGGATCCGGCTGGCAAGCCCTTCTATCATCGAGGCTGTACAGGATTGAATGCGGGGGGTTGGGGAGGAAGGCGGGCTAATCTTCCTACTGTATCTCAAGCAACTGCCAAACAATGGGTTGCCTTTCTCCAAGAGTGGGGGTTCAATGCGATGGGAGCCTGGACAACTTCTGAGTTCTTCGACCTAGGAATGCCCTTTACCGAAATTATTGAAACCTACTATGAAGAACCCTGGCTTGTGCCTAAGTTTCCCGATGTTTGGGATCGAAGGTGGAGCAAGAATGTAGATGCTAAATGCAAAAAGCTCTGTACTCCTATCAAGAATAATCCCATGTTGCTCGGCTATTTTCTTGATAACGAGCGGGGGTTTATGGAAATGGTAGGGCACAATCAAACTATTATTGCCCGTACCCCTACTTATCGGTCAGCGGAATTTATAGAAGACGGTATCTTCCGCTTACCGGCTGAACCTAAGTTAAACCCATCGGGAATTGGCTTGCTTCAGTTTAGCCTCAGTCAGAACCAGGGAGTTCCTGCACAGGATTTGGCGTGGAATTTTGTTCTCAAACGCTATGGTTCTTTAGAGGCTATTAGCCAAGCCTGGCAAGTTCCTATTCCTTCCCAAGAAGCTATTAAAAGACTAACTCAACAAGGAGAAATCCTGATTTCTAAGGCTTATTTGGAAGCTCAACATGATTTTGTCAAGCTTTGGGTCGAACAATACTATCGAGTCTGTACTGAGAAAATTCGCAAGTACGACCCCAATCACCTGCTGCTGGGAGGGCGTTGGGGCGTTACGCCAGGACCGGCTGTCCTGGAAATCGAAAAGCAATGGGCGGATCTGGTTTCCCGCAATAACTACCGAGCTAACTTCTATGAGCTTTTTGATGATTTTTATCAGCAAGTCCAGACTCCTATCCTCAATGGTGAGTTTAGTGGCTGGACCGATTCTTTCTCCCTATTTCGGAATCCGATTGAACCGCCGGGAGGTTATGAGCCGTATACCCGCAGAGCCATTAGACACACACAGGCCCTAGAGCGAATTTTTTCCCACCCAGGAGTCGTAGGATACACTAAATATCGCTGGCATGGCCGAGGGGATAAATTGTGGGACAACGGGCCACAAATGCAGGTAATCGAGCCACTCCGACGGGCTAATGCCAAAGCGGTTTCAATTGCTACTGCTTGGGATAGACCAGTTACTGCTTCTACTAGCCCACTACACGGACAAATTTTCATCACACTTCTGGCTGGAGCAGTTCAAGAACAAGTGCTGACCCCCGTTCAAGTAGGTGTTCCTTCCAGTCTCAGGCTGTCTGGGCAAAACGTTTCCATCGGTTTAGTCTGTCGTCATGGCAACTGGGATAGGACAGTCTATGGGGATGGAATTCGAGGAGAAATTCTTCTCCAGATCACTGAAGGGGATCGAATCTATCTCAAGCTAAAGCTCAAACAATTTCCTACCTTCCTCATTCAATTAACGACCTCAGCCCAATACACTCTTAATTTGAGCCGCAATCGCACTAAATTGGAAGGTAAATTTCAAGGCCAGTACAATAATCGCTCTGTAGAAGGTCGAGCATTAGGCTACGTTCACCGTCCAGTCCCTACTGTACGTTGTTAATGTACTAGTATTCTTGGCACAAAATAGACAATCGGGCAAAAAAAGTTGTCGCGCTCGTTTTCTCACCGAAGGTGCGCGGAGCGACCCCATGCCCCTAAAGGGGCATGGGTATTCCCACTCGCACTATAAAATCCATGATACTTTAAAGTTCAAAGCTAAATCCTTGTTGTTTAAGTTGTTGATACTTGGCTTCATCAAACTGGTACAATCTTGCTGCTCGGTGAGCCACATCGGTTTGCATCTCATCTAATTCCAGCAGCAGATTCATTTTGAGGATTTTTTTGCGAAAATTCCGTTTATCCAGCTTTTTTCCTAACACTGTTTCATAAAGCTTTTGTATTTGAGAGAGGGTAAACTTTTTGGGCAATAATTCAAACCCAATCGGTTCATAGCGGATCTTGCCTCGTAAACGATTAAGAGCCGTCTGAAAAATTTCTAAGTGATCGAATGCCAGCTTTGGCAAATTATCGATCGCAAACCAAGCAGCATCAATGGCATCGGTAGTCGCTTTCAGGTGATACTCGCCAAGATTTACTAAGGCATAGTAAGCGACAGTGATAATACGATCCCGTGGATCTCGGTTAAGGGCACTGAAGGTATAAAGTTGCTCCAGGAAAACATCTTGAATACCTGTTTCTTCTAGTAGTTCTCGCCAAGCAGCTTCTTCCAGAGTTTCATCCAGATGGACAAAGCCTCCAGGCAATGCCCACTGACCCTGAAAGGGAGGCAGTTTCCGTTGAATGAGAATCACCTTCAAGCTATCAAGCTCATCTAAACCGAAGACGACACAATCGATAGTAATACCAGGGCGAGGAAATTTGTAGGTGTAAGACATGGGCAAAAAAACTAAGGTTGAAAAACTCACTCAGAAAACTCTAGTCGATCATTTAGCACTGTAATCTGTTGGTTTTAAACATCTTCTTTTTATCAGATCGGTTTAACCTTATGTACTGTATGGATTGAGCGCGAGATCATAGCCGAGTTAAACCAAAAGTCTCGGCGATAATTCTACTTTGTACTGATTAATTAATTATTGAATTATTGTAATTTCGATTCCGCTAATATAGCTCAACTTTGCTATAATGGTACGATATAAGGTACGCAATGAAAAGCGATTTCCGTCAACGACCCACCGACGGAGTCGGTGGCTTGAAAAAGAGCAGCGTAAGTTGACCAGTCTAAGTTCCTTGAGAACTACGTTAACGGCAAGTGTTAAAGTTCCTATCTTGGGGTGCGTGCCAGCTCCATGCTCTAGAACCAAGTAGTTAAACAGCTTTAAACGGGTTAAGGCAGTGCTGCTTAGATAGTACCGACCGTTAACTTTGACGAGGCAAACATTACCCCAGAAATGGGAGCGGTTTTAAAGCTAGGTTTCCAACCAAAAAACCTGCACTTTTATTTATTTATAAACCCTGACTCTCAATTCCTCCCCAAATCGGGACGTGAGGGTCTCCTTGAGAGAAGAAGATGAAACCATTTACTGTCAGAGAAGCGAGAGATAATCTTTATCGTTTAATTGATGAAATAGCCGAAAGCCATCAACCGATTATGATCAAAGGAAAGCGTAACGATGCAGTATTGGTATCCAGAGAAGATTGGGAAGCGATCGCCGAAACTATTTATCTTAATAGCATTCCAGGAATGGTTGAATCGATTAAAGCAGCAGCAGCAGAGCCTTTATCGGAAGGAACACCGTTAGAGGAACTTGATTGGTGATGAAGTGGCAAGTTATATTGTCCAAGCAAGCAAAGAAAGATGCCAAAAAGATAGCGTCTAGTGGATTGAAACCCCAAGCACAAGCATTACTAGAGATTTTACAGGATAATCCTTACCAACTACCCTATGAAAAGTTAGTGGGAAATTTAGCGGGATTTTATTCCCGTCGCATGAATATTCAGCATCGACTGGTATATGAAATACAAGAAAAGGAGAGAATAGTTAGAGTTCTCAGGATGTGGAGTCATTATGAATAAATATCTAGCGATTAACTTTGATGAGTTATTCACTCAGGGCGAGCGCTTGAAGTCTCTTGTTTTTCCTGAATCTGAGATAACTACTGATGCAATTTTCCAGGTAGCAGAATAAGATTTATTTAATTTTGATTTTTATCACACTAAATTTAAATAAGCCGATCTAGTTATTAGTGAATATGAGTGAAGAAGTTTTTAAAGAGATTAAAAATGTAATTAACGTTATCTCAATACTAAGGATAAGGGAAAAAACCTTTAGGGAAGAATTAGAGTTTTTCAACCAGAACTATAAGAAAACATATCTAGAATATCCAGCTTCATTATATGAAGGAGCATTAAAACGCTTAGAAAACGAAGTAGGATTTTTATGTATTGATACTTATTCTTTGCATCAAGGTATCGAAAAAAAGAAATCACTTTATTCTAAAGTAATCAAGCAAAATGGTAAATTGCTATCCAAAATAGATGAAACTCCAAGCGATAGAAATACATTCACATTTTTAGGTATTCTTGGCTTTGATGGAGTAAAAAAACCATTTTCTCCTGAAGAAGAAAATGACTTTATCGAACAATTTGAACAAAAAGCATACAATAGTAGAAAGAAATTGAGAAATAATTCAGGTATTACTTCCCATAAACATGATGACTTGGATGAATGGATAAATAAAATTATAGACGATGAAACATTGTCTCAACTTGCTCAATATCAGTAGATGGACAAGTTTTTTCTAATAGGCGATCGCCATTATGAAACTTGACTTATTAGGCTAATATTTAGTATTTTTGTTCTAAATAGCACAGCAAAAAATATAATCATTACTTATGTTTTATTTAGGTCTAAATTGAGTTAGAGAATATTTAGATATTTTTTGAACAAAACTATTAAATAAAACGAGAAAATTTGACAGATATATTGAATAAAAAATAATTGACTGATTTGAGATAACTATTTTCAATAAATATGAGAATAAAAGCCTATTTTGACCAAAGTTATCCCCTGAGACCGTCAGTTATTTGTTCAGCAATAAATAGAGAACTTTTTTCAACAAACCCTCGGCTCATATTAATGCTCAGAGATAGGAAGATAAACTATTAATTAACCGTCGGGAAGATAGACTATTTCTTTCAGTTGATAAATTTGATTTACGCCATTGGCTAAAAAGGCTAGCATTTGCTTTAAAGTAAATAAATAATGATAAACCATAATCCGCCCCGTCTAGGTTTAGATATTTTTGACCATAAAAGATAAATCCAAATATTAACCAGTAAAAATGAAATACCTACATAAAATAATCTAATTATCGGATTTTTACTGGTAGTTCTAATCCGACAAATATTTTTCAGACGGTAAGAGAGGAGAAAAAAAATTAGGGGTCTTCATTCATTAAATGACTGTACCCAACCATTAATAGATAGGCTTTAAGACCCCCTAATTTTTAATTCCTTTTATAGGGAATTATAAAAGATATATCTAAAGCTTTTAACCAGCGTATTACTGAACCACTGTAGAACCCTCTGTCTAAATAAAGCCTTTTAATTTTGAGATTTAAATAATTAACTTTGGCGAGAATATAACTGATAATCGCTACAGACGTATAATTATTTTTGACTCCAATAACAGCTAAAGTTACCCTTTTATTTTTAAGAATTATATACAAACTAGCATAAGCATAAAAAGAACAAGTGCCATTTTTAGCCTGACTGCGATAAATATAATCCTGCTCTTGTTTGCTTGGTTTACCATAATAAGGGATTAAATTTAAATCGATAGCTAGTTTTAACTTTCCTTTTTTAATTCTCCG
>JASJCW010000273.1 GCA_030065265.1 Prochloraceae cyanobacterium
AACACAGCTATATTACAATAAGCCATAAAAAGAATTAAATATTAGAAAAAGCTGCCTTTCGTTTAGCCATTATCGATTCACCAAAAACGAACTTAACGAGAAAGACTATGATAAGCACGATAATGTTTATTCATCACTTCGCGTAAATTTCGTAAGTGAACTTTTTCACCCAGTACATTCGATAAATGTTCAAACAAATTAGAGGTGATTTTCCTGATAGCTTTAGTTTTAATTCCTCGATTCGATTCAATTTCTTGGTAATCTTTATTCGACCATAAGTCAATTAGAATGTGTTTTGAGTCGGAATTAAGACCTTTATTATAGTGAATTAAAAAGAGCTGATTAGTGTATTCGATTAATTTATTAGAATCTAATTCAAGATTAATTTCGGCAGGTTTGTCTCGATCGCTCTTGGGAGGATTTTTGGTTTGGGCTTGATTTGAACTAGAATTTTTGGAGCTAGTTTGATTAGTTGTGGCACTTGGAGGAGGATTACTAGTTTTTTGAGTAGCAGTTTGAGCTGTTGTGGTAGTTTTAGCACTCTTGGTACTTGGAGAGCTTGAGGAACTTTGTTGAGTGCTTTTATTAGTTGAAGAAGATTTTTGAGGAGTATCTGGGGTTTGAGATCCAGCAGTAGATTGTTTGTGAGTATCTTTTGATGTAGTGTTTGTATCTACGATTTCACCACTGGGGGCTTTCTTCTTACCCAGTTTTTGCTTGAGATTTTTACACTCATCGCAATATTTCGGGCAAGCGATCGCTTCGCTCGAAGTCAGAAACCGCGAGACCCCGCGTCGGCGTAAGACGCAAGGGAACGCTCGCGGGAAGAAGTCATTCGTCAGAAGTTTTATATTTTCGGTCAGTAAAAGAACTCAAAAATGAAATGTGTTTAATTTTTTTTCTCTTTAAAGACGAGGCTTTAAAGCAATTTTAGGCTGTTTATTTCTGACTTCTGACGAATTACTTCTGACTTGATAAGGTTTGACGTAGATTTGTTTTGATGGCATTGATTAGTATTTTTCTAGCTATTTAAGTCAGCTCAATCGCTAGCTTCTATAGTAGATAAGATGATTGAGATCCGGCAAAAATCGATTGAGATAGTGCGATCGAGGGAGTGATCCGAGCTTCGCTCGGTGCGGCCAATATGGATATTGCAAGGAGCGGCCCGGCTTCGCCGGATCTGAGCGAAGCTCAGCACGCAGTACCTAATTGGGAGGTCTAAGAGTTGTAATTCTGATTGCATCTGCCGTTTAGAATAGATTGTCACCCTCACAGTAACCACCGATAAACCCCGAAACAATCGACGAAGATAAATAAAGAGCTAGAATAAACAATCGTCACAATATCTTTTTGCAATATACTTGCCAATAACATTTGAGAAGAGCTACAAGCTAAAAATATAAACCCATATCCGCTAACATCTATTTTGGCTGAAAGTAAGATTCCTCCAATTAAAGCAAATATGCTGCTAGACCATTTTAAAACTTGAGTGAATTGAAACCGGCTCTTTCTGATTTGGCTTCTGCTTTTTTTCATAATTTATCTTAAATGCACGCTTCAAGGATCGTTGAAAATGAATCTCTTGCATAATTATCTGAAAAAATGCTTAAATCTTAAGTAAATATAAAGATAGCTAGATGAAATTACCTCTAAAAGTAGAACGAGTGCTTTGTATTCCTACAGGTATATTAATTATTTTTTATACTCCAGCCCATTGTTGGCAATTTTGCTGCATAGATCGATCTGGATTGATGCATAAAAGTTGTAATATTTTCTACACTCGAGCTTGAGCTGAAATTGAAGCTCGTTTATGTCTCGATCGGATCGACCGTTATTAATTTTACTCAAGCTTTCAAAGCCCTCGCTCGCCAGAAATTTTTCAATAATTAAAAAAAAATGTCAAAAGAAATATGACAAAATATTAAAAAAATAAGTTTCAAAAATGACTCGATTTCGTCCTCAGTTTGCTCCGAGAATTGTTCTAAGCTGATGAGTAAGATTAACTTATTAAGTTGAAACACTAATGAAAAGTGCTCTTGATATACTTGATGAATTAATCGGGCGATCTCAACTAATTCTACTAAACTTAAGCTTCAAATTGATTCGGAGCTAGTTTTTTTCCTAGTGCTGCTTTGGCATTATGAAGATTAGGAATTATCTGGTCTGTAGTTTCTGCGACAGTAGTTTAGGAGCTGGAATTATTTGAATTCGTAAGTCTGATTAAAATAATCCTATTTAAAGAGCGACAAAAATATTTTTAACTTGGTTAATAACTAAAATAATTTGAATTAAATTATCGAGTCAAAATTGATTATTTATAAATTCAAAAATAATTTTCAGTTGGGACTTTTGATAATCTTGCTTGAATGAGGGGTGATTTATTATGGTGCAATTTCTCGGTAACTGGTTTTTGAATCGAATTGTTAAAAAGTTTTTACAAATAATTAAAAACTGGCTAGATAGACTTGAAATTAGCGATATCAATCGGGCTAAATTAATTTGTAATCTAATTCCATCAGCTTGCCCTTTTGAAATGCAAATTAAATTATTCAATCGCACTTTGGTAAGTATTCCACCCCTTTGTCAGCTCAATCCTGTTTATAATGAGTTGATTGATTTGAGATTTCGTGCTTTATCTTATCTCGGCGATCGGCAAAGTCAATCCAAGGGCTTTGTGGGATAGATCGAAGCTTAACGATCTCTCACTGTTAGTTATGGTTGTCTCTCAGAAGCAATTATAGGGGAAGAGTTAGAAAAAACCGCAACTAACAAAGGTGCGATCTCGCCTACGCGAGATCCCCGCCTGGGGTGCGATTTAACTGTAACTAGAGAATTAGTATTAGTTGTAGAATGAAGACAAGAGACTGTGGCGCAACTTTCGGGATGGATGGAAGCTATTGGCCAGAAATTAGGAGTATTATTACCAAAAGAGATGATAAGTAGCAGCTAAAAACAGCAAAATGGCCCAAATCTATCAGCATACTCAAGTCGTTCCTTCCCAAGCGATCGATCAGAACGGACACGTAAATAATGTCGAATATGTTCGTTGGATGCAGCAAACAGCAGAGCTTCATTCTGATCATCAAGGTTGTACTCAAGCATCGAGAAAAGTAGGGGCAACCTGGGTAGCCAGAAGTCATAAGATTGAATATTTCCGGCCGGCTTGGCTGAGTGAAGAAATTGCCATTTTAACCTGGGTGTCGAATTGGCGAAGAGTTCGTTCTTTAAGAAAATATAAGTTTGTTCGTTTAAGCGATCGTTCAATCTTAGCTGCAGGAGAAACAGAGTGGATCTTTGTTGATGCTCAAAGTTTTCGCCCACTGACTATTCCTGAAACTATTTTGAGTCTGTTTGAGCTGGTTTGTCCAACAGAAGAAGCGGCTAAACTTGAGAATTTTCTTCGCGAACAGATTTGGAGTCTGAATCATGATTAGGTGGTAATCGCATCAACGGAAAATTTACAGAAAGAAAAAATTCCAATTACTGCTTGTTCTACTTTTAATCAGCAACGTCCTTGAAAAACCATTGCTTTAAATCAGACAAGTGTAATCAGTTTGTTGTCAAGTTAGGTTTGAAGATAAACTGTATTATTACAAACTGCTTTGCGATCGCGAGATGGATCTCCAAAATTTAGAGCTAGAAATACTCGAAGTCGGACAAAACCCGCCAACTGGGATAAAACCCCCGCCAAGAAAGCCAAAATGGGACGATACTTTGGCATATATTGCCGATCCAGAGCGATTTTGTCGCGAAAATTTCCAAAAATACGGCCCGATTTTTCAAACTAGCATCTTTGGTGGCACTACAATCTTAGTAGGGTCGGCTAAAGCTAATCAAATGGTATTTAATGGAGATTTAAAATACACCGAAATTGCTTTACCGGCAACGACTATGGAGATGTTTGGCGAGTACAGCTTATTTCAACGTCCAGATCTTCATCGTCAGCGCAAAACTGCTTTACGTCCGGGTCTAACAGGTTCAATGCTAAAAAGGTATTTACCCGAGATCGATCGAACTGTTTGTAATGGAATTAAAAACTGGCAAAATCAAAGCAAAATAGCTCTTTATCCAGAAGTTGAAGCAATTTGTTTCGATATTTTAGTGCCAATACTATTAGGAATTAATTTTGATAATGGGGATTTAGAAGGATTACCGATATCTTCTAAATCCGAACTCAAACAGTTATATGGGACTTTTTTTGATGGTTTTTACGGATTAATAAAATGGAAGTCTCCCCTCACAGCATATGGGAGAGGAATTGCAGCTAGAGCTAAATTAATCGAATTAATGCAGGGGGTAATTAATAAAAGAAGACAACAAGAAGAAAAGATCGATCCAACAAAAGACTTTTTAGGAATGATGTTAGCTTCCCTGCAAGAAAACCCAGAAGGAGTATTTAGCGATCGCTTAATTGAAAATCAATGCCTTTTACAATTATGGGCTTCTCTGTATGAAAATGCTGGACTTGATTGTTCTGTAATCTATCAGCTAGGGCGATATCCTCAATATATTGAAACTTTGCGAAAAGAACAAACAGCAAACAAAAATAATTTGTCTCTAGAAATTCTCAAGGAAATGATTTTTTTAGAAGCAGTAATTAAAGAAACTTTGCGGACTTTACCCCCAAGTTCTACTGCAAACCGTAAATTGACTAAATCAGTGATTTTAGAGGGAATACTCTATCAAAAAGATTGGGTAATTATTGCTGAACCGAGAATAGCTCATAATTTACCAGAACATTTTCAAACACCAGAAAAATTTAATCCTAATCGCTTTTTGCCGAACTCAAAAGAAGGCAAAATGTACGAATTTATTCCTTTTGGTGGTGGGGTTCATGCTTGTTTAGGCGCGCAAATAGCGATGACAATTACTAAAATATTTATAGCTCGTTTCTTGAATGCTTTCGATTGGAATTTGAACGGAGAAGCTAAGTTTGTTAACTTCCCCCTCAAAAAAATTAAACAAGAATATCAAATATCTATTGCGAGTCGGTGCTGATGCCAAGGCAAGTTAAATTTTAAAAACTGTTAGCAATCTCGGCATTATAATAGTGGAGCGAAGACAAAATTGTAATTGTATCATTACGATGAAGATTAAGGAGTAAAAAAAAGTCTCAGGATTGTCTCTGAAATTGAAATCAAGATCGTTACAAAATGATAAATCGGAATAATGCTGAAGATTATTCTCAAAATATATGTTTAACGCACAACAAAAATTAAATAAAGCTATTACCAAATCTATTGATAATTTGGATGCAGTGGTTATTGGTGCCGGATTTGCCGGTCTTTTTATGTTGCATCGTTTGCGAGAGCTGGGACTGTTTGTCAGAGTTTTTGAAGCAGCTCAAGATCTCGGCGGAACCTGGTTCTCGAATCGATACCCTGGAGCAAGATGCGATGTAGAAAGTATGGAGTATTCTTATCAGTTTTCTGAAGAACTGCAACAAGAATGGAAATGGACTGAGCGATATGCCTCTCAGCCAGAAATTTTAAACTACATTAATTATGTAGCTGATAAATTTGATTTACGTCAAGATATTCAGTTTAATAGCCGTGTAAAAAGGGCTGTCTTTAATGAGGCTATCAAACGTTGGACGATTGAAATCGAAGATGGACAAAAGGTTAATGCCCAATTTTGTATTATGGCAACTGGCTGTTTGTCGGCGACAAATCTGCCGAAGTTTAAAGGATTAGAAATTTTTCAAGGTTCTTTATATCATACTGGGAATTGGCCCTCAGAAAAAATTAATTTTTCTGGGAAAACAGTTGGCATTATTGGGACAGGTTCATCTGCGGTACAATCGATTCCGATTATTGCTCAGGAAGCCAAGCATCTGTTTGTCTTTCAACGCACTCCTAATTATGTCGTCCCAGCTCGTAATCAGCCAATAGATCCGCTCAAAGAGCGGCAGATCAAAGCCGATTATGCCAATTTTCGAGAGCGCAATAATCGCAAGCCAGCGGCCGTCAGCATTGAATATAACGATCGCTCAGCTTTGGATGCCACAAGAGAAGAACGTCAACTCGAATATGAGCGGCGATGGCAAGAAGGTGGTTTCAACTTTCTTGGAGCATTTAACGATCTAATTACAAATCAAGCTGCTAACGAGACGGCGGCTGAGTTTGTACGGAGTAAAATCCGCCAAATAGTTGACGATCCTAAAGTAGCAGAGATATTATCACCACACCATGTTCTCGGCTGTAAGCGACTATGTCTCGATACTAACTATTACCAAACATATAACCGCTCCAATGTAACGTTAGTCGATCTCAGCCGCTTGCCAATTGAGGAAATCATTGCCAATGGGCTGAGGATCAAAGGTAAAGAATATCCGTTAGACTGCCTGATCCTGGCTACAGGTTTCGACGCTATGACCGGTGCCTTGCTGAAAATTAATATCCGAGGAAAAAATGGCATAACATTAAAAGATAAATGGAGTGCCGGGCCAAAATCTTACCTTGGGATCTGCATAAATGGCTTTCCTAATCTTTTCACTATTTCAGGGCCAGGAAGTCCCTCTGTGCTCACTAATATGCTTCCATCGATTGAACAGCACGTTAATTGGATCGCTGAGTGTATTAAGTATCTCAGAGAATCCGATTTTGTTTGTATTGAGGCGACAAAAGAAGCTGAGGAGGCTTGGGTTGTTCACGTAAATCAAGTAGCGAGTCAAACCCTATTAACTACTTGTAATTCTTGGTATTTAGGGGCAAATATACCTGGGAAACCACGAGTCTTTATGCCCTACATTGGCTTTCCCGCCTATGTAGCTCAATGCGATCGAATCGTATTGAATGCTTATCAAGGGTTTAGATTAACCTAAATCAAGTAATCAGTTCAATCGTTGCTTAACTTGCCAAAAAGAAAATTAAAACTATTTAGCAAAGATCTCAATCATTCTTGAGGGCTTTAGTTGATTTAATTCGAGTCAACTAAGAGCCTATCCGTAAAATAATTGACTTGAAATTAATGCCTGTAACACGACAATAGAAAGAAAGCTTGACTATTTGTCTGTGTCATGACAAGATAGAGAAAATTAGTTAGATTATCGATCTTGTCCAAAAGCTGCCAAGAATTACCTACTATTTGGTCTATCCCAGACGATTTATGGGATGAAATTAAACCTCTGTTGAAAGTTGATATTCCAAAGAAAAAACTTGGTCGGCCGAGATCTGATGATCGTAGGATTTTAAACGGTTTAATTTATTTGGCCAGAACTGGGTGTCAATGGTGTGCAATACCTTAGGAGTTTGGGCCAAAGTCTACGGTTTATCAAAGGTTTCGAGAATGGTTATCTGTCGGCTGTCTTGAAATTGTTTGGCTATTTTTACTAAAAAAATACGATCTAAAAATTGGCATTAGCTGGGAATGGTGTGCCGCAGATGGTTGTATTATCAAAGCACCATTAGGGAAGAGAGGGACAGAAGGCGTTGCCGAAGCAACTGGTAGTAATCCGACCGATAGAGGAAAAGCTGGAAGTAAACGACATTTATTAACAGATCAAAAGGGAATTCCTTTGTCTGTGGTTATCAGTGGTGCAAATCGTCACGATATGAAGAAACTTGACGATCTGCTCGAGGCTACTTTGTTATATCCACCAGAATATGTCAAACAAAATTTATGTTTAGACCGTGGTTACGATTATGCCGAATGTCGGATGTTGTTGGAAGATTTTGGCTATATCGCTCATATTCCAGATAAAAGTAAACCAGTACCAGCCCCAGGAGATCCCAATAGACATCCTCCCAAACGTTGGATTGTTGAGGTTAGCCATTCTTGGTTTAATAGATTTCGACGATTATTAATTAGGTGGGAAAAATGATCGCTTGTGTTATTTAGGTTTTGTGCAATTAGCAGCTTGCTTGATTATTTCTCGTAAGCTAATTGCTAGCTCGCCATTTTTGTCATGACACAGACAATATAGAGAGGAAAAGACAATGCCAAGAGGTGGCAGAAGAAGCACAACCTGGAAACCAACTTGGAAACACGGTAAGACAAGGACTATTAGAGTTCCAATTGTCTTGGCAGACTCTATTTTGGATTTAGCCAGGATTTTAGACGAAGGGAAAGAAGTCCCTGTAGATAGTTTTGTGACAGGCAATGTAGAAGTA
>JASJCW010000274.1 GCA_030065265.1 Prochloraceae cyanobacterium
GGATCTCGCGCGACGATCGCTATCGCAATTTTTTCAACGAAAAAACCTAATTTTCTACCATAACCTTGCCTTGTTTTTAGCATAAGTTTGCCCAAAGTTCGCAAATCTGCCTTGTTTTCAAGATTATTTTTTCATCTACAATCAAAAAACTTTTGGCACTTATATGGTGTAAATTTAGCACTTTTGGCAAATTTATGGTGAAATTAATCTACGATTGCAAACTCTATAGTGCCTAGTTTTTCGTTATCGTGCAGCAATTTTATGCTAGAAAAATTGGCAAATTTATGGTGGAAGTGACAATAACCCGTTGCATTCCCCTGCGCGCTCCCGATCCTACTTAGAAAAAGTAACTTTGCGGTCGCAAAATTAAATAAAATATAAATTCTCAAAACTTAGTATTATTTGATACAAATACCGGATAAAATCAGGAAAAGTTAGAGTATGAATCGAGATGCCAGAATCTTCCGAGCCTAAAAATTCTAGAGAGAAACCTTGCTGGGTCTTAGGAGAAAATTTCCCAGCCACATCTAGTTATTTAGCTCCAGGAATGTGTCAAAAAAACGATCGCCGCAATCGTACTAAGATAAAAAAATTAACCGCAAAAATTTTAAGAGATCCTTTACTATTACAAAAGCTATCCGATTGCGTTTACGAGTTAATGCTAGAAGATATCGGTAGACAAAAAGAGCGGTTCGATAACTACGGGGGATCGTATTGAACTATGTCTAGAAATGGTATAGTTACTGGAGAATTAAACTATGTCCTCGCTAACCGTTTTTATGTAGAAATTGGTAGTGATATTAAGGCTTCTTTTACCGAGTGTTCCGGTATTGGCGCACAAATTGATAAAGAAGTTTATCAAGAAGGTGGTGTTAACAACCAGCAAAGGGTTTTCCTCAAACAAGCTAAATTTAACGACGTAACTCTGAAACGAGGGATTACTAACGATCTGACTTTTTGGGAATGGATGAGTGGAGTTTTAGATAACATTCCAAAAAAACGCCTCAACGTCAATATTTTGCTGTTTAACCAAGCTGGCGAAACGATGCAATCTTGGACTTTAATTGGTGCTATTCCTGTAGGTTGGAAAGCCCCAGCATTTCAAGCTAATTCAAATACAGCAGCGATCGAAGAATTAACTTTAGCTTATGAAGGACTAAAAATGAAAAAGTCTAATAGTAATAGAATTCAGGGTCAAGAACGGGACGTAACTGGATTTTTTGGTAGTAATTAATGTTAGAGCCGCTCTAAGCAATCTTATCTGCGCTCTATTCTTTTAGATCGACAATAATACTTTAATCTATAGTTTGTTTAGTATAAATAAATTAGTTTTATACCGAATTTTATTGAGTATATTTATGAATAACAAAAATAATACTGCGGAGCAAAAATTATATCTACAGCCTAAATTTTTGACTTCTTTAGGTGCTTCATCGATAATGACAATAAATCCGCCAAACTTTTTATCTCAGGAAATTCCTGGCTATGAAGCAGAAAATAATCCTTTTGAAAATTCATATTTTTTTTATAAAAACCACAATCCTTTAAATAGTTCATCACAAAATGAAATACAACCAAACAAAATCGATAAATATAACATAAAATTTCCACAACAAAACCCTTCTGTTCAAACAAAAATCAAAGAAAATTCTATATTAAATAGATCGGATCTAGCCCCAAAAAGTCCAGATCGCGCACCCGCTAAAGGCGAAATTTCTCCTCCTCGAGATCGCATTATTTCCCCACAGCGATCGGATATTTCATCTACAAATATAGATATAAATACCGCTCGAACAACAGATTTTGAAGCAATCAAAGATGAGGAAAAATTTAGCCCTAGCGATTCTGCAAAAAATCCCATCCAAACAAAGTTAATTCAAAATTTTTCGAGGGAAGATTTAGCGACTGAAGAGCATCCTAAAAATTACAGTAAAGAAGCTTTAGAAGCAGTAAAAAATAGCAATATTTCTAAATTCAGTTCTGGTAATTTACCAGTTCAAAAACAATCTAAGCAAAATAATTTACAAGAAGATTTAGGGACTGATGTGAAATATGAAACGGCAATTGCAGCAGATCTAAACCGAAAAGAATCGAGGGATTTGCCCGATTTGGAGCAGGAACAATCGATTAAAATAAATATTATTGAAGACTTGATGACTGCCGATCGACACGAAGCTCGGATTTCAGAAAATTTGCAAAAAAACGAACTAAATTCTGCAAAATTAAATTTAAATTCTGTTCCTATTTCTAAACAGCAAAAATCAATTCAAACCAGAACCGATCGCAATTCATCAGGGGAATTGGTTCAAATTAAGAGCGCGGAAAATATCAGCCCAAATTTACAAAATGATCCCCCAAAATTAAGCTCAAATCCCGATTTTCAAGACAAACCAGTTCAAAACAAAAGTGATTCTTTACAAATTGACCGTAAAAATACAAATTCGCCCTCAGAAACTAAAGATCCTGTCAAATTACATTTAACCTCTTCTCAAGCAAGACAGAAAAAACTAATTCAAACTTCATCATTCAACGACTTAACAACTAAATATTTCACAAAAAATAATAACTCAGAAAATTTGAATAAAAACGAGTTAAAAAATATTTATTATACCAACCGATCTGTAGAGAAAATCTTGCCAAATACTGAGCTAAAATCGAAAAATATTGAACCTTTAATAACAGAAATAAGTTCTAAAACTAAGAATAAGGATGTTTTAAAGCAAACTGAAGCGATCGATACTCCTAAATTAACTTCCCAACCTTTCACCGTTCAACATAAGTTAATTCAAGCCAAAAAGAATAAAAATCATCAAATTTCAAATAGAGAAGCTTCAAATCAAAATAAATCAATCGATGTCTCAAAATCCAGTTCGGATAAATTTTCAGCTCAATCGCTTCAAGCAAATAAAACTGAAGATTTAGAAAATAATACAGAAGGTAAAGATCGGATTTCGGAAATTTCAAAGCAATTAACTGCTACTTCTTATATTCAAGAAAAATCAATTCAAACCAACTCTAATAAAGATTCTATTACTGACGATCTAAAACATAATTTATCTAGCCATATTTCAAGATTTAACGCCGATTATATCGTTCAGCAAAAGCCAATTCAAACCCGAATAAAAGAGCGCAATTCAGAAGTTTTAAGCGGAAATAAATCGAACGATCGCACTTCTAACGAGCAAAATTTAGTTCAAACCAAAATAGACGATTACTCCAAAACTGACGAGAAAAGGGAAAATCCGAATACAAACAATTTAAATCAAAACGAATCAACGGATACTTCTCAATCAAATTATACTTATGCGATCGAACGAAAACAACCAATTAAAGCAAAGATCGACAAAAATTTATCAACTGAAGCCGATAATCTTTTAGATAAAGATACCGCTCCCGCTAAATTAGATTCTACTTCTGTAAATATTCAGAAAGAAGTTATTCAAAGTTCTTCATTCGCAGATTTAGCTAATAATAACCTCGATATTCCAGCTACAGAAAACGAACTAAACAAGATTACAACCTTAAATTCAGATCTTCTTTTACCGGAGCAAAAAAAAGTTCAAACTACAATCGATCGCTTAGCAAGCGATTGCCACTCTGTAAAAGAAAAACCAATTCAAACATCATCATCCAATGATTCAGTAACTTATGAAGCAGGGGAGAATAAAGTTACATCTTTGAATAAGTCTTGGGATCGAACTAAAGCGATCGATGAAACTACAAATCGCGATCGAGAAGATATTAATACACCAAATGAAAATCAAAATCCATCAATCCAAACTAAGGAAATCAATAATTTATCAGGCGATCGCGAGAAAGAAAATACTAATATTCCGAGTTTAAAGAAAAATACAAACAAAAATTCTAACTTAACTTTTATCCCTTCATCTTCTCAAGAGCAACCGATCCAAAACAATAATTTAACAACTGAAGATAAACCGATCGCGACGAATACAGAAAATAGATATAATGTTCGATCGAATTTAAATACTTCCAACAATGATGGACAAAATATAATTCAAAAATCATCTATCGACGATCGTTCAACTAAAGAGAAATCGATTATTTTAGAACGAGAAGAAAAAGAAAGTGACTATACTCTAACGACATTATTAAATTCCCAAACCCCCATCATTCAACAACTGTCAACTCAAAACAATCCAAAGGAATCTTTAGCAGATGAGGATAATTCTTTAGAGCAAAATTTAATTCAAACTAAAGCACGCGATCTACATAGTCGATCTCGCCAAGGACTGTTGCTCTCAATAACTAATAACACAAACTCAAAGCCACAAATTACTGATACTGTCAGATCGCAAATTCAAGCATCTCCAGCGGAATTATCAACAACTGGCGATCTGCTCTCAAGTTCAAATAAAGACGCTACCAAGGAAAGCGATCGAGAAAATAAGCCAATCTCAAAGCATAATTCATTTCTTCACTCAGAAGGAAAACCGATTCAAACCTTATCACCCGACGATCTTTTATCAAGAAAGGAAGAACAGCAAAATACCCAAAGTAACCCAAATAAAGCCACTAATAAGGCTGCAAATACCTCTGAAGGAATTGCAATTCAAACTCCAGAAGATCGTACCAAGCAAACAACTCAAACCTCATCATCAAATAAGTTAGAAACTGACGAGCAGATTTTAACTTCCAGTAAGGATAATTTAGATCGAGAGGAATTAAACGATATTTCCGTATTAAATCCCTTAAAATTGCAAGATAATAGCGATCCTCTTCCTATTCAGGAAAAATCAATTCAAAACTTATCATCAGAGAAATTAGTAACTGACAATCAATTGGCAAAAGATAGCGTAAATATAGCAAGAAAAAAAGAGGAAATAAATCGTCTTCTTTTACAACAAAAATCAATTCCAATTATTTCATCAAAACAATTAGAAACTGACAATGAATTAAACCACGAGCCTTTTATTTCTCAACGAGAACCAATTCAGACAAAAATCGATCGTAACTTGGCAAACGAAAGCGATAAGCAAAGCTCGGAGCGAAATTCGGCATCCAAAGATAAAATCGAAACAAACTTTTCTAATATAGATTCGTCTTTAGATAATTCTTCCAAACCAATTCAAACTTTTTCTAAAAATTTCGAGCTTAAAATGACAAATCGCACCGAGCAAAGCTCGGATCTCGCGAAAGCGAAATCGCACTCATTAGATAATCTTTCTGAAAATACTCAAGATTTATCCAAACAATTCGATAATAATGAGAACCATCGCTCTAAAAAAGTGCAAAATTTATCAAAAAAATCTGAAGATCGACTCAGACCTAAAACTCATTCACTGGAACAAAATGAATCGGATAATTTATCTACCGAGGAAGTTGAAAACATACCAGAAAATTGGTCTAATATTGAAGAATTATTAGCAAAAAGCTCGCCACCAGATTTACCTAAAAATGCACCAAGTATGCGGCAGCGATCGATAACCGTCCAACCATTATTACAATCTAAAAACTTAACTTATGAAAATGAATTGTCAGAATTAGACTTTACGATAAATAGGAATGTTTCTAACGATCGAAGAGTTGAAAGTGAAAATAAAATCATTCAAACCGAACAAATTAATGATGAAACAGCAGAGGATTTAGAAACTTACGAATCTTCAGAGCGATCTCTAAATATCGATTCTCATGAAGAAGAGAACGATGGCAATGATGACGATTTAGAAGTATTAGCTCGGGAAATATACTGGTCGATTCGACAAAGAATAGAAATAGAACAAGAACGACAAGGAAACTACTATTCAGGTACTTCAGGTTGGTAATCTTATATCAAATTCGGGCGAATAGTTATTGTTAATAGGAGATACTTTGAGATTTGGAAATTGAATATTCACAAGCAGCTTTCTCTCCATCAATCCGTCTCTCTGTCTAACAAAACGATAATTAATTAGGCAGATTTTATATTATTTTAAAGGGAAAAATTTATGACTCTAGAAAAAGCAGAACTATATTCCTTAGACGGTCAGCAATATAATTTTAAATTTATGTTTAATCCGACCGAAATTAGTTTTAGCAAAAAATCTAAAGTAACGGAAAATAGAGGAGCGAGGACTGAAAATAAAGGCATTCCTAAAACTAGCTTTGCTCATCCTAATGCTAGTATCATCAAAATAAAAGACATAATTATTGATTGTTACGAGGGAGGAAAAAATAGAGATGTGGGTGAGGAAATGAAAAAACTTACTCAAACAGTAAAATTTATCGATAGTGAAGAAAGACCGCCAATTTATTTATTTTCTTGGGGAAAAATTAATTATTTAAGATGTTATGTAGAATCTCTCAATTATCAACTTACTATGTTCTTAGAAGATGGAACTCCGGTACGTGCTAAAGCATCCATTACTCTTAAAGAAATAGATCCTTCTGTTGGTTCTTCTAATCCTTCTTCTAACAGTTCGGAACGTCGTAATGTCGATACTCGTTGGTAATTATTTAAGCAACTTGAATAAAGGTATATTTCATGTCCAATCTTGATGGAAAAAAATATAAACCGCCAAAAATTGAAATTGAAATTGAAAAACAAAAAGTTAGCGATGAATTTATAGAAGATATCCTTCATATTTCAGTAGAAGAAAGTTTGCACTTACCTAGTATGTGCAATTTAATCCTCAATAACGATTATTTTCCCGGAAGGACTAAAGAAGATAAACCCTGGAAACATGACGACTTATTAAAAATAGGCCACACCATAAAAATAAAGTTTCGCTCCAGTACCACAGCAAATTTTAAGGACAAAGGAATTGGTACTATTTTTGAAGGAGAAATTACCGCAGTAGAATCTAACTTTACCGACGAATCTCAAGCTCCAATTATTGTTAGAGGCTACGACGTATCTCATCGGTTGCATCGCGGTAGATATAATCGTTCTTTTCTGAATATGACCGATAGCGATATCGTTAAAAAAGTTATCGGTGAGATTGGTATTTCAGCCGGAAATATCGAATCTAGCGGCTCTCCTCACGAATATGTTTTTCAAGAAAATAAAACTAATATGGAATTTCTGCGAGAAAGAGCTTGCCGGATCGGTTTTGAGCTATTTATTAAAGATAATAAATTGAATTTTCAAAAACCAAAAAAAGGAGGAGATTTAAGCTTAAAATGGTTAAAAGATTTCAATAGCTTTCGCGCTCGTACTAAAAGTTCCGAACAAATTAGTAGCGTAGAAGTAAGAGGTTGGGACTATCAGGAAAAAAAACCTATTGTTGCTACAGCCCAATCGGAAAAAGTTATTACTAAAAATCAAAATGGTAGCGGTCGCGAAGTCAGTACCAAATTCCAATTAGATCGCAAACCTCCAAAAATGATCGTAGTCGATCGCCCGGTTTCCAGCGAACGAGAAGCCAAAGAAATGGCTCAAGCTATTTGCGACGAACTTGGGGGCGAGTACGTTTCTGCTGATGCTAAAGCAGAAGGTAATCCAGAAATTAGGGCAGGTAAAGTAATTAATCTTACGGACATGGGACAGTATGACGGGGAATATTACGTTACAGAGACCCGTCATTTATACCACAAACGAGTTTACACTACTGAATTTACAGTTAGGGGCTTGAGGGGAGGGAACTTATTCTCCTTACTATCCCCCAAAACTCATCTGAAACCCAGTCAAACCTTAATGGTTGGAGTCGTAACCGATAATAACGATCCTAAAGGTTTGGGAAGGGTAAAAGTTAAATTTCCTACCCTCACAGACGAACATTCCAGTAATTGGGCTAGAGTCGTCGCGTTAGGTGCTTCTAGCTGTAGGGGTTTTGATTGTTTGCCAGAAATTAACGATGAGGTGTTAGTCGGGTTCGAGCATGGCGACATTCATCGTCCTTATATTGTAGGTGGCGTTTGGAACGGTAAAGATAAGCCTCCAGAAGATGTTAAAGATGCGATCGCAGATAATAAAGTCAGATTGAGAACTATTAAAACTCCTACCGGTCATAATCTTCAATTTATCGAAGAAGATAAGAGAAGTAGTAAAGCAGGAATACGCATTAATAAGTTCTAGCGGCCATAATATAGTGGTTAACGATAGCGATAAATATATCGAGATAACAACTAAGGGCGGACACGTTATTAAGTTGGACGATGGCAATAGT
>JASJCW010000275.1 GCA_030065265.1 Prochloraceae cyanobacterium
ACTAAATTAAAGAAGGAGTTTTAAAGTTAGATTGATTTCAATTTAGTCGATTTTTCGCTCTTTGAGAAAATGCTAAACAGTTTTGAAATTGATAATCATAATCTCAGCTAATCAAAAGATTGATTTTTATTATCTTGACTCAAGGCAGTTGAAGAAACTTTCTTAGTATCCTCGATCACAATTATTAGACTTTATTTTAAACTTAGCAAGATACTTCTGACATTTTTTACATTTCTTAAACTGACTTTAATTAACTTCATTAATTCTGAGCGATCGCTCGTAAATGTTTGTACTATCTTTTTAAATAAATTAATTCCTTCTGCCTTCTGCCTTCTGCCCTCTGCCTTGCCTAACCGTTGGTGGTTAAATTGCAGCCCCTATATTTGGTGTGATTTGGGAAATTAATTCTCCAGGTACAAAAGATTTTAACTGCGAGTAATTTCGGTATTATTTAGCAAATATAGAAATTATTTTATTTATACCCAAACAAATTAAGTAGTCGGACAAAACTATAATCGATCGCAGAAAAGAGGGAACAGTAGGGGATTCAGCAATTTTACAGTTCTTAATACAGTGCGGTTTATTTATGTCCGACTACTTATTGAACAGTATCGAAAGAAAATAAAATTATTATCTTAATCCGGTTGAAATTGTATTTTCTAGTTTGCTCGAAATAAAAATAAATTTTCTATCTAACTATTAAAAATATTTTGAAAGTATTCTTTGTAAAGTTTGCAACTTAGTTGGGCTTTATTTGCTTGTAATTTAATTAAACCCATACTAGTTAGCTTGTGGGCAATTATTGGTTCTATTGAAACTGGTTGAGATGCTTTGACGATCTTTTTTAAACTAATTAATAATTTTGGTTCTTCTTCTAAATTAACTTGATGACGTTGTAAATGATCCCAATAAATACCGCTAGGTGTGGGTGCAGTTTCTAGTAGTTGATTTAAAGATATTTCTTTATATTTTAAATAATAAATTGCTACGTGAATTAATAAAGGATGTCCTGCTACCAGAGTCATTAATTGTTTTGCTTCTGTAGCATTTGTCCAAATCAGTTCGTAGCGATCGGCGAGATTTTCTACTTGCTCTAGGGTAAAATGATTTAACCCGACTGGCAGCCCGACGTTAAAAGGAGACTGTTTGAGATGCAAAGGTACGTAAATTTCGGTTGAGTGAACTACGATTTGACGTAATTTTTGCCACAATAAAGAGCTTTTAGCTTTTTCATACCAACAGCGCAGTAAAGGGAGAAAATCGCTTGCTACCTGGGGATGCTCGAAAATAACATTTAGTTCATCTATAGCTAAAATTATTGGTGAGTCGATTTGAGGCAATAAATAAAGATCGAAATATTGAGTGCAACTAACTTTACTACCAATATCTTCATCCCAATAATCTTTTATTTTCGATGGTATTTTTAACTGTTCGGCAACTGTTTTGCACAGACAGCATAAAAATTTATCAATATTTTCTAAAATAGAATTATTCCACTCTTTCAAGTTAATTAGAACGACGCGATCGCCTTTATTTTTAGCCCGTTCGATCGCCCTGACTAACAGAGAGGTTTTACCCATTTCTTTGGGGGCTTTAATTCTGACTAAAGTTCCTGGTTGACTAATTTCACACTCAATTTGTTTTTCGATTGGCGATCGCTCGATATAAAATTTTGAATTAAGGGGTACTAAACCGTTCGGATATGGTGGAGGTTGTTGGGATTTGCGGTCTAATTCTTTTAAGGCATAAGATTTTAATATTTTCGGGCAAGTTTTTTTTGTAACTTCTTTTTCTGTTAGTTGGGATATTTTTCCCAATAAATTTTGAGCGACGACACAAGTGATATAACGAGGGCTGTAATCGGCGTTTTGAGCAATTTGTAGGTAGGTCTGATTGTTTAAAATTCCTTGTAATACTAGTGTTTCTGTATCGTTTAAAGGATTGCGATTATTTTTAATTAGGTTTTTATTGACTAAGTTTACAATTAAATCCAAGTTCATAGGAGGCTATAAGGCTAGTTCTTTTATCTTAATTATTCGATCGACAAAGTTATCTAATAAACAATAAGTACGAATATTATTTTAAACTAAATTTTTAATGGAAATTAATGGTTTATTTTTTTTACATAGTTTATACTCTCTAAAAACACCGATCTTAAATATTACTAAATCAATTAATAAAAATGGGTACAAAAAAAGTAAGTGTACCCAAACAATCGTTATTAACTTAAGAATATTATGCCATTAGTTCGCCTGTTTCTTGTAAAGAATGCAAGCGATGATAAATACCTTGTTGATTCAACAATTCTTCGTGATTTCCCATTTCAACAATACGTCCAGAATCGAGAACTACTATCTTATCTGCTTCGCGAACTGTACTGAGACGGTGAGCAATAATAATAGTAGTACGAGTTCCAAAAATAGATCGCATTGCTAACTGAATCGATCGCTCTGATTCGTAATCTAAACTAGAAGTTGCCTCGTCAAAAACTAACACGTCAGGATCGACAATTAAAGCTCTAGCAATACCCAATCGCTGTCTTTGCCCTCCAGATAATCTTACACCTCTTTCGCCAACAATAGTGTAGTAACCTCCGGGTAATTCCTGAATAAATTCGTCTACTTTAGCAATATGACAAGCCTTTTCTACGGCTGAAAAACTAATTTTCGGATTGCCATAAGTCAAATTATCCAATAAAGTCCCGTTAAAAATATCCACATCTTGATGGACGATCGCCAAACGCTGACGGTAGCGAGTGACATCCAAACTGTGAATATCTCGATCGTCAATTAAAATCGCACCGGAACTGGGATTAAAATAGCGAAACAGGAGTTTAATTAAAGTAGACTTACCGCTACCGGAACGACCGACGATAGCTACTGTTTGATACGGTTCGATGGTAAAGTTAATATCTGCTAAAACCAAACGATCGCGATCGTAACCAAAACTGATGTGGTTAAATTCGATCGCACCTTTAAATTGATAAGGATTTTGGGGTAAATGTTCCGGTACGAGACTTCCAGCATCTTTACCTACGGGTAAAGCCATAAATTCGTGAAAGCGCAACATCGAAGCATAGCGACGGGCGAAAACTTCTGCTAGTTGGGCGATCGGATCTAATTCTGAATATGCCATCGAAGAAACGGTTAGGGTGGTAATAAAATGACCTAAACTGATATCTCCCCGTAAAGTCGAGATTAAAGTAAAGATTAAAATCCCGAAGACACAAGTTTGAACTAGGGTTCTTTCCCAAGTGGCAAGTTTAACGTAGCCTTTATGAATTCGATAGACTACCATAGTATATTGCCGTTCTAAGCGTTCTTTTTGTCGCTTTAACTCTTTGGCTTCGTTGGCAAAGGCTTTAACTGTTTTAATATTGGTGATAATCTCGGAGGTACGACTTTCGGTATTTTCTTCGTATTTGTCTAACAATTTTTCTTGTTCGATCAAAACCCGAAGGTCTTTAATGGTGAAAGCCAGTATAACGACAAAAGAGATTAAAAAGGCGATCGCGATCCATTTTTCGATTAAGAGAATAACGACAAAAATACCTAAGACTCGCATCAATTTTGGGATTAATTGTCCCGCTATTTCTGGATAAGTCCAAGTTTGATTCGATATTCCCCTCGCTAAACGTCCGGCGATTCGACCGGGGTTATTTTCATCGTAAAATTCTAAGGGTAGGGAAAGAATTTTGCCGATCGCTGCTTTATTGTGGTCTTTTCTGGCTTTAAGTGCAATTAGCCAATGATACCAAGATCCGATCCAAGGTTGAATTGGGGCCCGGAGTACGGTTACTATGAAAATTATCCCTAAAATCGTTCCTAAAGCAACTAATTTGGTTTCCGGGTCGGAATTGGTTAGGGTTGCGACTCGTTCGATTAAAATCAGTAGGGGGCGATCGATTGGTTGGTCGGAAAGTACGTTTAAGATTTGTCCGATCGCATAAGGCACGATTAAGTCGATTATTTCAAATAGACTCGATGCCGTTATGCTGAAGATCGCGATCGCTTTATATTTACTATAGTATTTGAGGATATCTCGAAAATTTGCCACGATCCTCCTCCAATAAGCGAGATACTTAAGTGATGATATTCACGTCTGTTCTCTTTATATATTACATAATAATTACTTTAATAATACTAAAAGTTAGAAAATAATTTTTTTTTCGCCGGCCAAACCAATTCGCAGCAAGTACCTTGGGGAGAAACCGGATGGCGATCGAACCTTCCGCGAAGTTGACGGGCCAGCATTTTAGCTATTTTAGTACCTTGGCCTTCAGTGACCGTACTGACTCCAATACCATTATCCTCGACTCTGAGTAAATAAGTACCTTCAAAGCGATCGAATGTTACTTTTAAACGAGTTGCACCTTCAGCATATTTACCGACATTACACAAGGATTCTTCTAAAAATCGACACAATCCCCGTTTTTGTTCGGGACTTAAATTGCGATCTTGAAATTCGGGAAATTTAGGAATAGTAATTTTGAGGGTTTTATAACAGGGAAAATCTCGTTCTAGGGTATTGCGATAGACCAAATAAAGTAATTCGTGCAGGGGGCGATCGAGGTCTATTTTAACGCCATTGCCTAATAAAATACTGTTATCTGAAGTAAAAGTTTGCTGTTGTAAAAAATCGTACATTTTTCTTAAATCGCGATCGAGAGTTTCGAGGCGATCGAGCAATATATCTTGAGGTAAATCCCGATCTTTAACTTCCCTCATCAAAGATTTAAGGGTTTGTAGTGGCCCGTTATGAATATCTTCAAAAGTTCTTTCGATCGTCGCTCTTTGCACGCAAATTCTATCTTTTAAAGCGCGATTGTATTGAGAAAAAATTGAAAGAACTACCCCATTGAGAAACAAAATTAATAAACCTGGAACTACCGGAATCCACCAACCAAAATAAAATAAGATCGAACTAAATCCTAAAACTAAAAAAACGCTCATTGTGATTGCTAGAAGATTGCTCCAAGGAGAACGAAATAACATTGCCAAACTAATACCCCAAAAACCCCAAAGCCAAATCCAAACATACTCAAATAAATCGGGCCAAGTTTTTAATAAAGGTCTGCGATCCAAGACCGCACTCAGGATTTGACTTAAAGAATGGGCCCTTATTTCTACCCCATAAATATTGCCTGGACTGGGATAAATATTATTCACTCCAGCAACATCAAAAATATCTTTACCGACTGAAGTAGCGTTCATGCCAATTAAAACAATCCGATCGCGCAGCAAATTAGGATCGAATTGATTTTTCATAATTTCGCTATAAGATGTTATCTCAAATCTATTGCTGCCACTACGATAATTGAGTAGAATTTGAATTCCGCGATCGTCTTCGCCAACATAACCGCCAAAATTAGCCAAAAATACGGGTAATTCTGTATCTCCAAACATAAAAGCATTGGGGTTACGAATGCCGTTAGTTACCTCAATTCCTCGTGCGGATAAATATTTTTCTGCTAAAACCAGATCGAAAGAATATTTCCAGGCATTCTTTTCTTGAATGTAAGCTGTTAAAATAATTCTTCTCACATTAGAATCGCGATCGGTTTTAACATCGACAAACCCAATTCTTTGCGACGGTAAACTTGGCGGTGCGGCAAATGTAGGGGGTAAAACTTTTTCAATCCCGACTATATTATTATTTTCTTTTAAAACGCGAGCTAATTGTTTGTGTCCGGGTTCTACGGGCAAATCTCTGACTAAATCTAAGCCAATTAATGCCGGTTTATATTCTTGAATTTTCTCAATTAAAAGAGCAAGATCGCGATCGGGAACGGGATAATTTCCAATTTGATTAATATCTTCATCATCAATGCCGACGATCGCAATTCTTTCATCGACTTTTTCCGTCGGGCGTAATTTTAAAAATTCATCAAATGCCCACAATTCTAGAGATTCGATCGTTCCTAAAGTGCGAGCGACAGTAATCATCATTAATAAAACAAATCCTGGCAATAATAAAGGTCGCCAGAGATCGATTATTTCTTTGATTTTTTTTTTTCTAATGAGCCGCACAATATTTTTTTCCTATTCTTTAATTTCCTTCGGCAAAAGGCAAGAGTCAGAAGGCAAACGTCAAAAGTCAAAAGTCAAAAATATTTGGATTAAAGTTCTTTTTTATTGATGCAATCAATCTGCTAAGTAGTCGGACATAAATAAACCGCACTGTATTAAGAACTGTAAAATGACTGAATCCCTTACTGTTCCCTGTTCCCTGTTCCCTGTTCCCTCTTTTCGACGATCGATTATAGTTTTGTCCGACTACTTAATTGGCAAGTTATTAGTAGTTAAAATATGCTTTCATATTGTCCTTATTGCTTATTTACAAAAGACTTTAATCGATCAATCCTTCTTCTCTTGCTCTAATTTGTGTTTGAATGCGAATATTTTTGCCAGTTTCTGGATAGACTTCTAATACGTCTTGAATTTTCGTCCAGTAATTGCGAACCGTTCTTTCCGAGACGCACATTTGTTTGGCGATTTGTTTATCTTGCAATCCTTCTTCAAAAGCTAAAGCAAGTAGAGTTAACCATTCTTGTTTTACCTCGAGTCCTTGTAAATTGCCTCGCAAATCTTTAGTGTGGGTTAATCCCCTCAAAGACCAATCAACTCGATTTAACATTTCACTACTGGGGATGCTTTTATCTGCGACAGTAAAACCACCTTGGTGATTGTCAATTTCTGGTTTAATCCTGATTAGTGCTTCTAAATAGGTACTTTGCACCACTAAATTAAGAGTAGGCTTCTTTTCCATTAAAGTTTTTAAAAGTCTAATCCCCGTATCGGTGCGAGAAGATTCCCCCAAGGTTTCGGGAATCGAAAGATCGCTAACTACTAAATCTAAAACGGTTGAATTAACCTGTAAAAGAGCATCTCGAGCTGTTTGAGCGGTGAAAAATTCGGCATCGGGATAATTCTCTTTTAATACTCCTAAAGTCCCTCCTAAGACTAATTCATGGTCGTCAATAACGAGAATTTTTGTTTGATTTAAAGCTTTATTCATTTGCAATAATGCTTTTGCGATCGATTCAAAAAAGTATATTGAATAATCTATCACTAGATCGCTCAAAATACTTTCATTTTTGACTAGATTTATTTGCTTAAAACTGCAGTTCTTCATGCACAAAAGTGCAAATGAAAAACCCACTCGATCGCAAGAAGAAGTGGGAAAACCAGTTAAAATATGAAGTATTGACAATTCTGTTAACAAAAATTGAGCTGTCCTTTATATCCGGTGACAATGCGACTGCCATTTTTGAGAATGTGGACTTCAACTAAATCCGAAGACCAGGTTATTTTATCTTCAAATTCAGGATTGAATATTCTGACTTTTTGATTGCGAGAGGATACGGGAGATTCTGGAGAATTAATTGCTAAAGATTCGACGTAGGGGCCGTCAATTAATATGTCCAATTCTTTTAATAATTTTGCAGCTTGGGGAGGTGCTTTATCTCCTTGCAATTCTTCTAAAGTGAAACCGCTAAACGACATCACATTTAATCCGGCTTTTTTGACCGTTTGAGCTAATTCTGCTAGAGCTTCTGCTTGCCAAAAAGGTTCGCCTCCAGAGAATGTTACCCCAGTATTGCCAGGATTGGCGAGAATTTTTTCAGCTACTTCTGCAACGGAGATTAGTTCGTTAGTTTCAAAAGACCAAGAAGCAGTATTGAAACAACCAGCGCACTCCCTTTTGCATCCTTGTACCCAAACTACAGCGCGACTGCCCGGGCCGTTAACTTGCGATTCGTCAACATAGCCCATTAAATTGAGATATCCGGGAGGAATATTATTGATGACTTGTTGCTGTGTCATTTTGTTTCTGTTTGAAAGTTATTTTATTTTAGCGATCGCCTTTTGTGGATCTTTGCGAAAGTAATACCAATTTTTTTATTTGTTATCGATGATGGTTCAGTCGGTCTAGGTAGGAGGTCTGAAATAGCGATCGCAAATTAAAGAACTTAATTGAAAGCAAAACAAGAATAATTTTTTTATTTTTTTAAATCTTATATTAAGTATTTTTAATTATTCGGCTTTTTGAAAGCGATCGAATTTTTTGTAATTAAATATCTCGAGTTCGATCGCTCTGTTTGGCTAATGTTTAAATTAAATTTTTTAAATTGATATTACTAAACACCAAGACCTTGCCAATCAGTATTGAGAGCAGGAAGTTGAGCCGTACCGATAACATTAGT
>JASJCW010000276.1 GCA_030065265.1 Prochloraceae cyanobacterium
CCTAGTTATTTCGCAGTTAGCTGTGGTGGTGCGCCATTAGAGAAGATAAAGGAATATATTGAAAATCAACGAAAGCCGTCGTGAACGACGGGGCTTGTATCCCAAAAAAGAGGGTCACTTTATCCTTTAATCGCTCACGCATTTCTGTCCCTAGATCCTGAGATGTAAATATAACTATATCGCCATTTAACGAGATTTGGTCGATCGAACTTTGCAAAATATTATCGAAAATATCAATATCAACTATAATCAGGTCAAATTCGCTTAAAGATTGAGGGATTTTAGTTCTGCTTACTATTTTTATATTATCTGGCTTGAGATTAGTATAGGTGTAAAATTTTTGTAGATAAAAAGATGTTACTGCCTCATCTTCTTTTTCGACAATTATACATAAAATAAGATCGCTTAATTTGACTGTATTAATCATTATTTATGCTTGAATTCTCAGAATAACTATTATTCTAGTCCGATCGCAAAGAGTAGCAAGCAGACTGGATTTGTTATTTAGAATTGTTCGAGTAATTTTCTTAGGCCGAAGCAAAAGAACCCGCATAGGTAAACTTTGTGGTAAGCCTAAAAAATAAATAAACAAAAATTATACATTTCCTGATTTATTACCTTCGCGCTCCGCGCTCAAGCCAAGGAAAATAATAAATTATGTAAAATGAAACAAGAAATCATTCAATTGATACAAGAAGAAATCACTAGACAAGTCAATGAAATCAGAGATTTCTGGAGTAATATTTCTGAAGACAAATATTTATTACCCAGCAGATTTGTTCTAAGTGGTGATACTACTCAAGCAATTGTATCAGAAAAAATAATAACAGAATTAAACGGTATAATTAATTCACTTAACTACCACATCAAAGACGATTCAGAGCCAGATACAATTGAACCGATATTGGGTGTCGAACAAGACGAAAACGATAGTATAATATCGATATTAGCTTTCCACAAGTCAAACTACGAATCTATCTTAATCCAGGCTTGTATCAAGAAAGAAAACAATACTATTCTCTCTGAACAAGTAAAAGTTGCTTATCATTTAGCATTGTCTCAAGTAATTCAAAATCTTCGCGGGTGGATCGATACAGTAGAAGCCGAAAGATCCCAATCGCGCTCCGCGCTCTAGTAAGAGAAAATTCAAACTTTCAGTCAAAAAATGCCAGAAATCAGTATAAACTTTCGAGCTTACGAATCGATATATATCGAAATTAGCGATGAAGAATTAAAGCAATTAGAAGATGGAGAAGATCTCAGTTCTGAAATGATAGAAAAAGCAGAAAACGAAATTTACGAACAACATCCAAGCATCGAATCTTGGGAACTAGATCCGGATAATCCTTACGAGGAGTGGTAAAAGATTTAATCGCTGTCTAATATTAACATTAGGCAGTTTCTTTAAATGTTTTATTTTTTTTCCTAGTCGCGCTTCGCGCTTAAGCAATAGCAATCATTAGTAAAACAAATAGAAAAATGAAACCCAAACCTTACTTACTCCCTTACGAAACCATCAACAAAATCTGTAATTTCATAGAAGAAAAACAATTAGTCGATAATTTAACACCAGACAACCTTAAGCTGATCGGACAACAACTTTGGAATCAAAATTATAACTGTTTTAATTACGTGGAATCCCAAGAGCATATGTACCCTCCTTATACCTACAAAAAAGTAGATAGTGAAATGTCTTGGCTCGAATTTATCAATCTGCTAAAACAGATTGAACAACAATATTCTCAACATCCAAGCTATTGCGTTTCTGAAATTAAGCAATTCATGGATAAGCATTTGGCACGCGCATACGATCGAGCTGAACAAGTGCTAATTCCCAATTAATTTATTGTAAAAATAGATACTTTCAGACAATTACCTTGAAAACAAATCAAAAATATTTTAGACCATTGACACTCATTGATTAAGCGGATTTCTCAGAGAAACCCGCTTTCTTGCTCCGGCAACAAGCCGAACTAATTCGGCGTTGGCGGTGCGCTTTTTTAGTGCCAAAAAATAGGAGATAAAATGACAAATAGTAAATATGTTTCGGTTGTTGAAACTGCTAAAATTATCAGAGAACAACTCAAAAAGGCTTTTCCCAAAAAAGACTATCCTAGTTTAAAGTTTTCCGTTAAATCTGACTCTTACTCGATGGGGGCTAGCATTACTATTACTTGGATTGACGGCCCTGGACAAGAAGAAGTAGAAGCAATTACAAAGCGATTTCAAGGCTAAACCCACAATCTTCATGAGGATTTGTGGGAAAGTCGCACCGATGATTGGAAGGGTATGAAAGTCCATTGGGGCAGCAACCATGTTTTCTGGCAAAGAAACACCACAAAACAGTTCCTAGAAAGAGTTTTAGCCAAATACGAACGAGAACAAAATCAAACCTTCGATGTTGAGATTGTCGAAAATTACGATGGCTATTATTCTTATAGCAAATCAGATTGGTACGAAAGCAGAGAAATTAAAGAATTGTTTAAAGCGGCAAAAAACACTAACGTAAACGAGCTAAACGATACCAACGGCGAGACAATCAATTTCAAAACAACTCAACAGTTTGTCGCCAGATTAAACAAAGGTGAGGTGACAGCCGAAGAATTAAAACAAATTTGGCAGAAATTTAAAGCTAGTAAAGAGATAATATCAGCGGAATTAAACGGATTTACGAAGAAAGAATTAGAGCAATACCGTCGTGGTTTCGGTCGTACCGATTACAAGAAAGCAGAATTAGTACAAGTTGTTTACGAAGATTTTGCAGCTTACTTTGTACCCGGCCTATCGATATCGTATAACCCGTTAAGCGAAACTCATTTTAAAGCGATAGACCGCCTCGTTCCCAAAGTTACTGACGAATTAATTCAAGAACGAGCTAGAAAGATAAAAGAAAATCAAGATGAGTTCGTTAAAGCACTAGAAAATCCCGAAACTATCCGAGATTTTGAAAGATTTATCGCTTATCGAGGCAAAGATAAATTAACTAACGAACAGCTCATTAAGTTCGAGAGCCTTAAAGCCGCAGAAACTCGACGTTATCGCTCTTGGCATGACGATCGCAAATATAACATCGAAGAAACCCAAATTCCCGAAGGTTTAGAATTAACAATCACAAAATCCTATCATAGCAAGAAAGGGTGCGATATTTGGGTTGTCGAGATGTCGGAGCGAGTCGAACGCTTCATATATGATGATTTAAAATCTAGAGCCAAATCTCTGGGTGGCTATTACTCGAAGTATTCCAAAGGTTTTGTCTTTGAGTCCGAAAACGATGCCAATCAGTTTGTTAGTCTGTCTGCGATCGACGGCGAAGCGAATAAAGAACGAGCCGAAGAAAACCGCAGAAATAAAGCAATAGAGCATCTCGAAACAGTTAGCGATAATCTCGAAGCTGAAGCAACCGCTACTCTAGAAACCGACCGCAAAACTAATACTGCACGCCGAGCTAGGATGGCTATTGAAGAAGGCAGAGGGCAGAAGGCAGAAGGCAGAAGGATCAATATTCAAACTCCAAGTGATTATAAACAACGTAAAGACGAAGCAAGCAGTTTATCTTTACCGATAACTGAGATAACTGAACCTTCTGCCTTCTGCCATTTAACTTCTGCCTTTGAGCCGCAGGCGAATAACGATCTTCAGTTTGCACAAACTATCAAAAATATTGCCAAAGCTCTAGAATCCGACGAGATCTTTATGCTAGATCGAGTTCGATACGGTGCAGATGTCGAAGAACTCGAAAGCCAGTTGTATCAAGCCCGAAATCGAAGGAATCGAACTCGATGTAATAGAGCAATATTCGGATCTTAGAGAACTCCTCGAATTACAAGGTTTTAATTTAATCGGTAGCAATAGCTTGCAGTACGAACCTGAATCCCCTTGCTACGACAGGATCTTGATGAATCCAGCTTGGGAAAGACAGCATGACATTGATGAAATACTGCATTGTTACAAGAAAGCATTAGCTCCAGGTGGTAGATTAGTTGCAATTTGTTCTGCTGGTTCGATATCGAGAATCGACAAGAAAGCTCGAAATTTCCAAGAGTGGTTAGAAATTGTTGGAGCAACCATCGAGCAATTACCAGATGATGCATTTGTTCCTTCTGGTTGTAGAGCTAGAGGTTATATTATCGTTGCAGACAAACCAGAATTAGCTAGTGTTGCAATTGAAAAAGATGCTGAAGAAAATCAATCGCAGTTGACTTTAGAATTGAAAAATTCAGAATCTAACTGCGAATCGTCCGATGAAATAATCTCTATGGAGAATAACATATCGAACGAGGAAAATAAACCTTTTTCAGAAGTTGTCACGTCTGTTGTATGCGACATAGAAAATTCATCTGAGATTGAGCTTGAAAATGATGATAACGGCTCAACCAGCGAGATTGTAAGCAAAGAAAATGCGAATGAACCAGAAAAAACAATCTTAGCTGAAACGGTAAATAATTCTAAAATTGTTGCATTTGCGCTCCAGCATATGCCAAAGGATAATAGCAAAGAATTGGAGCTGTACAAAGAGTTTGTAATTAAAGCGATTGCCCAAAACAAATGGTCAGAAATACAAAGTTTTGAAATCTTTTCCTCGAGCAATTCTAAAACGCAAGATAGCTAAACAAAAGAGAGTACCGAAATAATGGTACTCTCTTAGAAAAAAGCTATAAATGTAAATACTTAATTTTGGATAACAAAAGCATATTGTTACTCATGTCGAGTATCAATACTGCTCGGTTAAGAGTTTTGATTTATCCTGCTAGGTTTGCAGAGGAGCAGGGAGACCGGAGCAGGGAGAACTAACAGATAATTGAACTCCTTTAATAGCAATATGAGGAATTGATTTTAAGATTAATCTCCCTGCTCCCCGCTCCCTGCCCCCGTGCCACTTTCACCGATTTATCTTTGCTTATCCGAGCAGTATTGTGTCGAGTATAATCGAAAATTAGTAAAAATGACAAGAAAAGGCTTTATTTTACGTAATTCCCTCATTTTTTAGCATTAGTTAACTTGAAGAGTGTGAGTACGCGATAAGCGGCACTGGAGGGTTTCGCAATAGAAGGATCGATTGAAATAGCCGCTTATCGCTAAGCGGTCTACAAGACTTCCTTCCTTTTGCTTAACCTAAATTGCTCCAGCTTGGCACGTCTTCAGCCCGCTTCTAAGCACTTAAACTGAGGAGTTATCGCTTCGTGCGGGGGTTATTCCTGCTATTGCTTATTTTAGGACTTTTAGCTATTTCCTAACCCACTTGGGAGCGTAATTTACCAATTAAAAGCTGCTTTGCTAACTCGTTAGTTGTCAGTTTTCGTTCTATTGCCATTTCTTCTAATTGTTTTTGTAAAGATTGTGGCAACCTAAAACCGACGACTTTTTTAGAAAGAGGTTCTGATCCTTTTATATCAAACTTGCCTTGATATCTTGGTTGAGTTTCATGTTTATTATTCGGCATCTTTCTGTTCCTCTTTAATTCAACTATAACACGTGTTAACGCGGTATTCAATACTTCTGTTCCTTGAAGAAAATAAAAAGAGATAAAAAGATTGACATATCCGTGTTAACACGATAAAATAAAATGAAAGCGATCGACATTTTTGAATTTGTGCGATCGCTACAAAAACACATTTAATTTGAAACCACCATGATACCAAAAAATAGAAATCGCCTGGATTTTATTGACAAAGCTGGCAATATCGAGGCATCTTTTGCCAAAGAGCAGTTAAAACAGCAGCAATCATTACAACTGCCGATTCTTACCCAAATAAGTCAAAAACATCAAAAGTTTACGGTTCAATACGAAGGTTGTACAATTGGATCTATAAAGCCTTTAATTAATGCTTGGCAAGCTGTTGCATATCCACAGTTTGGGGCTTTTCAAAATCAATTAAACAGTCGAGGAAATGCTGTTTATTGGTTGATAGAAAATTATTTAAAAGTCAAAAACGAAAGAATCAGCTTCATAAAGAGCGAAAATTGCTACCACTATACGATTGAGAAAGATTACATTCTCATCAAAATCGATGTAACTCCAGAAGATTGTATTGCATCAATTATTGATGGAAATCAATTCGATTTAGCATATTTCCCCGATCCTGAAAGTGCAATTCAATATTCTTTTGATTTAATTTTAAATCCAAAAGAAATATCGACCTACTCGACTTTTGACGAATTCTAAAAATACAAAGACATGGCTGTGCTTTTAAAAGCACAGCCAATTTAAATCATCTCAAGTAATAACTTTTGAAGTAATAAAATGATGACACAAATTAAACAAAAAACTCAAGTAAAAATCATTGCCGGAGCAGCATCCCGCCAAGGCAAAATTGGTACAGTTACTACTGTTAATGGTACAGGAAAAAATTCAGGCAAAGTCGAAATTTACATAGACCGCATCGGGCATTTTTGGTACTCTCCAAACGAATTAGAAATAATAGCCGAAGCCGAGCCACAGCGCGAGTCAGTGTTTAGTGTGGGCTTTTGGGATGTAGATCCTAATGAATTAAAGCCTCATCCAGCCAATCCACGAATTTATGGAGAAAATGAGGATTTATCTGATTTAATCGAGTTGATTCCTGAATTTGGCATACAACGCCGCTTAATTGTTAATATTTACGGTGAAATCATTAGCGGCAATCGCAGAAATAAAACTGCATTAGTTTTAAAATTACCAACCGTTCCTATTGAAGTTCGAGCTTTTAAATCTCCAGCAGAAGAAAAGCAGTTATTATTAAGCGAGAACGCTACTCGCACCAAAACTGTGTTCCAAAAAGTCCGCGAAGGTCAGACTTGGCAAGAGAGCGAGACTGAATTGGCTAAAGCTAGAAAGCGTGCAACTCAAAATAATAATTCTGCTGGAGCAGATAAGGAAAATTTTCCTGGTCAGGGTGCAAAAGGACAATCAAGAGACATAATTGCTAAACGAGTCGGTTTAGGAAGTGGTCGGAATTATCAGAAAGCACTCAAAGTGGTGGAAGAGATCGATCGCCTAGTTGAAATTGGTAAAACTGATTTAGCAGAAGCTTTGAAGAAAATACTCAACGAAGCAAGCATCGATGCAGCGAACAAGATTCTCAAGCAAACTGAACCGCAGAAGGAAAAGCTCCTTGATATGATTGCGAAGAATCCCCTTCTCTCCCTCAAAGAAGCTAAAAAGTTATTTACCCAGATCAACAAAGATCCAGAACCACAAGTTAAATTTGCTGTTGGAATTATAGTTAAAGCGATCGCTTCCTCTCCGATTTGTCCGGGACAGAAAGGGGAAATATCGAGTCTTCCTAATCGAGATAGTGCTATTGTACTATTTGAGGATGGTACGAGATTAACGATCGCACTTAAATATTTAGAGATTGCTACTGAAGCAGCTTTGCCCGATCTGGATTCTTTAAAGAGCGATTCAAATCAACCTCCAAAGAACACAGTAGAAACGGCGGTTGAACCTCCGATTGAAGAGATTACTGGAGATAATCCACCACCATCATCTCCACCCACCGCAAAGCAAGCAACCCAACCCGCTCCACCAGCAACAAACCAACAAGCTAAACCACCATTACCACCCACCGAGCCAACTAAACCAGCTCAAACTCCAAAAGTACCAAAATCTAAAGAAAACAAACAATACAGCAGCGTCAAGGAAAAATTAGATGATAAACAACAAGAGTTAGGCTTAGGAAAACCCAACGGAGATAGCGTAATGCCTGAAACTGACCGCCTTGATGAATTGCAGCATAGCAACCCCACTGATGTAGACGATAGAGCTTTTACTTCTCTACCAGAGCCAAACCCTCAAATAGCTCTCAACACATTCATTAATGCCCTCGATAACTTAGGCACAGAACAAGTTAAAGTTGCAGCTAGAGCGATCGCTAAACGGAAAAAAGAGGCAATCGAAGATGCCGCTACAGGATTAGCCGATAATGAGGATAAAGCAATCAAAATCATTCAAGCTGTTCTTAAAAAATATCCTCATTTAAGCAAAGAAATTACCGAAGAATTTTAATGAAGTAATTCGTCAGAAGTAATTCGTCAGAAGTAATTCGTCAGAAGTAAATTTTTAGTCAAAGCTCGTAGAAACAACTAAAATTCTGTCGCTAAATAGAATTAGTGTAAGAATCTTAAACTCAGTCAACCCAATCATAAATCAGAAACTTGAAGTTAAAATTAATAACAGCTTATTTCTGACTTCTGACGAATGACGAATTACTTCGAGCGTAGCGACAAATAATCACTGCAAAATTATCAGGAAAGAACATGATGACTAGCTCGAACCGAGAAGTTTACGAA
>JASJCW010000277.1 GCA_030065265.1 Prochloraceae cyanobacterium
GGTTTTAAGATATAATTGTTGTAATCTGCGTAATACAAAAGCAAAAATATTATGTTGACGTGAAGCGATCGCACACCAATTTTCCGCTCGCTCCAAATACATATTGCAGGCATAATACAAGATAGTCCGTTTCAGGCGATCGCGCTTTAGTTTCTCATCAACTCAGTTCAAAAATGGTAACGAGAGATCGATTCCGATCTTAAAGAGGCATACTGAAGCAAAAGAAACTATTTTGCTGCGATTATGTTTTTATCAGACGCTCGAGATTATCAAATTCTCATTCTTGCTTCGTTCTTGTTTCTCGGCATTCTCACTCGAGATTGGACGGTTCAACCTCAATTTATCTTTGCGGCGATCGCATCTTGCGTTTTAACTCAGTTGTCTCTAACATTTTTTCTTGATTTTGTCAAGGGCAAAAAAGAGCCAGATTTCGGATTAAATCGAGTTCGAGTCAAATCGTACCAAAAGTTTAGATCTTTAGCAATAGGCGGATTACGTAGTGCGGCGATTACCGGACTGGGCTTATCTTTGCTGCTGCGGACTAACGATTATAATACAATGGCTCTGGCGGGCTGTTTGGCAATAGCTAGTAAGTTCTTTTTGCGAGTAGAAAATAAGCATTTTTTCAACCCAGCAAATTTTGGCATTATTGCGGTTTTAATTCTGACTAATAATGCTTGGGTTTCTCCCGGACAATGGGGAACTGATTGGTGGTATTTACTATTATTTATTGGTTTGGGTGGAATCATTTTAAAAAAAGTCGGACGTTGGGATACTTCGGCTGTTTTTTTAATAGTTTATGCTGGCTTAGAAGCATTGAGAAATTTTTGGTTAGGCTGGGATTTACAAGTATGGCAGCATCAATTAAGTAGCGGGAGTTTGTTGTTATTTGCTTTATTTATGTTGACCGATCCTCGCTCGATTCCTAACGCCCGATCTAGTCGAATAATTTGGGCGATCGCCATTGCTCTAGTAACCTTTATTTTGCGAGATTATTTCTATATTTCTACAGCAATCTTTTGGGCTTTGTTCTTTATTTCTCCCCTCACGATTTTATGCGATCGCATTTGGCAAGCTCCAAGATTTAATTGGCAAATTTTAGAAAGTAAAAAGTTAATTTATTGGTAAATATACCTCATTTTTTTAAATTCGATCTACTACATTTTCCGCAAACAATTAATAATTTTTTGCCCCTATTATCTATTCTTAAAGGATAAAAAAATGAAAGCATTGCAAATATTAATTAGTTCGATATTAATTGTAGTTGGTGTATTTTGTTTTGCCGAACCAGCTCGAGCATTTTGTGGCTTTTATGTCGCCAAAGCAGACAGTAATTTATACAATCAAGCATCTCAAGTGATTATCGCCAGAGATGGAAATAGAACCGTTTTAACAATGGCAAACGACTATCAAGGCGAGATCGAAGATTTTGCGATCGTCGTGCCAGTTCCAGTAGTTTTAAAAAAAGAACAAGTTAATATTGCTAATCCTAAAATAATCCAAAGATTGGATGGATTTAGCGCGCCCAGATTAGTAGAATATCACGATTCTAATCCTTGTCAAGTTTATCGTTATAGAACCTTAGAAAAACAAGCGACAATGGAAAGTGCAGAAGCCGATTCTGCAAGAAATAATGCTTTGGGAGTAACAGTAGAAGAAAAATTTACTGTCGGAGAATATGACATTTTAATTCTCAGTGCTAAAGAATCGGATGGACTGGAAATTTGGTTGCGAGAAAATGGCTATAAAATACCAGAAGGTGCTAGAGAATTATTGCATCCTTATATCAGACAAAATCTCAAATTTTTTGTTGCCAAAGTTAATCTAAAGCAATTCGATCGCACTAGTTTTAATGCTCTTCGCCCTTTGGCGATCGCTTACGAATCTCCTAAATTTATGTTACCAATTCGTTTGGGAATGATGAATGCAAAAGGAGAACAAGATTTGCTAGTTTATTTACTTTCCCCTCAAGGTCAAATCGAATTAACTAATTATCGAACTGTCAAAATACCTTCAAATGTCGAGATTCCTGAATTTGTTGAAAATGAATTTAGCGACTTTTATAAAACAATGTTCCAAAAGGCTTATGAAAAAGAAAATAAAAGAGTAGCTTTCTTAGAATATGCTTGGAATATGGCAAATTGCGATCCTTGTTCCGCACAACCTTTAAACAGAGAAGAATTAAAACAAGCTGGTGTATTTTGGACTAGCCCTAATCGCTTCCAAAACGTATTTATAACCCGCTTGCACGTCCGTTATACCCGCGATACTTTCCCTGAAGATTTATCATTTCAACAAACAGCAAATACCCAATTATTTCAGGGTAGATATATTATTCGCCATCCTTACAGAGAAGAAATAAATTGCGATCGCGCTCGAGAATATCAACAGGCAACAAGACAAAGACAAGAAAGAGAAGCACAAACTTTAGCTAAATTAACAGATTGGAATCTTGAGGAAATTAGGAGCAAAATTGATTTTATTGAAGCAAAACCAATCCCTTGGTGGCGTAGAATTTGGAATTAATTAAATTTTTTTGGACGCGATCGGATTTGAGGATAAATTTACTATCTTCAGCAAAAGCGCATTCGATCGCATAATGTTAGAGCAAGTAGAATCGAACTGCAGGTATTAAATAACTGGAGCAAGAGGAGAAGTAGTTAACAAAATACTATCTAATTTATATCCTGCTTCGCGCCTTCTTAATTGAAGAGAATGAGGGCCTCGATCGAGGTCGATCGCCCCGATTTTTTGCCAAGTCCACTGATTAAAAACGCGAATGTTATCGATTCCTCCTACTTGCTGTCCGTCGATGGCAACATAAAGTGAATTATCGTGTTTGTCAGTGGCATAACGCTTGACCCAAAGATTATAATTTCCTGGGTTATTAATTGTTATGTCGTAAGAGATTTCAGCCCCAGCATCAAAATTGTGATTGATAGAAAGAGTATCGCTCAATGATTCGACATAACCCGTACCTTGATAGCCAGTTTGTGCTGTTTTTAGCATCCACTCCGAACCCGGACTATCTAACCTTTGGTCTCGAGCGACAAAATTTTCTGCTTCGATTTTCAATTCGCCATTTTGTTCGATAATTCCATTGGTTTTAACTTGCCATTGACCGTCTCCAAAAAGATACTCTCGCTCTCTCGATCCGTATTTGAGCTGGAGATTGCCGTTTTGAGGTTGTGTCGTCCAAGGATTTTCCATCAGAGGCCAAGATTGGGGATTTAAATCCAAATTATTAACTTTAAGATGGCGATCGAATTGAATATCTAATAGATTACCTTCTCGATCGGTGTATTGAAGTCGAGGATCGGCATCGAGAATCTGAGTGTAGTTAATATTTTGCTCGAAGTTTACTGCATTAGCAAATTCGGTTAAATTGGTATATTCGCCCTGAAAAGCTACTGTAGCCACTAAACCAACTTTTAATTCACCTTGGGGTATAGATCTCGGCCCGACAAACTCAGTATCTAAAGCAGTCCAATCAAAACCAATCTTTTTACCATCAGGGGCGATCGTAAATAAGGATAGGGCGATCGCAATATTACCATAATCGAGATAAATCTCCCCTTGTTCGGAGCGATCTATATAGTCGATAAAGCCTTGAGGCGTTTTACCAATGACGTATTTATAAGGATCGTTGGCTGGAATATTGTAAACGCCAACAATAGTTTTATTGTGCTGCAATACTTGTTCGTAGTCGGTAATACCTCTGGTTTTTTTGTCAGCAGATGGCCCTTTTTTAGGATGGGTTACCCAAAGGATGCTATCTTGAGTTGAGTCAGTCCAAACTATACCCCAGCGATGACCTTGATCCGACCAACCTAAAGGATCGCCAAGTTCTTCAAATTGACTGTAGATCGCACCGTTACCATTCATGTAGGTAGTTTTATAGAATTGGTCGTTAGTTTTACCCCCCCAGCGATCGTAAGCTCTGTGAAGGTAAGAATGCTGACGATCTGTAGCTATATCTTCGATAATTTCTGGAACGCGATAATCTGAAACAGCGTGCTGTACTGCATAAGCAGCGTCAATAAGGAATTTTGCTGGTTCTGCGCCGCCAAAAAAGAGCCACAATGCATATTGACCCGCACCGTATTGATTTTGTCGGTGAACGTAAGGAAATTTGCGTAAACTCGAAGCAGCCCAATGTCCGTCGAGCCATTCCCCACTGGGGTTGATTAAGAGCCATTCAAAGACGATCGCAGCTTTTTGTTTGACTTCTGCATCTTTGGCAAACTCGGCTAAAGTCCGAAAAGCACCTAAGTACATGGCATGATATGTGGGAGAGTCGTGTTCGACCATTCCTTGGCTGACAAATTGAGACATCATTGTCAGGATTTTATTTTTGCCAGTAGGATCTTTAAGACTGTAGTCGCTAGCAAAAACCAAATCGGGAAATTCTTCTGAGGCTAGATATCTAGCCGTTGCCAACATTAACTTTTGATTTTGTGTTTTGCCGCTATTGTAAGTAGTTGCATCGACAAGAAGTTGTTTTGCTGTGGCTTTTTGCGCTTCGGTATATAAATTATTCCATCTCAAATAACTATCGATTAAACCCCAATAATAAAAGCTATCATCATTAGATGGTGTTTGGTGAGCCAGATCGATCGCAGCTCTGGCCTTGTCTGTTGCACCAGTAGCAAATAAAGCTTGCGCGTACCAGAAGGTATATCTTGAGTCGTAGGTGTCGAAGTTGGTATTTGCAAATTGAGCCAGCAGTTTTTGCGATCGCGTCGCAAAAGTTTCTATCGGTTCGGAAGTTGCGATCGCCGCACCGACGATCGGCTCTGTAGTTGGTTTTCCGGTGAGTAAGTCCACGGATGAAGTTTGTTGAAGAGTTGAAGTGTTATTTAATTGAGGATCTAAAGCACTATTAGTTTGTAAATTTGGATCGGTATTAACATCAAGATAGGAATTGTCTGATAGGGCGATCGAATCGTTAGGATTAAAATTAACGCTCGCATCTTGCGAGTAAAGTAATAAATCCCCCAGCGGCTCAGGTTGTCCGCTACTTAATATATCTCGATCTGTTGTTACTACACCTTGAGCTTCAAACACTTCTATCCCGATCCGATCTTGGTAAATAATAATATATTTTAATTAAATTTAATTAATTTGCTTTGAGATCGGTGACGCTATATAAATTGAACTCGGGTTTTTAAAAGTGAATCTTTTGTTGAAATGATTTCAAACACCAAATAATAAATATAAAATTAATTCAACGTTTCACTGCGATCGCCTTAACTATCCAGTCAATTAAAATAATTGAAACAAAATGAATGAAAATAAATTAGCCAATATCTATAATTTTCTACAAATCGACGATGCGATCGCCACTTCTGGACAGCCAAAAGCAGAAGAATTTGAAGAGATTAAAAATAGTGGTTATCAAACAGTAATTAATTTAGCTCTGACTAATTCTAGTAATGCTTTAGATAACGAGCCAGAAATAGTTAAAAGTAGGGGAATGGAATACATTCATATTCCAGTGATTTGGGAAAAACCAACTTTAAAAGATTTTCAAACCTTTGTTAAAGTAATGGATGATAACCCTGAGCGAAAACTGTTTGTCCATTGTGCTGCTAACAAGAGGGTTTCAGTATTTATCTATCTTTATCGCCTTCAAAAAGGAGTGGATCGAGCATTAGCTCAAAAAGACTTAGAAGCAATTTGGAAACCAAATCAAGTCTGGCAAAATTTCATAGATTGCATCATTAATTAAAGTAAAAAAAAACTACTCATTAAATGAGTAGCGATAATTAGCTAGGTTTTAAAACTTAAGGGGGTACTTATATTATAAGCTAGCAAAATTATTAATTTGCTGCCAAAGAATATAAAATATAAAATTAAAATCCTTATTTAATTTATAACAAGCACTTAAGTACAATTACAACCTAAAACTAGCAAATTTATTTTTTCTTTAAAGAATAAATAGATCGCTTCATGACAAATTTAAAATCAGGCTGCAAAAAACTGCAATTTCAGATTTAGACTCGATAGTAAGAACGATACCAATCAACAAACCGAGGAATGCCCGATTCGATCGAAGTTGTTGGCTCAAAACCGATTTCTGCGATCGTTTCAGTCAGATCGGCATAAGTTTCGAGTACGTCTCCGGGTTGCATCGGCAATAGATTTTTAGTTGCTTTTTTACCGATTGTTTTTTCAATTTGTTCGATAAAATAAAGCAATTCTATCGGCTTATTGTTGCCAATGTTATATATTTTATAAGGAGCGCAACTATTACCTGGTGTTGGATCTAACTCGGATTGATTATGAGTAGAACGTTGGGGGATTTTATCTAAAACTTTAATTATCCCCATCACGATGTCATCAATATAAGTAAAATCTCGACGCATTTTACCGTAATTAAACACGTTAATCGGTCTATCTTCTAAAATAGCTTTAGTAAAGATAAACGGAGCCATATCGGGGCGACCCCAGGGGCCGTAAACAGTAAAGAAACGCAGGCCCGTAGCGGGGATATTGTAAAGATGGCTGTAGGAATGAACCATCAGTTCGCTAGCTTTTTTTGTTGCTGCATACAAGCTGACGGGGCGATCGACGTTATCTTTAATTGAAAAAGGTTGTTTTTTATTTGCGCCGTAAACCGAGCTAGAAGAGGCAAAAACAAGATGTTTAACCTCTGCATGACGACAACCTTCTAAAACATTAAAAGTGCCGACTATATTACTATCTACGTAGGGTTGAGGATTTTTTAGAGAATAACGAACTCCGGGTTGAGCGGCTAAGTGAACGACTTTTTCTGGGCAAAAATCGGCAAATAAATTAGATACTCCCGAGCGATCGCTCAAGTCTAGTCTTTGAAAATAAAAGCGATCGCATTTTTGTAATTGAATCAATCGGTCTTTTTTTAAAGTTACGTCATAATAATCGCTGAGATTATCTATTCCGATTACTTCTTTTCCTCGATCTAATAACGCTTTAGCGAAATAAAAACCAATAAAACCTGCGACTCCAGTAACTAAAATTTTTCCCATCTGCTTTTCGTTCTACTTTGAATTAGCTATTTTAACTTTTCTTTGCTCGATTCTCCCGTTTTAAATTTTTCATCAACAAAATTTACCAATTTTTATTGCGATCGCAATAAAGCAGATATAGCGGCTTGCGCGGTTCGAGAGTCGGTCAGAGGAGGGATAATTTTGCCCCAAACTCCAATACATTAAATAACACTAAACATTTTTGCCTATTTTTACTCGCTCGCGACGACGTTTTTGAATAATTTTAGGCATTACTTTCATGCGTCTTTTAAAGTTAATTAATTCTTCTTGGCTTAATTGCATTTCTTGCCACGATTTTCTAAGAAGTAAATTCTCAGACCATCGATTGAGTTGCGGATATCGATCTAAAGGGATATTAAATTTAGGAAAATAGGGAATTAAATTTCCGGCAACTATTTCTGCGAAGGTCAATTGTTCTCCAGCAAAGTAAGTATTATTGATCAATAATTTCTCAAAAAAATCAAGCACGTTATTTAATCTCTTTTGTGCGTATTGATAGTCTAAAATATCTTTGCGGTGGATTAACATTCCCATCAAGCCGGGTAATAACTCATTATTGGTTACTGTCTGTACCATACGAACTTTAGCTAAAATTTGAGGATCTTTTGGCAAAAGAGCAGGAACGGGATATTTAATTTCTAAGTAATCTAAAATTGCTGAAGATTCAATAACTGATATTTCTCCGTCTACTAATGCAGGAATGCGACTGAAAGGACTGATTTCAATAAATTCTTCTGCAAATTGATCTCCGTTTAGTTTGAGAGCTACTAGTTTGAATTTTAGTTGTTTTTCTAATAGTGTCAGCCAGATAAATCGAGAATAAAAAGAAGTCCGCGTATAGTAAAGAGTTAGCATCTTTTAATTTTTGAAATGTTTTACTTACGATCCTCTTCCAATTATGAAGAGGACTTTATCGCCTCAATGTTGAAATATACTTAGACTGTTTGCAATTTTTTTAACCTCTCTTCTTTATATAACTTTAAGGCATATTTGCCGGCAACACTGCGCCGCAGTTCTGCAACTATCTCCAACATTTCGATTGGCATTCCCTTAACTTTTCCAGACATAAATGGATGGTTTTTAGGACGCAATATTGGTGCGGCTAAAGTTGCAAAAGTTAAATCTGCAGCCGTAAAGCGATCGCCGACTAAATATTTATTATTATCTGCTAATATTTGTTCTACTTTACTAAATATACTGCGAATATTTTCTAGGGATTGTTTGGC
>JASJCW010000278.1 GCA_030065265.1 Prochloraceae cyanobacterium
ACGACTTAACCCAACTCGATCGCCAGGTAGAAGGTGCAGCCCATCGTGCCGTAGATGCCCTCTTTTTGCCCTCTGTCAGAGGCGATACCTATACCGTAGTCATAGACCCCATTTTGACAGGTTTATTCGTTCACGAGGCTTTCGGACACCTTTCAGAAGCCGATACGGTTTATGAAAATCCCGATCTGCTTGAAGTGATGAGCATGGGGAAAAGATTTGGCAATGAAGAATTACAAATTTTTGACGGTGCAGCAGAATTAGGACATCGAGGCAGTTATTATTATGATGATGAAGGTACTCCCGCTACAACTACCCAATTGATTAAAGACGGGGTCTTAGTCGGTAGATTGCACTCGCGGGAAACTGCCGGAAAATTAGGCGAAAAACCTACGGGTAACGCTCGTCGTCTCAACTATCATTATTCCCCAATCGTCCGCATGACAAATACCTGGATCGCTCGAGGAAAAACCCCGGTTCAAGATTTATTTTCTGGGATAAAAGAAGGAATTTATGCTCGTAATTGGTTGGGTGGTATGACTAATGGAGAGATGTTTACTTTTAGTGCTGGAGAAGCTTGGATCGTTCGCAACGGTAAACCAAGCGAACCAGTTAGAGATGTTACTTTATCGGGTAATGTGTTTAAAACTTTAGCTAACATTGAAGCGATCGGCGACGATTTTTATTGGGACGAGTCTGGAGGTTGCGGAAAAGGGGGACAAAATGGTTTAGCTGTCGGTTGTGGAGGGCCTAGTTTGCGAATCAAAGATGTGATTGTTGGCGGCGAAGCTGATTATTAAAATGAGATTATAGTTATTTGCTCGATCTGATTGCAATTTTCTTTTCCTCAAGGCAATAGGCAATAGGCAATAGGCAATAGGCAATAGGCAGAAGAGGGATTATGGTTAAGATTTAAGGCTTAAGCCTCTCTACTGCTGTAAATTACTTAGCGATTAACTATGATACTCGAGGTTGCTACTTTTTCGGTGTTATTTGACCGTTGTGTTGCATTTCTTCGATTTCAAACCAACTAACTACAGCAGATGCGATCGGAATAGCAAGAAATATGCCCCAGAGACTGGCAATTCTCGCCCCAACCATCAAGGCAAAAAAGACGACTACAGGGTTGAGATTGACCGCTTTTTGCATGATTCTCGGGGAAATAAAATTATCTTGAACTTGTTGCAAGAGAACTGACGAAACTATTACTTTAATCGTGTCGATCCAACCGTTTTGAACTAAGACCATTGCCGAGATTGTTAAAATTCCCAATGTCGCCCCTACTCCTGGAATAGTCGTAAAAAATCCCATCACGATCGCCAAGGTTAAAGCAAAAGGTATTTTTAACAACATAAAAATGATAAATGTAGCAACAGTCAAAATTAAAGATATGGTAATTTGACCGCGAAAAAAACCGATAAAACTTTGTTGGATAACATTGGCAAAGCGTTCTCTGCGATGTTGGGGAATTATTTTGAGGACTAAATGCCAAAGTTTATCCCCTTCAACTAACATAAAAAATGCGATCACCAAGACAAATACAAAACTGATTAAAGTATTGGGAAAAGACGATAAAGCAGTGATAAAAAAACTAATACTCGAACTAAAACTTTTTTTAACTAATTCTTGAACGACTGCAAAATTGATTTGAATATCTCTTGCTTTTAAAAATAGATCTAATTGGGCTAGAGGACTATCTGGAGAATTTAAACGGTCGATAATAATAGTAAAAATTTGTTCTAATTGATTTAAAACGTATATACCTAAAGTTCCAATCACACTAATTATTATTAAAAGTGTTACTGCAATTACTATGCCTAGTGCTACTCCTCTGCCCAAATATTTCTTTAAGTAACGAACGGGATAGTTTAGTAAAAAAGCTAAAATGGCAGCAAAAGAAAAGGTAAAAAATACATTTTCAAAATATTTAAAAACCGTTAATAATGCCCACCCAGAAGCAACCCACAGCAAAAAACTTACAAGCACGTTAGAACTGACTTGATTCCAGAAAAAATTACGATTTCGGTCAGTAGGTCGCTTATCCATTTATTTAGTTAATTTGTGACTCGCAAATATTATTTTTAGCAATCTTTGCTTCAATCGATCCAAGGAAATTATAAGCCATAAATGTCCGATTTTTATTTCAATCGCCCGACAACAAACAAGCTAAGAAAGTATAATTTTTATGAATAAAAATCAAGTATAACAAGTTTATACAATTTTTATGTTAGAAAATGTAATTGGGTATGAAGAAATCTTATAGTTAGTCGGAAAAAATTAGAAAGATACAAAATACTAGAGCCATTTGCCCCTAATATTGCTTGGATCTACTGAACTTATAAATGGAGGACGATATCATGGCAAAATCTGCTCCCATAGACCACCTATCCTTAGAACACGCGATCGACCACGTTCTTAATTCCAACGAAGTAAGCCATGAAGATAGAGTTTGGTTTTTACTAGCAAGCTTATCGGATATGCTACTAACAAAAGAAGAACAAACAAAAATAACAGAAATTCTCAAACGTCTCGAAGACAAATTAGTTAAGATTAAAGACTAAACCAATCTAAAATGCAGCCCGACCCCAAACACGATATCCTATTGAGAGCAATATAGTACGCTCCGGGGTAAAATCGTTGCTAGACCTCAAACAAATCAGAGAAAACCCAGAAAAAGTTCAGGAATTGCTCGATCGCCGCAATAGCGACCAATATCAGATCGAGCAGATTATCAATCTTTCCCAGCAACAAAGGGAATTAGAAACTACTCGCACCGAGTTGCAAACCCGCAGCAATGAAATTGGCAAACTAATCGGTCAGAAAATTAAAAGCGGTAGCGATCCGGCCGGAGACGAGATTAAAACCCTAAAAGCCGAAGGAAACGAGCTAAAAACAAAGCTGGGTAAACTAGAACCGGAAGAGAAAGACTTAAAAGCCCAAATCTCAGCTGCAATCTTAGAATTACCCAATTTACCCGCACAAACAACTCCGATCGGCAAGAGCGAAGCTGAAAATGTCGAAGTGCGTCGCTGGGGAGATGAATACTTACCAGAAAATAATGACAGTATCTTACCTCATTGGGAAATAGGCGAAAAACTAGGCATTATTGAATTCGGGCGATCGGTTAAAATAGCTCAAAGTAGATTTGTGAGTTTAATCGGTGCTGGTGCAGCATTGGAGCGCGCTTTAATTAATTTTATGCTCGATCGCCAAATAGCTGCAGGATACACTGAAGTAATGCCTCCAGCATTAATTAATACTGCTAGTTTAACCGGAACGGGTCAATTACCTAAATTTGCCGAAGAAAGTTTTCAATGTCAAGATGACGATCTTTGGCTGATACCTACGGCCGAAGTACCCGTGACTAATTTATATCGCGAAGAAGTCTTAGAAGCATCCCAACTACCGATCTATCATTGCGCTTATACACCCTGTTTTCGTCGCGAAGCAGGAAGTTACGGTAAAGATACTCGCGGCTTAATTCGCTTGCACCAATTTAATAAAGTAGAATTAGTTAAAATCGTTCATCCCGACACCTCAGAGCAAGAACATCAATCTTTAGTTAAAAATGCCGAAGCTATTTTACAAGCATTAAAATTGCCCTATCGAGTCTTAGAATTATGCACCGGAGATTTAGGGTTTAGCGCGGCAAAATGCTACGATTTAGAGGTTTGGCTACCATCTTCGGGCAAATATCGCGAAATTTCTAGCTGTTCTAACTGTACCGACTTTCAAGCACGACGAGCTAGCATTCGTTTTAAAGAAGCAGGGAAAAAAGGGACTAAATTTGCCCATACTTTAAACGGATCTGGTTTAGCAGTCGGTCGGACTATGTCTGCTATTTTAGAAAATTATCAGCAACCAGATGGTACTGTGAGAATTCCTGAAGTTTTGCAACCTTATTTAGGGAGAAAAATTTTATAGTATAGCAACTGAACTATAGATTAGGACACTAATTGTAAAAGCAGAGAATAGTTAGTAGGTAGTAGGGAACAAATAAAATTGTAAAAGCAGAGAATAGGTAGTAGGTAGTAGGTAGTAGCTAGTAGCTAGTAGGGAACGCTCACCAAGACAGGCAGAAGGTAAAAAAAGTCAATTAATCTGTAGCGATGTCTATTTGCTATTGGGTCAGTGAATTGGCTATTCTCAGTTCTTTAACCATCGGATTAGCTACTTTATACCATTTCTGAAAAATTAGGCTACAGATACAATGAATTATTCTCAAGACCCGTTAATTGTTATCCTGACCTTTGACCCCTGCCCCGCTTGCGGCACTTTATCCGCCTGCGGCGGAAAGGCAGAGGGCAGAAGGCAGAAGGCAGAAGGAAGAATTAAGAAAAAAGATAGAAGAATTGCCGGATGTCTTCCTGTCTTGAAGCCTTTTGGGTTTAAGACCCCCGCCAAATTTGAAATTTTTGGCGGTCTACACTTAGCGGCGGGTCAGAATCCCCCGCTAAGTGATCCTTCTGCCCTCTGCCCTCTGCCTTCTGCCTTCTTCAACATAACACAAATATATTAATGACTTATCTCTATTTTATTGAAATAAATCCTCAAATTGCTTCAGCAAATTAACTGAAATAAAATCAAAACTATTAGCCAGTTTAGTCTCGGAAAAAATGTCACTCTAGCTGTTATAATGGAAAAATTTTTAACTTGTCGAGATTAACAAACCAACTGCTAAACCATTGCCCAGAAACAATTTCACTCTAAAACGACCTTCTTCCTCCTCCTTCCTTCGTTTAATCATTTTCTCTGTAATTTTAAGCGATCTAACCGATGTTTAAATCCTCGAAATTAGGTTTTACTTAGATCGTAACTAATAATAGTCATTTTCATGGCAGTATTATCGATCTAGCTAAAGGGAAACATCTAGCACCAGATTGGCTAAGGAAATCTAATCACCTTAATTTTTTAGAGAAAATTCAAATAAATAAAGATTCATCTAAAATGAAAATTTTTCATAAATTCAGTCTAGCCATTTTATCAATTTCTTTCCTACTAGGAGGAGTCGGCATAATTTCTTTTTGGCAAAATCAAAAAATAAAAAATACGATGAATCAAGGAATTATTAAAGCTATTGATACTAGAGAAATTATCGAAAATATTCAAGATAATTTAAGAAAAATTGAATCAAAAACTTATAGTAATTTCTGGGAAAACCCAGGAGACGTTCGGCTCAAAGAAAGAGCAATTAAAAAATCATTTGCTAGTTTGAGACAAGAAATTATTGAGTTAAATGAAGCGGTTGAAAATTTGATAAAATTCGACTCTAATTCTCCTATAGAAGAAAAAATAGAAGAAGAAGAAGGGGGAGAACTACATGAGGAATTAAACTTACTTATCGTAGTTAATGACTTAAACAAACAACTCGAGCAACTAGAATCAATTGTCACCTCTATATTAAACAACGATATTAAATCAGAAAAAAAAGCATTATTGCTGCAAGAATTACAGCAGATTCTCAATAATGAAATCTATCCTTTATTGAAAAAAACTCGAGCCGGATTTTCAGAAGATCAACGAGAAAAAAAAGCAGTAATTCAAGCCTATCTCAATCGTAATGATTTAATCATTGCTGGGACTACCGGCGCATCTTTGATACTATCTATCATGATCGGTTTATATGCTGCTCGGACAATTTCTCGCCCAATCTTGCAGTTAAAAACTGCAGCTCTTTTAGCCGGGCAAGGAGAATTCGATCTTCTCCTTCCCGACATTACCAATGATGAAATAGGTATCTTAACTCGAGAATTTAATGCCATGCTATCGGGATTAAAACAAACTACCGTATCCAAGTCCTATTTAGATAATATTCTCAGCTCCATTAGTGAGAGTTTAATTGTGATTGAAATTGACGGAACAATTAAAAAAGTTAATCGAGCTACTTGTGCCCTATTAGGTTATCAAGAGCAAGAATTGCTTGGCAAAAGCATTCAATCCCTGGTCGCAGATTCATCCTTTACTCTTGAATCTTTAACAACAGCCAAACTGCTCAACAATTTCGACCTCACTTACATCACAAAACAAGGCAAGAAAATTCCTGTTGCTTTTTCTCATTCTTTGATTAAAAATCACTGCGCTCAAATCGAAGGAATTGCTTGCTTGGCTAGAGATATGAGCGAAAAAAAACGAGCCGAACAATTATTAAAACAAAGCGAAGAACGATATGCTTTAGCTGCTCAAGCTGTCAACGATGGTTTGTGGGACTGGAATTTAGTTTCTAACCAAATTTATTTTTCACCTCGTTGGAAATATTTATTAGGTTATGAAGAAACAGCTTTAGACGATAAATTAGAAGAGTGGTTCGGACGAATACATCTCGATCATCAATCTCAAGTTTTAGAAACCATTTTTGCTTATCTGCAAAATCCTCTTTCCCACTTAGAAATTACTTATCCGATCTTACACAATAATGGCAACTATCGTTGGATGCTTTGTCGCGGCATTGCAGTTAAAAATCAATCAGGCAAAATTACTCGTTTAATTGGTTCTCAAACTGATATTACTCAATCCCATTTAGATCGAGAAAAATTGCGCCAACTCGCTTTATACGACAGTCTCACTAATTTGCCCAATCGCTCCTTTTTAATGGAACAATTACAAAACCTCTTTGAGATCAGCAAACAAAATCCCGACAAGCAATTTGTTATTTTGCTGCTCGATATCGATGCTTTTAAAAAAATTAACGACAGTTTAGGCCATTTAGTTGGCGACGAACTTTTGACTCAATTTAGTGCTAGGGTGCAACAATGCTTACCAAATCAGGCAATCTTGGCTCGCTTGGGAGGAGATGAGTTTGCTATCTTAGCTGAAAACATGATTGATTTGCAAGATGGCATTGATTTAGCTCAAACCATTTTAGCGCAATTAAAAAAACCTTTTCAACTACAAGAACAAGAATTATTTGCTACTGTTAGCATTGGCATTGCTCTTTATCATAATCAATATCTTCATATTGAAGATTTGCTTCGTGATGCCGACACTGCCATGTATCGCGCTAAAGCCAAAGGCAAAGCTCGCTATCAAGTTTTTCAACCGACAATGCATTTTCAAGTCAAGCAAAGTTTAGAAGTAGAAAACTCTTTGCGTCGCGCGATCGCCGCAGAAGATTTTCAAGTTTTTTATCAACCAATTGTCAAACTAACTAACCGTGAGATTGTTGGTTTTGAAGCACTGCTACGATGGCAACATCCCTCTTTAGGCATGATTTCTCCGAATACTTTTATCCCCATTGCTGAAGAAACCGGCTTAATTGTGCCCCTTGGCAAATGGATTTTAGAGCAAGCTTGCCATCAGATGAGTCAATGGCAGGCCAAATATCGAGTTGCTCGAGCCATGTCAATCAGCGTCAATCTCTCTCCGATTCAGTTACAAGAATATTCTTTGAGTAATTCTTCTGCTTGTCTCGACCAATTACAACAAATTTTCCGCTCTTCCGGTCTTGCTCCAGAATCTTTAAAACTAGAAATCACCGAAACTTCTCTGATTGACTCTTTTGCCAATGCCAGCCAACTCTTGCATCGCATCAAAGATTTAGGCATTCAATTATCGATGGATGATTTTGGTACTGGCTACTCTTCTTTGAATTCTCTCCATCACTTACCCGTAGATGTCCTTAAAATCGATCGTTCTTTTATTGAAGAACTAACTACCAATCATGACAAATTAGAGTTAATTAAAACCATACTAAATCTCGCTGGCAATCTCAAGATGGAAGTTATTGCCGAAGGCATAGAAACACCCGCACAACGAACTCAACTTCAACAATTAAACTGCCAATACGGACAAGGTTATTTATTTTCTCAACCGATCGACTCTCAAGATGCTGAGGTACTGATTAGCACTATGGAACTTTTGCCCCAATATCTCAGTATGGAGTTTGACATCAATGATTAATTCTCCTACTTACGACCATTGCTCTTTGCCGGAGATACTTTTAGCGAAATTTTTCCCCTCTCAATTTTCCTTCGAGAGTAGATCGAAGAGATCCGCTTTGCGTTGCACTCCTTTAACTACCCACTCCTAAAACTAACCGATTCTGCATTTACTCCTAATTTCTGCCCAATTGCTTCGATCCAGTGCGAAAGTTGACTCACAGTCTCTTGTATTCCTTCTACAGCTAATACTAATTCTTTAGTTACGGTTAAATCAACCGCACTTTTGTTAGTTTCGGTTCTTTCTAACTCTTCCTCTATAACTGCCTCTGACAAATAACCATAACTAACAGCAGTAGATAAGAGTTTTTCGTAAAGTGCCGTTAACTTATCGTACCTTCTTTTTAGCTCTTGTAATTCATTTCTCCG
>JASJCW010000279.1 GCA_030065265.1 Prochloraceae cyanobacterium
CAATTGCTAAAACGAGTTTAATATTGTCTCTCCCCCTACTTGCTACTTACTACTTGCTACTTGCTACTTGCTACTTGCTACTTTACCAGTAGATAAATCTTCAGGTGTTTTCAATTCCCATTGGAGATCTTCAGATAGTTGTAAAACTCTTTGATGGTAATTTCTTAAAGTTGGACGATGGCCGACACTAATAAATGTGGTTTGAGTATCGACTAATGCTTTGTATAATTTCTCTTCGTTACCGACATCTAAAGCAGAGGTTGCTTCGTCTAAAATGGCATATTTAGGCTGAGTAAGTAACAAGCGAGCAAAACTCAATCTCTGCTGTTCTCCTAATGATAAAAGTGCCGTCCAATCTTGCTCGACATCAAATCCACCAAAGCGATCGCCCAAGTCTGCTAAATTTACTTTTTCTAGGGTTTCTTGCAGCTTTTCATCGCTAATTTCTTTGTCAGTATGGGGATATAAAAGTTGATCTCGCAAAGTGCCTAAAATCGTGTAAGGTTTTTGGGGTAAAAAGAGAATTTCATCCAAACTAGGACGGACTATTTCGCCTGCTCCAGAATCCCACAAACCTGCTAAAGTACGCAATACAGAACTTTTACCGCAGCCAGAAGGGCCGACGACTAATAAACCTTCTCCGGTGGCTAATTCTAAGGATAAATCTTTGACTAAAGTCTGTTGTAAATTGGGTGTTTGGATCGTAACATCTTTGATTGCAATGCGCCCGTTTTCTTCGGTTTTAATAGTAGGTTTGTCTGCTTCTTTTTCTTTTGTTTCTGTCTCTTCTAAAAACTCGGTAAAGCCATACAATCGATTTATTCCCGCGCCAAAATTAGTAAAAGCGTCGAAGCGATCGACGATTACGTTAAGGGAAAAGAATACTCTAAAAAATGCTCCCTGTGCTTCGGTTACTTTCCCTACTTCTAAGTCTCCTGAAAAGATGCTAGGTGCGACGACGATCGCGGGAATGATAAAGGGAATAAATTCGTAAAAATTGGTCAAAGCATTGAGATTTAATTGCCAAAAAATCAGCCTTTTGTAATTATCGAATGCTGCCATAAATCGGTTTTTAACTTGTTCTGATTCTCTTTCTTCTCCAGAATAAAAGGCGATCGCTTCGGCATTTTCCCTAACTCTGACTAAACTAAAACGGAAGTTTGCTTCTTTTTTTAATTGTTCAAAATTCAGCCTGACTAAAGGTTTTCCGAAAACAAATGCAGCGACTCCAGTACCGACTATGGCATAAATTACTAAGAAGATGACTAACTCTTTGGATATGCCCCACAATACACCGCTAAAAGCAATTATCTGCAAGATCGAGCTGGCAATTACCAGCATAAATTGCAGCGAATCAACAGTAAAGCTTTTGATATCTTCGGCAATACGTTGATCTGGGTTATCGATTTCTTTTTTCTCGTTGTTGAGGCGATAAAAGGATCGATTGGTAAAATATCGATCTATAATGCGATCGCTTAACCATTTTCGCCACTCTACCCCCAATCTTTTTTGCAAGTAATTATAGCCGGCAAAAAGGGGCGCGTAAACAACTAAAATACCGACAAAATAGATTACTGTTTGCCAAAATCTATCTTCATCTTTAGCAGAAAGTGCCGATATTAAAGTACCCCTTTCCGTATTTAAAAGGACGCTCAAACCAGTATAAACCAGCAACAGCACGACTAATAATAGTAACAATCCTCTGGCGATCCATTTCTTGTCTCCAAACCAATAGCTTTTTGCTATCTGCCAAAATCTCTCGATCAGCAGAAAATTAATTCTCTCCATTTTGCCTTAATATTAAGTTTTGTTAATATCTTAAACCGATCGCACCGAAAAAGGCGAAAACGCGGACAAGTTTCCGAAAATTTTCTTTGCATTTAAACGAAATTTAGACAGGGCAATTTAAAATATTTTGCAAATATCTTAATATCAATTATTTTCAATCTATCGAGAGACGGAGAAACGGATTTGAAATTCAGTCAATGGCTGGGCTTAATTGCTCTTATTATTACTCTAACTATTCTTTGGCAAATTAAAGAAGTTTTACTTTTAACTTTCACTGCGGTAGTGTTGGCAACGGTTTTAAATCGAATTGTCAATTTTTTAACCGATCGCAGAAAGATAACTCGTCAATTAGCTTTGATTTTAACCGTATTTGGTTTATTATTAATTTCTGCTATTTTTTCTTTGGCAATAATCCCCCCTTTTATCGAGCAATTTCAAGAATTAATTACTAAAATTCCTTTAGGAATAGAACAATTACGAACTTGGTTTAATATCTGGAGCGCGCAACTTCCTACACCTGTTCAAGAAGGAATTGAAAACTCTTTATCTAGATTGATTGAAATCGCTCAATTATTCGGCAGTCGTATTTTAAGTAACTTTTTCACGATTTTTTCTAATACTTTAAACGCTCTTTTAAGCAGTTTCATAGTTTTGGTATTGACTATTATGATCGTTGCCAGTCCTCAAGACTATAAAAATGTATTCATATTACTCTTTCCGAAATCTTTTGAAAGCAAATTAAAACAAATGCTTAAAGAATGGGAAAAAGCTATTTCAGGATGGTCGATCGCAATTCTTTTTAATATGACTGTGATTGGCACTTTGAGCTGGATCGGTTTATTAATCTTAGGAGTTCCTCTAGCTTTAGCTAATGGATTATTGGCTGGGTTACTAACTTTTATTCCTAACGTCGGCCCTACTTTAAGCGTCATTCCCCCTGCTGCGATCGCCCTAATGGATGCACCTTGGAAAGGAATAGCGGTGATAATTCTTTATGTTGGCATTCAACAAATGGAAAGCCATGTTTTGACTCCTTTAGTCATGAAAAAACAAGTATCTATGTTGCCAGCTTTTGCGATACTATCTCAATTGATTTTTGCAATCTTTTTTGGATTTTTAGGCTTGTTATTAGCCTTACCTTTAGCTTTAACTTTACAAGTAATCATCAAAGAATTTGTCATTGACGAAGTCATGGAAAACTTGTAAGTAAGTATATTGTTAAACCAGAGTATATTTTTTTAAGTATTTTTGTCTACTTATTTTGACAGATATAAAAAATGGATATCGCAGGTTATTATATCTATCTTTAGCAAGATGCATCTCTAAATTTTATTTTTTGCAATCTATCTAAAGATAGATTTTTTTTGAAAAATATAAAGACATTATTAAAATTATTGGTTAAAAAGGATATATAGAAAATATACAAAATCTTTTTGTTACTTTCTTGACAATAGAAGATCTTCGTATCCAATCGCAAAAATTGTCTTTTCGACAACGGACAGGTTGAAATTTGCACTAATGCCAAAGAATTAGAGTCGAATCTGCTAATTTTTTTGATGCAATATTTTTTCCCAAAAAAGAGATCTTGAAAACTCAAAAAATTGCAATCATCAAATATCATAATAAAATTCCATCAAAGCCTTAAATTCCAATTACCCTTCTTTGTTTTATTAGGAGTCATTCCTCTTGTCAGTCTCGCTATCTTTTTCGCTGGTTCGATCGCCAGAAATTCGATAAAAAACAAAACAGAAGAAGTCATCGACTTAGAGACTCAATTAATCGCTTCTACTGTCAATAAATGGGATGAAATGAACGTGCTTGCTTTACGACATTTAAGCAAACAACCCGAAATTGTCAGCATGGATACCGATCGCCAAAGACCAATTTAAAAGAAATTAGTCGATAGTTACGATCCTATTTATCGAGCCATGACTTTCAATACTGAAGGTTGGAATATAGCGCGCAACGATAGTAATAATATTAAATATTACGGCGATCGCAAGTATTTTCAAGGGCCGATTTCTGGTGAAGAGATTACTTATCAATCTATATTCGGACGAACTAGTAAAAAATTAGCAGTTTGTCTGGGAACAAAAATTGTTAATTCCGATGTAGAAACTGTTGGTGTTACAGTTATTTGCAGTTCCCTAAAACAAATGACTAAAGAATTAGGCAACTTAAAATTTGGCAAGACAGGATATGTCACAATTGTCGATCGCGATGGGAATGTTTTAGCCCATCCTAACCCTTCTTATTTAATTGGAGATGAGTTAAAAAATATCGCTAATTATGCTCCAGTTCAGAATTTACTAGCAGGTGGAGATAAAGAATTCTCCTATTTAGAAGATAGTAAAGAATGGATATCTCGCAGCACCAGACTCAGTAATGGCTGGGGTATTGTTATTGCGATCGAAAAAGCCGAATTTTTAGGAGACGAGCATTATTTTACCCAATTAATGCTCATTTATGGTGCGGCATCTATCTTTATTTTAGGGACATTTATTTGGCTGCTAGCAAATCGCCTCATCAGTCCGATTACTAATTTAACAGAAACTGCCATCTCGATTACTAAAGGCAATTTAAATAGCTTTGTTAAAGTCGAACGTAAAGACGAATTGGGTATTTTAGGCCGTTCTTTTAATGTAATGATTCAACAGTTGCGATCGCAATTAATTCATTTAGAAGATACGGTTAAAGAGCGTACTGCTGATTTAAAATTAGCCCACAACGAAACTAAATTTGCCCTTCAAGAAGCTCGAGAAGCAGATAAAGCAAAAGAAAATTTCCTCCTCAAAATTAGTCACGAGCTGAAAACTCCTTTAAACGCAATCATCGGTTACAGTCAACAAATTTTAGCAACCGATTCGAGCGAACATCGAGTTAATATTATCAATCAAAGTGGCTTACATTTATTAGCAATGCTCGATGATATCTTTCAATTCAATCAACTTAAAAGCGAGGCTTTAAATCTCAATTTCAAAACTATCAATTTGACCCTTTTATGCAAATCAGTTGTCGATATTGTCTTTTTAGAAGGTCAGAAAAAAAATGTTGCAGTGCGACTATTGCTAAACGGAGACATGCCCCAATTCATTAAAACCGATGAAAAAAGATTGCGACAGGTTTTAATTAATTTGCTTAGCAATGGCGTAAAATTTACCGATAAAGGTGAAGTAGTCTTAAAATTAACTAGAATAGATTCTGGGGTTACTTCAGCAGAAAATAATTGTTTGTTGCAATTTGAAGTAATCGATACTGGAATTGGGATTAGTTCTGAAAATTTACCGAAAATATTCGCACCTTTTTTCCAAGTAAATAGCTCCAAAGGAACGGGATTGGGGTTAAATATCAGTCAACAAATTGTCTCAGCTATGGGAGCAGAAATTAAAGTTGAGAGCCAATTAAATCGAGGTTCTAAGTTTGAGTTCAAACTGATGGTTGAAAAGATTGCAATTCCAGATATAAACTGTTCTTTATCTGTAATTAAAGGTTATAAAGGAAACAAGAAAAAAATCCTCGTAATTGATGATATTTTAACCAGTCGATTGTTACTTAAATCGATGCTCGTACCTTTAGGATTTGAAATACTCGAAGCTAGCAACGGTAAAGAAGGTTTAGATCTCGCTACAGCTCATGATGATATCGATTTAATTATCACTGACTTATTAATGCCAACTAAATCTGGACTGACCATGATATTTCAAATTAAAGAAATGTCTAAATATCAAAATATTCCGATTATTGCAATCTCTTCTTCCTTGCCAAGAATTACCCATCAAAATTGTATCGGTCGGGATTACGATGTCTTTTTAAATAAACCGATCGAGCGAGCTGAATTGATTTTGACTTTAGAAAAATTATTGAATTTAGAATGGATTGAAGCATCGAAATCAGATCGCAATCCTACCGAGCAATTGGAGAAAGTCAATTCAAATTTAGCAGTCTAAAATAAAACATTTAATCGTCCCAAATTCACAGGAAAATCCAATGAATAACAAACAAATCAAACCAACACCTAACTCACCACTAGCATCAATCTTTTTCGTATTCGGAATGTTACATATTTACGGTTTAATTAAAGCAAAAAAAAATAACTATTTCCAGATTGCTAAAATATTTCTGCGAACTTTAAATCCGATTTTAACGCCAATTTCAATGGGTTTTTGTTTGAGTTTTATTTTGATTGAAGCTCTCGAACTTTTGCATTAAAACCAAATATAAATTTTTCGATTCAAAATTCAAGCAATCATTAACACCAATTCCCTAAAATAAGACTACAGATCGATTTTACGAATCTATTCCCTCTTGTCTTGCTCCAAGGGTGTTAAAAACTCCAAAGAATAAAACAATCGCGATCGATTTTTAGCAAACAGACCCAAAGCTGTTAAGATGAGCAATTGTAACTTGCTACACCTCTTAAGGACAAGGATCTATGTTCGATCGCCGAGCTAGCGGTATATTAGTGCATCCAACATCTTTACCAAGTAAATACGGGATTGGGGACTTAGGTAAAGAAGCTTATAATCTGATCGATTTTTTATCCGAGAGTTTGCAGCAAGTTTGGCAAATCTTACCCATCGGCCCCACTGGTTTCGGTAACTCTCCATACCTATCCTATTCAGCTTTAGCCGGTAATCCCCTCTTAATCAGCCTCGAAACGTTGGTAGAAAACGAACTATTGAGCCAAGCAGACTTAGACAGTCTACCAGAATATCCCCTCGATCGCGTCGATTTCGATTTGGTAATAGCCACAAAAATACCTTTACTGCAAAAAGCCAGTCAAAACTTTCAAGCCAAAGCTAACAAAAAACAACAACAAGAATTTCAACAATTCTGCAGCAGTCATAGCTATTGGTTAGACGATTATGCCCTATTTATGGCAATTAAAGAACATCTCGAAAGTGCAAGTTGGCATACTTGGGACGAAGATATTGTTAAGCGCACCCCAGAAGCGATCGCAAAATGGAGCGATCGCCTTAGTGCAGAAATCTATTTCCAAAAATTCATTCAATTTGAATTCTTCTCTCAATGGAAAAGCCTCAAAAAATACGCTAATAAATTGGGAATTAAAATCTTTGGCGATATCCCGATCTATGTAGCTCACGATAGCGTCGATGTTTGGGCAAATCAAGATCTATTTTGTCTCGATCCGAAAACAGGAGAAGCCGCATCGATGGCTGGAGTTCCTCCTGATTATTTTAGTGCTACTGGGCAGCTTTGGGGCAACCCCGTTTACGATTGGGAAAAATTAGAAGCAACTAATTTTGAATGGTGGGTAAAACGGATTGAAGGAATGCTCGACTACGTCGATATCATGCGGATCGACCACTTTAGAGCCTTTGAAGCTTATTGGGCCGTACCTCAAGGCGAAGAAACCGCTATGAATGGTGAATGGGTAGAAGCCCCAGGAGAAGCCTTTTTTAACGTTCTCAAAGCAGATTTAGGCGAATTGCCAATTGTTGCCGAAGATTTAGGTGTGATTACCCCTGAAGTCGAAGCTTTAAGAGACAAATTCGCTTTTCCCGGAATGAAAATTTTACATTTTGCTTTCGACTCCGATCGCGCCAATCCTTTTTTACCTTTTAACTATCACAATCGCAACTGTGTAGTTTATACTGGCACTCACGATAATAATACTACCGTTGGCTGGTTTGAAGCGCGATCGCCCGAAGATAACGAGCGAGTGATCGATTATCTAGGTTGCATTTGTCCCGAAGGAATACACTGGAGTATGATTCGTTTGGCGATGGGTTCGGTTGCCAATTTATCGATCTATCCGATTCAAGATATCTTCGGTTTGGGTGCTAACGCTAAAATGAATTTACCCGGTACTGTTGAAGATAATTGGACTTGGCGTTACCGATCTGAGGCTTTATGTCAAGAATTTAGCGATCGGCTCAAACACCTTACTTATCTTTACGGCCGTCAACCGATTGAAGAAAAATAGCTTAAAGAGAAAGAAAAGATTAAGAATAGTCGCCGGGGTTTTTTGAAGATAGCAAGCCTTGGCGATATCCCTTTTTGAGCAAGAGCAATCCTCAAAATCTCCAAAAGTTGTAAGCGTTAAGAGAAAAAATTGGTCGATCGCTCTCGCTTGCATTACCTTAGCACAAAGGATCGACCGAAGAAAAAACATTTAAATTTTGAATTATTTCTTGTCGATTCATGTCAAGGTTAATTGAAGTTTAGATTTGCTTTCCTTTTAATACAGCAGGCGATCGCAGGTTTTTAGAGATTTAAACCCCAACTGATTGTAGACCGCTAAATAAAACTTTAGCAAAGGTCTTAAACCCGGGCATGCTATTCATATCAATTCCCTAAAATAATGCTACAAATCGATTTTCCGAATCTATTGCCTATTGCCTGTCTTGGTGAGCGTTCCCTTGCGTCTTGCGGAGGCGTGGACTCGGAGCGTGTATCCGAGAGGCGTGGATTCTGCGGATTCGCCATATCTGAGGTGTCCTCAGATATGTCGGGCGAACCAAGCAGAGGTCTCCTCAGAATGTTG
>JASJCW010000280.1 GCA_030065265.1 Prochloraceae cyanobacterium
TTTGGCGGTCTACACTTAGCGGCGGGTCAGAATCCCCCGCTAAGTGATCCTTCTGCCCTCTGCCCTCTGCCTTCTGCCTTCTTCAATGGTGGAGATATCCACAGTTTTTGGGTAACAGATTTAAAAGCAGATTTTAACAATATAAATTCAAATACGATTGCTACTGAATTTGTCGGCACTTCTATTAGTTCAAATGGCATTCCTTACGATCGAGTTAAACCTTATTTAAAAGATAATCCTTACGTCAAATTTTTTGAAAGCCGCTTGAGAGGATACGTAAAATGTACTGTAGATAAAGAGCGGTGGCTGACGGATTTTCGCGCAGTAAATACGGTCAAATATCCGCGATCGACTGTAAAAACTTTAGCCTCTTTTGCAGTGGAAAATGGTCGGGTTGGAGCGCGACAAATTTAGGAACTAAATGGTTTAAATTTACGGTAAATTAGGCTGTATTTTTGATTGTTTTAAAGTCGATTATTTTGCAAGGTGGCACTAGCTTTTAAGCCTAAATCTTCCATATTTTCTAAAGCAGCAAGTTCGCCAGTTTCACATCCTCAAAATATATTACGGAAGAAACTAAAGAACCGATCGATCGCATATTACTAGAAAAAATTTCTTTACTTGGAATAGCTAGAGTGACTAATGTATCAGAAAAATGGCTACAGGATTAGGTAATACCGTTTCTATTTAAAATTGCTACACTCAGGGGTCAGGGGTCAGGGGTCAGGGGTCAGAGGAGTCAGGAGTTGGAGGTTAAATAAGGTTTTAGCCGATCTTGACTTTTAGCGTTATCTGTAGCCTGATTTTTCAGAAATGGTATAAATTTTAAGTATCAAAGGGTTTCAAGAGAAATTAAGGTATTTAGGACTACCTATTCGATACCAATTCCCTAAAATAATTCTACAGACCGATTTTCCGAATCTATTGCCTGTCTTGGCAGACGTTCCCTTGCGCGTGAGCCTCGCGCGGGCTTCTGCCGCTGTTGCCTGTTGCCTTTTGTCGCCGAAGTGTAGCAACTTTAAACAGAATTGATATGATTTTAGTTTCTGGTAAGGTCGATCGCTCATTTCTTTGAAGTCACGATTTTGCCAACTTGAATCTATCGCTCCTGCTAAGCTTAAATTTATATTTAAAAGTAGTTTGAAACACAAAAAATAGCAGTGTTTTAAGGGCTAAAAAAGTAATCTTAGATGTTATTGCTTTGAATTTTAAAAGGGGAGCATTCCATTTTAGGAAATATAAATTTTCAGCTCCCAGTAAACCTAAATTTTAATTAATATGAATGAAGGTGAAATTAGACTAAATCAAACAACTCAGGAGTGGGTGATTTATGCTCCATTACGTCGCTTTCGCCCTGAAGATTTTCAAGCCCAGACTAATATTGAAGCAACTGTTATTGACAATAATCACAATTGTCCTTTTTGTGCTGTATCCGAAGAAATTATCTTAGAAATGCACAGAAAAAGCAGCGATTCTTGGCAAACAAGAGTAGTTTTAAATAAATATCCCGCATTAATTCCATTGGGCAAACCGAAACGAAAAACTGAGGGAATGTATTTGACTATGCCAGGTTATGGCAGCCATGAAGTAATTATTGAACATCCCCAACACGATCGTCATTTAGCCTTAATGGATCTCGAGGAAGTTGAAACAACGATCGAAACCTATCATCAACGCTATTTAGCATTGATGGCAGATGCCAATAACTTATTAGTTATTATCTTCCGCAATTACGGAAAAAAAGCCGGAGCTTCATTAAAACACCCTCATTCTCAGATTATCGCCACCAGTGTCGTGCCCCAACGTCGTCGTTGGCAAGAGGAAGCAGCACAACGTTACTTCGATCGCTTAGGTGAATGCGTTTATTGCGATATTATCAAGCATGAGTTAGAGACTTGTTCTGGTCGCCGTATAGTTGGCGAAAACGAAACTTTTATCGCTTTCGTGCCTTATGCTGCTGAAGTTCCCTGTGAAGTGTGGATTATCCCTAAACTCCATCAAGCTGATTTTGGCAGCATTACACCCAAAGAAAAGAAAGACTTTGCCAGTTTGCTAAAAGATATCTTATCGAGAATGTACTATAAACTTAATAATCCTGATTACAATTATGTAATCAATACCAATGCTCGATACAAAGCTGAAGAACCTCAAGTTCATTGGTACTGTCAAATTTTGCCTCGATTAACGACTACGGCAGGATTTGAATTAGCAACTGGGATGAGCATTAATCCTTCTCTTCCAGAAATAGATGCTGATTTTCTTAATTCTTGAATTTCAATACGAGTTGATACTTGGAGATTGAAATCTCCGAAAATTCTCATACAACTATTTCTTTGCTTAGAAAAGTTTTTATAGCAGTCGAAGTAAAGGTTATGACAATTTTATCTGTTCACGAGATAGAAGAAAAAAAATCAAGGGGTCTTAATTTAAATTTATTAATTCTGCTTGACCAACATTAATCACCGAAGACCCCTTGATTTTTACATTCATTGTAAACCTACTACCTACTAACTACTAACTATTCTCTGCTTTTACAATTAGTGTCCTAATCTATAGTTCAGTTGCTATATATTAATTTTTGAACTTTAATTTAGCTTGCTTGCTAAACATTAATTAAAATCGGATCTTCTTGACCAAAATCGATCCGATATCTGATTTGAAAAGGTTCTTCTTGACGACGACTAATTAAATAAATCGATTCTAATTTAAAAGTAACTGAATGCCATTCAGGTAAATTATTTATTGCTTCGTCAGGATTTTTAAATTGACCTACACTTAAATGAGGCGTAAAACCAGCTTGAGATTTTTTACCTTGTTCGTCGCATTGAGGAAAAATAGATTCTAAAGTTGCTTGTAATTTCTTTAAAGCATTTTTAGGTTCTGGATCTGGTTGCAACCAAGCAGTACAACTGCGACGATGCTTGAAAGTATTAAAACCACCAAAATTTATGGTAAAAGATTCAAAATCAGCTAAATTTTTAGCTATTTTTTTTGCCGCTTCAGGGAAATATTTATCGGGAATGAAACCGTAAATTAAATTGATATGGGGCATCCAGCGAATGAAATTGCGATCGCATTTTTGACGAATTTCTTGAATTGGCGGTAAGATTTCTTCTGGCGGTATTATGACAATTGCGCTGCGATAAACTGGAGCAATTTTAGATAAAGAATCCTGGCTGTTTTCTAATTCTTTTTCCACGATCGAACTATCTGAAAGTTGTAATTTTTTTTGAGTTTTATTTGCAGATAAATCTGTGTTAAAAATATTTTCTCGTTCTTCTAAATTATCTTCATTTTTTACCCAAGCAAGATCGGGCAATTTTCCCGTTGTAATTAGATCGATACGACGATCTCGATCCCAAACTATTGTTTCATGACAGCGAATGTAGCGCATTCTGTGCCAAGGAATATCCTCCTGAGAAGTCCATTGTAACAGCGGTTTTTCTCGAAAACTATCTTGAATTTTGCGATCGCAATAGCCGACAATAAAAACGCTACTATTTAGCCTATTATCCCAAATTAAACGATTGCAAACTTGACGGTCTGCTGTGATTTTTACTTTTTGCGATCGAAAATTAGACATTTTAAATATTTAGCAAATAATAGTAATAAAAAGATACAGAAGAACGGTTGGCAATATTAAAATTTAGAGATGTTAAGTCAGTATAGTTTCTATTTTGCCTTGTCAGCAAAAAATTCAACTTTTCAAACAACAATCTAATTGGCTATAATAATTTAGTTTAATTTAAAGACAGTTTTTGAAAATGGCACTAGAATTAAAAGTCCCTAGCATGGTTTGTAGCGGGTGTGTAGATAAAATTACTCAAGAAATTACAAAGAATTTTCCTAACTCGACCGTCAAGATCGACCTAGAGACTAAAATGGTGAATGTTGAGACTGAAGCATCTCAAGAAGCAGTAAGTAAAGTGATTGCTGAAGCCGGTCATACTGTAGAGTAAATTTCAATTTTGACTAGTTTAAATTGAAAAAACAATAGTTAAATAGCAAATAATATCTAGTTTTGGGAATCAGATTGGGATTCTGATTCCTAAACTAAAAAAATAAATTATAGTATCGATTTAAGTCTGCCAGACTTTTGCTAAGATTTCTCCAGGCTCAATATCAACAATACTTTTTGAAGTAGTAGATTGAACCGCAACAATGTTATCGTTATCAGGTGGAAACAATCTCTGCGGGTCTTCAGAAGAATCTAATAACACTGCGGTATTAGTATTTACTGCTATCGATAAATGAGTTATTGCGCTGTGGTTGCAGATAGTTAAATTTGCTCCAGAAATTAGAGCAGCATCTTTACCGATATCTGGGGGTTCAGATATTTTCAGGGTAGGAATATCCCGTTTCATCATCTCGGCCCATTCATGATTTCCTTGGGTTTCAAGTAGGACGATCGCAGTTTCCGGTTTTCTGTTATTGATATCTCTGGCTATTCTCTCCCATTTATTAGTGGGGTAAAGTCGATCGGTTTCATCGGGAGAATTGTGAAACAGGATGTAATCATCTCTTTGAATACCCAAACGTGCTTGTTCGGCCTGGGCCCAATCTAGATCTTCAGCAGGTATACTGATTTGTAATTCAGGACAAGGTAGATCGAGATTGAGGCCTTTAAGTAAATCGTGATAAGTATGAGCCTGATATTGTTGAGTGTTTACTGGTACTTTCTTAGAGAAGTACCAAGCATTTTCTCTTTTGTAACCGACTCTGACCGGAATATTGAGCCAAATTACCAAGCCAACAGCCCAATTTCGCGCCGAACTAATAGCGATATCGTAATCAACTTCGCGGATCGCACCGAAAAGATTGACATACTCAGTTAAACTATTGCGATCGGGAAAATTAAAAGTCAAAACTTGGTTGACGTGCGGACAAACCCGATAAGCACCTTGAGAACGGGGTTCGACAACAACATCCACGATCGCTTTGGGGTATTTTTCCTTAAGGTCGAGTAAGGTAGGAAAGAAAAGAATTTGATCGCCAATTCCACCAGGGATGAGGGCTAGTATTCGCATCTCTATATTAATAGATGTTATAGATTCAGAATCATCATATCAGCGATCGGTTCTGAGCTTTGGTTATCGCCAATGAATCTAATCTAAAGATCTGCCTTGGTGGTTAGGTCTGTTGAGATAGCATATATAGTGGTAAAATTCCTGGCTGCTATCTTTATGAATTATTCAGAAACTCAACCCCAACCTTCCGAGGGTCTTAAATATGGTGAAAGAGCCATTGAAGAAGGAAAATTAATTACTTTTCCCAATCCTCGTCCGGGCCGTCGCTATTCTATCGACATTACTTTGCCAGAATTTACTTGTAAATGCCCCTTTTCTGGCTATCCAGATTTCGCCACAATTAAGATCGTCTATTGTCCTCACGAGCGAGTTGTCGAATTAAAAGCGATCAAACTATATATTAATAGTTACCGCGATCGCTATATTTCTCACGAAGAATCAATCAATCAAATTTTAGATGACTTTGTCGCCGCTGCCGACCCCCTTGAAGTAGAAATTATTGGCGATTTTTCACCTCGAGGTAACGTCCATACTGTTGTTAAAGTCGAACATCATCGCACTTCTTCAGATTCGTAACAACCTTTTTAAGCGGTTTCAGGGTTTTCTCTTAAGAAATGTAACAACTTTAACGTCATACTGGTAAAAACTCTTGACAGCAAAGAGTAAAGGAGTAAATATATATACAAGCCCGGGGAAAAAACATCAGAGAAAAATGCAAGAGAAACAAAAAGTTACCCTATATTTACCTCCAGGACTTCACCGCCAGCTTAAAATTAGAGCTGCTATAGATTCAGAATCTATGTCAGCAATGGTAGAAAGAGCAGTCAGCTTTTATCTAGAGCATCCCGACCGGGTAGAAGAAGAGCAATTTCACCAAGGAAAAACCCATCAAGTACACATATGTCCCGAATGCGATGCAGCAATGGTAATGCGAGAAGGACAAATGGTTTCTCTCAAAGAGAGAGCTAGTGTGGTTTCCGAAGATTTTCCTCTCGAACAGGTAACTGAAAAAATAACCCAGAGCGAGACTCAGGGCGAAGAATTAGTACCGTGTTAGAGGGTCTTGGGGAGTACCGATTTTAACGAGGTAAGTGTTTAAACCGTATTTAATGACAAGATAGGTCGATATTATGAAAGAAGAGCTAAGTATTTTAATTCAAGCTCAATACCCTCTAATATACCTCGTAACTTATGAAGAAGAGCGAGCGGAGCAGGAAGTTGTCAGAATAGCACAGATGAAGACCCAACATAAAAGAGTCTTTGTTTGGACGGTTACGCACGGTATCGTTGAGTACGGACAACCCCGTCAAACTACCCAGCACAATACAGTTTCTTCTGAAGCTGCAGTAGATTGGGTAATTAGACAAAGAGAGCCTGGTATATTTATATTCAAAGATTTACATCCATTTTTAGAATCAGGAGCTTCGGCCGCAACGATTAGAAAATTGCGGGATGCGATCGCTTCATTTAAAGGAACTGAAAAAATAATTATATTAATGTCTCCGGTACAGAGAATACCGATAGACTTAGAAAAAGAAGTTGTAGTTCTAGATTATGCCTTACCTAATTTGCAAGAGTTAAATAAGGTACTCGACCGACAATTAGAAAAAACTAAAAACCGTCGCACTAGCACCGAAGTAAGGGAAAAACTATTAAAAGCGGCTTTAGGGCTGACCAAAGATGAAGCCGAAAAAGTTTATCGCAAAGCCTACGTTAAAGCAAAACGTTTAACAGAAGAAGAAGTTGAAATAGTTCTTTCAGAGAAAAAACAATTAATTCGCCGCAACGGTATTCTAGATTACATTGAAGAAGACGATACCATCGACTCGATCGGAGGTTTAGAAGAGTTAAAACATTGGCTCAAACAAAGATCTAACGCCTTTACCGAAAAAGCTAGGGAGTATGGCTTACCCCAGCCAAAAGGAATGCTAATTTTAGGCGTACCCGGCTGCGGAAAATCATTAACAGCTAAAACAACTTCTCGTTTGTGGGGCTTGCCACTGTTAAGGCTGGACATGGGAAGAGTTTACGATGGTTCGACCGTAGGGCGATCGGAAGCTAATCTAAGAAATGCTCTCAAAACAGCAGAATCTATTTCTCCAGTAATATTGTTTATCGATGAATTAGATAAAGCTTTTGCCGGAAGTACGGGATCTGCCGATTCTGACGGAGGCACTTCAAGCCGCATTTTTGGCTCGTTTTTAACCTGGATGCAAGAGAAAACATCTCCGGTATTCGTAATGGCAACGGCAAACCGAGTTGAAAGATTACCAGGGGAGTTTTTGCGGAAAGGGCGTTTTGACGAAATTTTCTTTGTGGATTTACCGAATAAAGAAGAGCGTCAAGACATCTTTAATATTCACTTAAGCAAACGTCGTTCTGATATTTCACGCTTCGATATCGAACAACTAGGAAAAGTTTCTGAAGGTTTTTCTGGGGCAGAGATCGAGCAAGCAATAATCGCCGCAATGTATGAAGCTTTTGCTCAAGATAGGGAATTTACGCAGTTAGATATTATCGCTGCGATTAAAGCAACCCTACCTTTGTCCAAGACAATGACAGAACAGGTAGCAGCCCTCAGAGATTGGGCCAGACAGAGAGCGCGACCTGCTTCTTCCTCCGTAGCTGAATATCAGCGATTGGAGTTTTAAAGGCTTTCTCTTGTTAGTAGCAAGAGCAAAGGCTAGCAATTAGCTAGCAGTTTAAATATCAGCCGTAATCTTAATTTAAATTTCACGGCGGTCTAAATATAAGTTGTTGTTTAGTTCTATTTACTGGAGGAATCCAAATGTCTCATTTCAGCACTCTACGTACTAAAATTAATGATGCCGAAATTCTTAAAGCTTCTTTACGTGACTTAGGTATCACCGTAAAAACTAATGCTGATGTTCGCGGTTACAACGGTCAAAGAGTTCGTTCTGACATCGTTGCTGTTCTTGAAGGCGAATACGATTTAGGTTGGTCTTGCAACAGCGATGGCAGCTTCGATTTAATTGCTGACCTCTGGGGTGTTGCTAAAAAGCACAATCAAACAGAACTGATCAATTCCATCAACCAAAAATATGCTGTTAACAAAACTTTAGCAGAAGTAAAACAGCAAGGTTTACAAAACGCAAACGTCAAGTTAGTTCTTCAAAAATAGAATTTTTTGAAGCGCGTTCCCAAGTCAAGGGGTTAATCAATAATAGGTTAGCCCTTTTTTCTGGTTATCTTTTTTTAACCCAGTCAAATTTAACTTGACCGGGTTTGATTTTTGTCTTGAAATTTAAACCATTGCCGGAGCGGGAGCATCAGACCAACGACCGATCGCTTTAGCAATAACGGATAATTCAGCAACTAAATCCTCATATTCCTCTGGAGT
>JASJCW010000281.1 GCA_030065265.1 Prochloraceae cyanobacterium
GACTTTTTCGTATATCTTAAAAGGACTCGGTTTTTTTTGTTCCCGCAGTTGAGTGAAGTTGGGGGAATGTTTGTAAGCGACAGTGCCTAATGATTGTAAATTATTGGTGACAAAAATTTTACCTTCTCGATCCATCAAATGGTAAGTAGATCCGCTAATTCCATATTCTTCGAGGATTTTTTCGAGATGTTGCACCGGCATCCGCGATACTAAGACACCGACGAGGCGATCGCTGCGATCGTCTGTGACTGGAGCAGAAAAATAGATTGAAATTTTCCCGGTGGTTGGATCTCTTCTCGGTTGAGAGCTAAATTTACTTTGTTGGTCGGATATTATTGCTTGAAAATAGTCTTCTTGTTGGTGATTGGCGATCGTCCTGCCTTGGGAGGTAGCAATATTATTGCCATCTATATCTACGAAGGCGATGCTGTCGTAAACGCCGTATATCTTCAGATATTCAGTCAGTTTTTTGCCTTGCTCTTCTGGTGCGATCGTGCTTTGGTCTCTAAAAATAAATAGGTTTGATAATACTTCGATATTGTTATATCGCTCTAAAATAAACTCTTCGGCTTTGTCTATCATCGAGATAGCTTGAAGTTCCTTAAATCGATCGATTTGTCTCGAGAAGGAACTGCGGACGAATAAATAGGTTGCCGTACCGATTAAAGTAACTGGAATTACCCCGATCGCGATGCCGATGATTGTTGCTTTAACTTTCAGACTAAATTTTTTATTGCTTGGTTTTGATTTAAATTGAGTTTCAGATTTAGGGGATAAAGATAGTGATGATTTCATGATAGATAAAATAATATTTAAGTTAATGAAGAAATCGAATTTTCTTCGGGGCTAGAGCCGTTAACTGAGTGAGATGGATCTCGGTCTTTGATTGGCGGAAGTTGAAAGAATTCAACTGTTTCAAGCAGTTGTTTAGATCTCTGTTCGATATTCTCAGATTGCTTTTTTGCATTAACAGCGAATTTTTCAGTTTCGCTGGCTAGTTCAAAACTGTCTTCAACTACTTCAACTATCGATCGGGCTACGTCGATAATCGATCGGGATGATTCTGCTGCGACGCGATCGGATGCTGAGGAGATCTCGGTAACTGCATCTAGGTTGGCGAAAACTTGGCTCGATTTTTGAATTGCTTCGCTAAATCTGTGAATGATTCGGGTCAGGTTTTCGATATCAATATCGACTTCGGATGCTTTTTGGTGAATTTCAGTGCTGCTTCTTTCTAAGTTGACTAAACCTCGATCTGTTTGTTGCGCTAAAATTGAAACTCGATCGGCGATCGATTGAAATTGAAGGGCCACCATACTGAATTCTGCAGGATCTTTGAGTTGGGATGCTCTGGCTGAGACTAAAGAAGCGTTCATTGCTAATACTTGGGTTAAAGAGGCGATTTCACTTTGCTCTTCTAAAAATCGATCTGCAAGGGCGATAAATTCTTGAAGCGCGTTGGTTTGTTGTAAAATTCGCTCGGCTTCTGTTTCTAAAATATCGATGTCGTCGGTTAAATTGACCAGTAACATCTGGCCTCCGGCTACGGTACTTTCTAGTTCTGATAAGGAGCGATTGTTTTGCTCGATTTTGCGGGCAAAGTCTGCGGCAATTGCTTGAACTCGTTCGTTTAATTTCAAGAGTTCGATCCGATTTTGAGCTTGAAGGTCGGTATTGGCTGCAAATTGAGTGGCTAATTCTTTTTGTTGTTTGGCTTGTTGTTGTAGCGATCTCGTGGTTGAGATTAGTTCTGCCATTTTCCTGGTCATTTCGGCACTCAAACGGTTTAAGGCATCGCCAACTAATCCGGGAACTCGTTCGCTTACTTTGGCTTTGGCGGTTAAATCTCCGTCTTCGATGCTCCTGACGACTTCTAAAAGATGTTCTACTTCGTTTTGGAGGTATTCGCTTTCTAAGGCGAGGGCAATTAAACTAGCAAGGGTATCGATAAAGCTGAGGTCTTCGGTACTCCACTGTCTCGGTCGATCGCTTTGTTCGCAGCGCAGAATCCCCACTGTTAAGTCCGAGCTAGATATCGGGATGTTGAGCATTGCTTTGGTTTGGGTCGGGATTTGCTTTGCGGCAATTAATTCGGCGATCGCTGGGGTGTCTAATTGCTCTACGACTGTTAATTTTGCTGCGGCTAAATCTTGAAAGTAGTTGGGAAAGTCTTTGGCATGAATTGTTTCTGTCGAGTTATGTTCTTGTCGTTTGTGACAGTAGCGATCTAGGGCTGTTAAGCTATCTCGAGTCTCGTTATAGAGCCAAATACTGACTGCTTCTAGTTCTAATGTTTTGGCGATCGCGCTGGTGAATTCGATTGCGGCTTGGCGTACGTTTCCTTGTTTTAAAACTTCGTTGCGAATTAAGTTGAGTAAGTTGGCGATTATCTGGTTGCGGTTGCTGAATTTTTTGGCGTTTTCTCGTTCTGTTTCGATTAGTTTTTCGATTTTATCTGCCATCCGATTGGTATTGGCGGCGAGAATTGATAGTTCGTCTTTTCCGGTAATTGTTAGTCGTACGCCTAAATCTCTACCGGCGATCTTTGCTACTGCGGTGGTGATTTTTTCGATCGGTTTAACGCTTAAATTAGCTATTATTGCTGTAATTGTGCCGACGATCGCTAATGTCATTGCGGTGCCGATCGCGAAGATTTTTTTGATTTCAGATTGGGCTTGAAATGCTTCTGCTGCTGGCGTTTCTACTAATAAGTACCAACCTAAATCTGGTAATTTTTCAATTTTATTGATATTGGCCCGCGCGAGTAAAATGCTCGCTCCCTCAAAATTGGCTTGATTTTTTAATATTTGAGATTTTTCGGTTTGATTTTGCGTATTGACGATTGTCGGAAAAACTTGATTTACATCAATACTTTCTCCTTGAAATTCATTTTCTACTGCTAAATTCGAGTTGGCAAATATTTGTCCCCGATTATCGATTAAATATAGATTTTTATTGCGATCGTATTTTTTAATTATTTCTTTAAAGCTATCGACTGGTATGGATGTTTTCACAATCCCGATAATTTTGTCGCTAATTCTGTCTTTGACCGGAGCAGAAATTATTACTACTAGTTCTTGACGGTTATTTTTTTGGGGCTGAGAAATAAAAATATGACTGCTAAGTGCTTCTTTTAAATACTCTTTTTTTTGATAGAGTATGTCGCTCTTGTCTCCAGCTACAGCCAGGCGATCGCTTTCGAGATCGACAAAAACAATATTTTTATAAATACCTTTACTAAAAGATAAATAAACGTCTAAATATCTTGCTTTTTCTTCAATATCGGTATTAGCACGCAATTGAGGATCGATAAAAATAGCTTGTTCTGCAAGTTTTTCGATGTCGGTATAACGTTCTAATAAAAAATTACTAACTTTATCTGCAAAAATTTCTGCCGTATATGTTTGATTGCGCTCGATCTGTTTGTTGACGGTTCTTTTATTAACTTGATAGGTGGCAATGCCAATTAATATAATCGGGATGGTACTGATTGCTACTGCAATTAAACGAGCTTTTAATCGCAGGCTCGTTAATGGTATTAAGGTTTGTTCTTCTTCTTGGGTTTCGGAGCTTGATTCTGACTGCGATCTCATTTTGTTCATGTATTTATAAGTCGAGTTTAATTACTTATTTTTGTCTTTTATGATGACAAAGTTATCTTTTTGCTCGCCAAATTTCTTGAGAAATATGGTTAATTTCCCAGATTTTAATCTCTTCATCGCTAGCTTCAATTTGCTCTCGATCTAGAGTGCCGATCGCACGATCGACTAATATCCCTACTCCTTCTAAATCACCAGCTAAATGGCTCAAACGGATCGCTATCAGGGTTTCTTTAACTAACTTGGTGCCGATGGTTTGCTCTTTAGAGTTCCAAGCTATTAAGGGAATTATATTGCCGCGATCGTGAACTACACCAAACACAGAGCGATCGTACATCGGTAAAGTGAGAATCTTTCTTTTGTCGATCGCGATTGTTTCCGAGACTAATTCCGATAAAAAAGCTATTTTCTGTTCTCGAACTACGGCGATTATATAGCGATTTTGTAAGCATAAAGATTGTGCTTGTGGTTCTGAATTCATAGGATCTCTTACATCATCAATAACTGAAAAACGCGCGCCAGCCAGCTAAATTGCGTTTAAAGCAATATTTCCTTTAAGCAACGGCTACTCGATTTGAAATTGGTGCTAACTCATTAAGAACGCTACGCAATTCTTTTTTAAATAGGTTAATCCGCTCTATTGCTATTGGTTTGATTAAAAATTTACAGTTACTCCAATTCGCCCTCCATTTATTTGATAATTTATTTTCTGAGGTGAGAATGACGATCGGAATCGAAGCTATTTGCGATTTTTTGCGGATTAATTTTACTAAGTCAAAACCCGATACTCCCGGCATATTAATATCTATAAAAATAATTTCTGGATTATAATTTTCGATCGTATCTACGGCACAGATCGGATCGTTGCAGGATTTAAATTGATAGCCCCATTTTGTTACTAAACTTTGAAACTGTTTAGTCAATAAAGGAGAATCATCAACTAGAACAATTTTTGGCCTGTTGTTAGTCACAGCAGTTGCTGGTTGGAAAATTGTCACTAAACCGTGATGAATCAGAGGTGCAAATAATTTGGCGATTTCTAAGTTATCTTTACCTAAACTCGATGCAATACTTTTTAAACTTTTTCCTCTTTTGAGAATGGCGTGTAAGCGTTGCTTTTGCAGGGGAGTTAATTGGGATTTACTAACGCGATCGCTATTAATTATCGGCTTAATATCTAAGCTGGGAATGTATTTGTTTATTCTGTGCCATAAAATCCGTCTTTGTTTGGCTCGTTCGATTAATTTTTGTAAATCAAAGCCTATTTCAGAGTTTGCAGTGACCAAAGGAGATTGAGGATAAAATCTAAAACTACCAGAACTTGCAAACAAATAAATGTCGAAATCAGCCAAAATTTTCAATTCTAAAGCAGTTAAAGCTTGTTCTTTAGTTATTAAAGTTGTCCTTTCGATTGTCTTGACCATTTTACTCAGACAAAAACGCCTAGTTGGATTCAATTTTAGATCCAGACTCAAAATTGCTTTTTTGATACTAGAGCGCAAACCAGGAGTATAACGAACAATTATTTTTAAAAAGCTTTTCCACGATAACTTTTCAATTCCCGAGTAAACAATTTTCCCTTGAGATACTCCTAAAAACCAATCAACTGAGTTTTGATTTAAAGTCGATTTTTCGGCTTGATAGTGCCAATAGCCATTAGATACCTCCTTGTTTGCGATCGTTAATTTTGTTGCCAATTCTTCTGTTTTAAAGGAAAAACTGCAATTTGTTGATTTCAACATAATTTCTGTTAGGTCAATCTTGTAGTTTTTCTATATTTTATCTAAATAAAGACTAAAGTTAAGATTATATTAAGAATATCCTAAATTGGATCCATTATTTTTTTTATGCTTCCTAGTAAGGTTAATAATTACATTCAATCTGCCGATCTTTTCTCAGTAAAAATACGGAGAAAATTGACAATTAACTCCTTATAAATCAACTAATTCGGGGACACTTGTCAAGATTGTTTAGGTAATTTTATTGCATATTTGGCAAAATGCCAAACAATTGAATTTGACATCATAAAACAAACCAGTTTGACTAAAACAAACAAGTTATGCCAGAGGTAAGAGGTAAGAGGTAAGAGGCAACAGGTAAAAGAGGAGAGTAATCCTACTGATTATTTTGGGGAGTTGGGATCGATTTAGGAATGGGGCGAACAAATCAACCAAGCTCTGAGCGATCGCTAAATCTCAATCCTGTTTTGCTTAATTGCTTTGCTATTTCAAAATATTTCTAGCGGCTTGACAATCGAGAGCAATTTGTGATTTTAAGGCTTCCAGGGAAGAAAATTTAGTTTCAGTTCGTAAAAATTGAATTAATTCAACGGTTAAGGTGCGATCGTATAAATCACCCGACCAATCTAATAAATGAACTTCAACGCTAAGTTCTTTACTTCCCGATACCGTCGGACGATAGCCAATATTCATCACACCTGGAATTGGTTCTAAATCTGAATCGATCGAGACTCGAACTGCATAAACTCCCTGACGGGGAATTAATTTAGATTCGGGTAATTTGAGGTTTGCGGTGGGAAAACCGATAGTTCGCCCTATTTTTTGCCCGCTGACCACCGTTCCAACTAAACTGTAATTGCGTCCTAACATATCATTTACTAGCTCGATCTCGCCGTTTTTGAGTCCTTGACGAATTAAAGAACTGCTAATGCGGACTGCGGATTGGGAATTTTCTAAGCTTGCGATCGCAGTTTCAACCCCAAATAAAGCGGCTATTTTTTGTAGAGAGCGAACGTTACCGCTACGATCCTTTCCGAAGCGAAAATCAGCACCGACGCTAATTTTCTTCACTTGAAGTTGAGAGATTAAAATTTTTTCAACGAATTCTTCCGGGGTTAAAGCGGCCAGTTGGCGATCGAAGGGCAATAAAACTAATTGATCTATGCCAAAATCTTCTAAAATTCTTACTTTTTCTTCAATAGGAGTAAGTAACTGTTTGCTTTGACCGGTAAAAAACTGACGTGGATGGGGTTCAAAACTAACTACGGTAGAGTGGATCTTAAAATTTTGAAATACTCCGGACAAACTTGCAGGTAAAATTGGCCGCAAGACTTTATGATGCCCCCTGTGAATGCCATCAAAGTTTCCGAGGGCAATGGCGTTAGGTGTTAATACTTGAGCTGTCGATGATGTTATCCACACGCTTTAGATTTTTACATAATTTAACCATTGCTGGAAAATTATTTTATTTTTCGTTTATTTTTAAATTTTTAAGCGAGAACTTTACCCGGTTTGGGGTCTTTTCCAGAGGGATTGCTGGGTTTTAAGCGGATCGAGCGGCCTTCGATAGCCATAATTGTATTGGGAAATGCAGCGACAGCCTCTTCAGCAATGCGATCGAGAAAATCGTCGTTGTGTGCCGGATCGTGGTGAAAAATGACTAGTTGTTTGACCCGAGCAGCTTTAGCGATTTTAATTGCTTCTTGCCAGGTAGAATGACCCCAACCGACTTTAGAGTTGTTGCGATCGTAATATTCTTCGTCGGTATAAGTACAATCTATAATCAGAACGTCGGCATCATTGGCTAAAGAAAGCACGTTTTCGTCGAGTCGATCTGGATAATGTTCGGTATCGGTAACGTATGCTACCGAAGCTCCTTGCCAGCTAACTCGATATCCTACTGCTTCTCCGGGATGGTTTAATTTAGCGGTTTCGATCTTAGCTTCACCAATGTTAAGGGGTTTGCCAATTTCTACGTCGCAAAATTGTAAGTCCCCTTGCATAATTTGTAGGGGTACGGGAAAGTTAGGATGGAGCATTTGATCGTGGAGGCGTTGCTCGATCGTTGCTCCGTTGGGGGCAATAGTGCCGTAAATTTTTAAGGTATTCCCTTTAATAAAGGCAGGAAGAAAAAAAGGAAAACCTTGAATGTGATCCCAATGGGAATGAGTAAAAAATAGATGAGCGTTGACGGGAATTTTTTGTTCTAGTAAAGATTGACCGAGAACGCGCAAACCCGTCCCACCATCAAAAATAATCCGTTCTCCGGCTACTTGTATTTCTACACAGGGAGTGTTGCCGCCATAACGTACTGTTTCTGGCCCGGGACAAGGTATGCTACCTCTTACGCCCCAAAAATTAATTTGAAATAACTTGGAATCATCAGCCATAGGTTTTCATAACCAGAGTTCGATCGAATGTTTTGTCAGCTTAAGAGCCGATCGAGAGTAAAATACTTACACTCTTAATTATTCTTACAACAGGATTTTAACTTCCTAAAGCGTGCATTGCATTGATAGCTTCAGCACATTGAGAGGTAATTTTTTGTAATTCTTGCCGATTAGTTGAAGTTGGCCCTTCTATTAATTTACCAATTCTGACTACAATCGGTACAGGGCGGGGCAAACTCGATCGCGGTCTAAGAATTGCTTTTGTTCCCCACAAACTTACTGGTAGTAAAGGCACTTTGGCTAAAGCGGCGATAGTTGCAGCACCTAATTTCGGTTTGTGAATTTTTTCATCGGCAGTTCGAGTACCTTCTAAAAAGATACCTACAGCCCAGCCTTGTTTTAAATGGGAAACGGCGTTGCGAATCGCACTGCTATAAGCGGCATCTCTTTTGACTGGATAAGCTCCATAGAGTTCGATTGCTTGTTTGAGTATGGGAACTTTAAATAATTCTTCTTTAGCCATAAAAGCTACCGGACGAGCCACGCAATTTGATAAGATGGGCGGGTCGAAGTAACTGGCGTGGTTGCTGACTGCGATGAAAGGGCCCGATTGAGGGACTGATTCTGCTCCGTAAACTTTACCTCGAAAGTAAGTGCGAAACATCGGATTGACTACCGACCATTT
>JASJCW010000282.1 GCA_030065265.1 Prochloraceae cyanobacterium
CGAGACAGGTGGACGAGGTGCAACCATTGCTATATTTGCGTTGTACAGTTTTTTGATTATTATATCTCACCGAGAGTGACAGAAGAGAGATAATATCTCTATAGATCCGATGGTTGATGGCCGGCAAGAAATTGAAATTCCGATTGCAACTGAGAATGAAGATGAACTGTTAACGGTCTGCCCGGATTATTACTATCGTTGTTGTGATGCGATGGAGCGATTGTTCATCCTCTTGCCAGAACGACCAGAACCAGAGCTAATTCCAGAGTTTATCGAGGTCGAAATACCTAGCGATGAAGATATTCAAGTAGGCGATCGCGTTTTAGATCGCATTACTAAAACCTTTGGCACAATTTCTAAACTAATCTCGAATCTCGGCAAGGTTAGCATTCTGTTTGAAGGTCACAATGAACCAATGGTAATTGATGATTTGCACCTATCGAAGATGCGATCTGTTTCAGTACCTTCATCAGAGCTTTTAACCACTGCTAACGCGATTCAGGAACTTAAAGATAATCCCAATGCCATTTCAAGGATTAAAAATCTGCCAACAGACTTATTCCATGCCGCTAGTTACTATCTCGAACGCCAACTTGGAGGCAATTTTATCACCCAGCTAAAACATTTGATTAAGGCGATCCCGCAGGGATCCGCTTCGCGGTGCGACTATGAATCCTATCTTAAATTCTTTTAAAAACCTTGCACTTTGCGATAAATCACGATCTTAAAATGCAAGATAATAGCAAGATAATATTGATTTTTGGGATGAGACGATGGCAAGGCCAAAAGGGTGTCCGAAAAAATATTTATATCGAGGTCAAATTAATTATTTAAAAATTGCGTAAAGATTCAGACTCGATTCAAGCAAATAAGTTAAAAAAATTTACTAAAAAAGCTGGCGATACCAGGGTCAAAGCCGATCAAAAAATCGCTTGTAAACAATATTTTATTGATACCTATGGGGATATAGAAGCGGCATTAAAGTTATTAGATCAAAGAGCGCGAGATATCATAATTCATTTATATGGTTTGGATGGAAGTGAACCGATGACTCAAGAGGCGATCGGCAAAAAATTATTTTTAAGTGCTTCGTTGATTGGAAGAATCAAACATGAAGCGTTAGATCGACTTGAACCTCTCAAAAAAGCTCCAGAATCCGATCGATCTCAAACATAAAAAGTGTCGCTTGGAAAATGGTTAGCTTAATAAGAATCGATCGATAAGCGACTCATATTTATATAGATTCCAATCTTGATAGCCAGCCAGAAATTGAACCGGGAGACCAACAAATCGGCCAGCAACCGACTAATATGAGGTTCGCTTAATCACTTATTTGTCTGGGAGACTGGGAGACTGGGAGACTGGGGGACTGGGGGAGTTTCAGTTTTAAATTGATATCAAATATTTAAAATTAATCGAGCAATTACAAATTAATTTCGCCCCGTCACCCCGTCGCCCCGTCGCCCCGATTTATTTATGTTGTTTACCCGAACTTGATATAACTCTCTTCTGTCACTCTAGGCAGTTGATCGATAGTAACTATCGGAAAAATAGGATGTAAAATCACAAATATCAAATAAATTCATAATCGAAATTAATCTAGGAAATCCTAAAGATAGTTGCGGTATCGGAAAGACTTTTAACCAAATTTTTATGAGATTAAAACAAATAAATGGCTGTACAATTAAATAAAGGTTATTAAGCAAGTTTTTCCAGCTGCGATCGCTATCCCATAGTTGATGTTGTTTGAATTTATCTGGTATAAATGAGAGAGACTGATTAAGTTTTTCACTATGAAGACTCACCATCAAGTAAGCACTCATAACTATTTCCCACCACTTGGCTATAACCGAATAATTTGTTACACGAAAATCAGCCCAACCTAACTCATTTTTACTTTGTTTTAAACCATATTCAACCCAGGTTCTTAAACCATAAAGATTACCAATTTCATTATATTTAACCCCAGGAATATTACTCATTACATACCAAGTTGAACTATCAGGTAAGGTTTCGATATCAGTGGTAATTTGCCAGTATTGTCTGGGACGGCGTTTGCCAAATATAATTTCCCTAATATATCTGATTTCTCTAGTTCCATTAGTAAAAGTTCGAGTAAATTTTCGCCATTTGTTACGTCTCACTTTCTGTTCTTTAGGTAGCCAAACCCCATGATTACTGCGGATTGCTACCAGATAGTTGATTTTGAATTTATTTAAAATACTAATAAAGTTAACATCACTTTCCCCATAAAGAGCATCAGCCAAAACCAATTCAAATTTAAACCCTAATGCTTGTAAATCTTCAATCATTTTTCCAGCTATTTCAGGTTTAGTTTTATAGCTATCTGACTCTTTTAGTGTTCCTTTTGGTTTAAAAACTTCAAAAGTTAAGGGAAAAGTAATCCCGTCTAAATAACCATAAGCTGTAACGACAACTATCCCACTTTCTATTTTGCCAATATTACCAATATATTGTCTCTTAACGTAGTCGGTACTTTTACCTTTTTTTTTATCTCCTGTTTCGTCTATTATCAAAATAATAGAACGACCTTGTAAGACATTTAAAATGATTTCTAATCTTCTGTTTCTTAACTCTTTAGCTCCCCAAGGCGATCGCGTCAGAAAATGATGTAAACTTTGCTCATTATCGAGTCCGACTACTTTGGCAATTTCCGGTAAAGTTTTTCTTTTTATATTAGAAATCATTCCCAGATGCAGATATTTAAAATTTTCAAAACTTCGTACTTCTGGAAATAGATTTTGGTACAATTCGCAATAAGAATCTAGAAATTGTACGGTCGAGACAGGTGGACGAGGTGCAACCATTGCTATATTTGCGTTGTACAGTTTTTTGATTATTATATCTCACCGAGAGTGACAGAAGAGAGTTATCTAGATATTTGTTTGTTTGTGGTTAAAAAAAAATGTGATGTAGTTGTTAGATTACATCAAGGTCGAGTTAAAAAAGGGGCAAAACGACCAAAATATACTACAATCGAAGACCTTAATAATAAAAATAAAAAGAAAAAAAGGAGTCGAAATGCTCCTCACGATAGATTAATTCTTTGGGAAAAACCTAAAAGTAAAGCTGAAGGTATATCCCAAAAAGATTTTGATTCTGCACCTCAAGATTTAGTTTTAAGAGAAGTTCATGCCTACATTTCTATTCCAGGTTTTAGAACTAAAGAAATAATTGTAGTTACTACTCTATTAGATCCAATTGAATATCCAGCAAGCGATATTTTAAAACTTTATGACGATAGATGGGGTGGAAAAGCCGTCAATCAAGACAGCCTTAATAATAAATTAATCGGTCATAAGCAAGAACTATCGGTAAACGAAGGCTGTCTTGATTTAGGCAACCTCCCGGAAGCTGAAATTAATCTCAGACATATAAAAACCACTCTAGGTATGGACATTTTAAGCTGCAAAACGCCAGAAATGGTAAGAAAAGAAATTTATACCTATTTATTAGCTTATAATTTACTACGAACCATAATGTATCAAGCCGGAACACAATTTAATCGAGATTCTATTCGTCTTTCTCTACAAACAACTAGACAACATTTTAACAATTTTATTCCAGAATTAATTCAGAAAACAAAAGTTAAAGGACAAAAAATTTACACAATTATGTTAGAGACGGTCGCAGACAGTTATCAAGAACTAAGACGTGGCAGAGTCGAACCTAGGGTTAAGAAGCGTCGTCCGAAAGCTTATCCTCTAATGCAAGAACCTCGTCAAATTCTTCGAGCAAAAATGAAAGCTGCTTAAATCTATACTGGGCGGCGCACCGCGTAGCGGATCTCTTCGAGATCGCACTTTAAGTCAGTGGCATTCATTTATGCTCATATTGTCAATTTGTGGTTGAATAATCCAGCTTCTAGTCTGGGTTTAGTAGTTTTATAGTTTAATAGTTTCCCGCTTGCGGTACTAGCGTAGCGACCTCGTACTTTGATACATATTTTTTAGATTTTGTCGATATAAAAATCCTAGATTCTCAAAAAAAGATCTCAAATGGGTTCTATATCCGATTTTTCTCTTGAAGTCCGTTTGTAGTGCAGTTAAACCCTCATTTTTTCCTAGCAATCGCTTATATCAAATCACCTTATTTTTGCTGTCGGAGCTAATCGTCGGCCAGCAGGATATCTGTTTTTATCATGTGTAGCAAAAATATAGTGAAACGGTATTAGGTGCAAAATCCGAGCCACCCACTTGCCGATCGGATTCTAGATTGTAGAAGAATATTACAGAAAGAAAGTTTTTGCGTAATTATCCCTCGAAGACGTTGAATAGATAAATAGAAAGCAGCATCTACTGCTTCAGACAATTTGCCGCTCAACTAGAGGTGAAAAAATCGATGTAAAGTAGTCAAAGTGGCTAACAAACAGAGCTAAAAATCAATTTTTAGAAGAGATTTTTTCAGATCGTTCAAATTATCAAAAACACAAAAAGTGAGTGTTTGGTTTTTTACTAAAAAGTTTTTATCTGACAAGTCTTAATTGCTCAAACATTGTACTAAAGGCTGAGGACAAATAACTCAGAATACCGGAAAATTTCCAGGGGTTACGATGGCAAAAAAATCCGATATTAAATTCGCAATTTCTTTCACCGATCCAGAGTTGGATTTAGAGGAACGGGACGACCAAGTCCAAAAGCTTCTGAACCAGATGAAAGACTTGAATGAATTAGAAGAAGTTAGTCGCGTTCTCGATCCCAATCCACCAGCAGGTAATAAAGCCCTAGGGGGATTTCTGGCGGGAACTTTGAAGGCGATCATTAAGACAAACCAAATCAAACAGTTTATGAGATTTCTGGGCGATCGCCTTTCTGGGAAAATAATCGAAATGGAAGTAACAAGCAATGGCAAAAGCCTTAAAGTCAAAGTCAGCAATCAGGCTGAATTGACAGCGGCAGTCCAAGCTGCAGAACAGTTCATAATGGCAGGATTGGTAGCTACTTAAGAGAAAAAGCCTTGATCCCAAAGAGTTCATCATTGTAATTGTCGATTACTCAGCCACAAAGATTTATATGAGGTGGCTTGGAGTAATAATTAGCTGTTTAAAAATTTTTATAAGTTGTCATTAAAGTAGCGGCAGAGGAAGTATCACAATGATTAAGATAGCCCTACTAATTGGAGTTAGTGAATACAAACCTGGTTTGAATCAACTTCCCGAAGCACTCAAAGATGTCGAAGCAATGCAAAGGGTCTTAAAGCACCCGGACATGGGTGCTTTCGATGAGGTGAAAACACTTACAAATCCCGACCCCCTAGAAATGGAAGAAGCGATTGAAATGCTTTTCTCAGGTCGGACAAAAGATGACCTGGCACTACTGTTTTTCTCCGGTCACGGGATTAAAGATGATGCAGGTAGACTTTACTTTGCTACCCCAATCACGCGCAAAAATCGCAAAGGAGAACTGGTTAAAGCAACTGCTGTTCCCGCAAATTTCGTCCATGACATTATGAGTAACAGTCGCTGTCGGCGAGAAATCGTGATTCTTGACTGTTGCTTTAGTGGTGCATTTGCCGAGGGAATGACAGCTAAAGACGATGGCGTTGTTGACCTTCAGAGACAACTGGGTGGAGAAGGAAGAGCGGTTTTGACTGCTTCGACTTCTAGTCAATATTCCTTCGAGGAGCAAGGATCGGAGCTCTCGGTTTATACTCGCTACTTAGTTGAGGGAATTGAAACTGGAGATGCAGATCTAGACGGCGATGGCGTGATTGCCATTGAGGAGTGGCACGATTATGCCAGTGCTAAAGTCCGAGCAGTTCAGCCATCTATGAAGCCAGAGATCTATGCCGTCAGAGAAGGCTTTAAGATTAAGGTAGCCAAAATTCCCCCAGAAGATCCAAAGCAAAAATATCGCAAAGAAGTAAAGCTATTTATTAGCCGTGGAGAGATTTCTTTGGTAGGTCGCAGGACTTTAGACGTGCTCAGGGTTCAAATGGGACTGTCGGAGGTCGAAGTAACTGCAATTGAGAAAGAAGTTCTCGAACCTTACCGAGAAGAGTTCAGAAATAAACTACAGCAGTACGAGCAAGTCTATACTGAGGTAATTAAGCGAGAAGAAACTCCCAGCAAAACTACCCACCACCATTTACGCCATCTTCAAGAAACTCTAGGACTGAAAAATGAAGATACCATGCCGATCGAGGCGCGGGTCATTGCTCGGCTCAACACCTACAAGCAAAAATTGCAACAGTACGAAAACGAATTTACTCAGGCGGTGCAGCGAGAGTATCCCCTGAGTAAAGCAACTCGCGATCGCTTGCATCAGATGCAGCAAAGCTTGGAACTCGCAGACTTAGAGATAGCACCGCTTGAAAGCCGCATCAATGCTCAGATAGAAGAGCATAGAGAAAAGTTGCAGGAGTACGAACAGGCATTGATTGAAGCAACTGGGAAGAAAAGGCATCCCCTCAGCGATAGCAAGCGCCATGAATTAGAGCAACTACAACAAAATTTGAACCTCAGCACTGAAAATATAGCGCCAATTGAAGCGCTCATTACTAATGAGATAAAAGAGTACCAACAAAATTTGCAGCGGTATCAACAGGCATTGGTTGAAGCAATTCGCTACGAGTTTCCTCTAGGGGAGGAAACTGCCAATGAATTAAAACGATTTCAGAAAGTTTTAAAGCTGAGCGATGAAGATGTAACCCCGCTTAAAGAACGAACTATTGCCCAAAGACGCGAAGAATGTGTAATTAATTTGGGAGAAGATACTCAGGAGTCTTCCCAAGCTATTCAACTACAACCTGTCCAATCTCACAAGCAAGTAGATATTTCTCCTCAAGCAAAATCTTCTAGCTCTTTTGCTAAACCAGGGCGGCAAGTTGCTTTTACATCAGTCTTGGTTTCCGTTCTTCTAGTCGCGCTCGGATTGTTGGGTGGCGGGGTTTGGTTGTTGACTCAGAGACCTAGCTCGGAACCTAGCAGTTCGCCTGTAACCGATTTAAAGACTCCCAGTACCGACAAGATTGCTAGCACGAACGAGACATCTATTCCTTCACACACTAGAGATTATATCAGTGACTTCTCAAGCGTAAAGAACGTTCCCTCTGGAGAGTTTACTTATGGAGGTAGTGTTGCTTGGACTTCGATCCACAGAGATTTAGATCCAGTAATCCAAGCTGCTCGACCTGAATTTAAACTGCGCTATACTCTTCCTGCTAGCGGCATTCCTAGCTCTAGCACAGGTATCCGCATGTTGCTGGATAATCAACTGGCGTTTGCCTATTCTTCCCGTCCTCTCCACAGCGACGAATATCAAAAGGCACTGCAACAGGGCTATACCCTCAGCGAAATTCCAGTAGCATTGCAAGCAATTGCAATTATAATTCACCCCGATCTCAATCTTCCTGGTCTCACCCTGACTCAGTTGAAGGATATTTATAGAGGTAAGATAACCAATTGGAATGAAGTCGGGGGGCCAAATTTGAAAATTACTCCCTATTCCCTTCCAATCCAAGACTCTGGAATAGCAGAGTTCTTCGATCATGTTGTCATGCAATACCTTCCTTTCGCAAAGAATGTCACTTTTGTCCCAACCACTACCATCGCTGTGGGTCAGGTATCACATAATTTTGGCGGTATTTTCTATGGTTCAGCTCAAGATGTTATCGGTCAGTGTACAATTAAACCCCTTCCTATTGGATCCGATTTTGACCAACTAATTGCTCCCTATCAAGAGCCTCTGGTTCCACCTTCAGAGTGTCCAGAACGGCGCAATCAAATAAATCTAACTACAATCGAGAGTCAACAATACCCAATCCTTCAGCCGTTATTTGTAGTCGTCAAACATGACGGAAAATTAAATGAAATGGCAGGTGAAGCTTATGCTCACTTGCTGCTCTCAGACCAAGGTCAGGAGCTAATTAGACAAACTGGATTGATTCCTATTCGTTGTTTATCCCATTATGTTGATAAATTGGCAAATTGCCATCATTCTACTGCTAACCAATGAGAAGAGCATTTAACCTACTTTCCGCACGTCAAATTACAGCATGAAAAGTAGTATGCAACAATGATATTTTTATCCTTATTCTCTCACTCTCGGAGTTTGGCGTTGCTGATTAAAAAGTGGAGCAAGCAGGAATCAGAATTTTTTCTACCTGTAAATTTTCCGTTGATGAGAATGAACTGATTGATTAGTATAGTAACGGATATACATTAACAGCTAACAGTAAAATGATAGTGCAGGTGGTGACTGTCGTCGGATGTTGGAGGTGGTGAAGAGTTGGTATATTATATAGGATTGCCGCGAGGGTTTTCAATTTATTCTGCGTGCGCGATCGCACAATATATGCTAACATTTTCCATCGAAGCAAGAGTAAGCGGATGTCGGCAGGATTTTCAATTTGACTATTTGCAATTATATAATATTGTCGCTAAGTTTTTGAATTTGATTAGCGAGCGCATTTATATGTTAACAGTTGCTCTCGAAAATA
>JASJCW010000283.1 GCA_030065265.1 Prochloraceae cyanobacterium
TCCTGATTATATTCTTCTTTAGCCTCAGTAGATTTAGTTTCTTTTAACTCTTCTAATGAATTATTTGGGGCTTCTTTTGTTTGAGCATTTATTGCTGGAACGGCATTACTAGTAATTACTAAACCTAAAACCATTCCTGTTAAAACTTTAGATAATGAGGCTTTCATATTTTCCGTTGACTTTATGTGAATTTTTGTAACATTTAATTACTATATAACAATAATATACTCTAGGCAAAAATTGCAAACTGATTTTATATCTTTTGCTTTAAACAACAAACTTGTTGTAAATGCTGAATATTCCGCTCGAAATCGCGATCGAAAATAAACAAGATATTTATCTAAGCTTCAAACTTTAATTTAAACTTCAAAAAAAGTTCGCAATCAAAATAAGACCAAAAATTAAGATTTAAACTACGATCGTGTTTATGAGACATAATCATCCCATAAATAGGTCATCTTCTGGCGGAGACTTTGATGATTTCCATTTCCTAAAATTACATGATCTAAGATTGGAATGCTCAATAATTCTCCTGCTTGTAAAAGTTGTTCGGTTAATTGAATATCTTCTTGAGAAGGCTCTAAATTACCAGAGGGATGATTGTGAGCAATAATCAAACGGCTCGCTCCTTGTTTAATTGCTTGGCGAAAAATCTCGCGGGGGTGGGCTAAAGTTTCCGTTGCAGTCCCGATCGTAATTATTTGAGTGCCGAGGGAGCAATTTTTGATATCGAGTAAAATTACTGCAAAGAGTTCTTGTTTTTGCCACATTAAATCGTGAGATAATAGGGCCGCAGCGGCTGCAGGACTTTCGATCGCAGCTCGCAGATCCGGTCGAAATTGAAAAGTTCGCTTACCCAGTTCGATCGCAGCTAAAATACTCGTTGCTTTAGCAGGGCCGACACCAGAAATTTTCATTAATTCTCGCGGGGAAATATCTCGTAAAACATCGAGCGGATCTCGCTGATCTTGGCTTAATTCTTGAAGGATAAATTGACCCAAACCCACTGCAGATAGTTTACCTTTTCCTTGACCAGTACCTAACAAAATTGCCAATAATTCAGCATTAGCAAGATTTTTTGCTCCTTTGGCTAATAATCGTTCGCGAGGACGTTCGCTAGGGGGTATATCGGCAATTCTCAGGCTGTAGGTCATAATAGCTCGGTTTAAGTTTTGATATAGCCGATTTTAAATCTATTTCGGTTAAAAAAATGTCCCTGCGATCGCCTTGAACTATCAACTGTATCGAATAAAAATCTACGATCTGCTTGGAGAAATGATATCCTTAAAGTCTTGTTTAAAAATGAATTTTTTTGAGCAATTGCAGCGTTTGCATAACATAAGTATTAATTGTCTTATTTTAATTTAGGTTTTAAAATTTAAATTTATGCTTGATTTTACTGCCCAAATTAACTAAGTAAATAAACAAATAAAGCAATTGTCATTCACGAGTTTACAAAGGTTTCCGAAGATGATAGGATTTTTACAACAAAAATGAATGTGATAAATTGGGTTCTTATTGTTGAATTTTCCAAAAAGAGGATAAATCTTTGAAATAGCGTTTTAAAAGCAATGAAATTTACTACAAATTAGCCTGCAAGTTTAACTGATGTTTTTAGCAATGGTTTTTAGGTGGGATTGACAAAAAGTCAAAAGTCTGCATTGAAAAGGCGATCGCAATAAATGTTAAATGATACCAACTTTTAGCAACTCAGATCTAAACAAAAATAGGAGCAGTAAGAAGACTACTCCCTGATAGGATAAAGATGACAGTATGAGACTATTGTTACTCTTGTTTTGTAGCAGGCTCTGGATCGGGATTTAGCAATTTTTCCCTTTGCCGTTTAAAATCATCGGCAGCTTTGCGAATGCTGGATCTGCTATCGTCATTAAATTCGTCCATACTGCGAGAAGGAGCAACAATAACTTGGTTGATAAAATCTAAAGGGTTAACATTGCCAGTGCTGTCGTTCCCAGAAAAACTATCTTGTTCGCTGCGCTGGTATTGAGGTTCTGTTTGAGCTAGAGTAGGTTTCATCCCGATCGCAATTAGGATTAACGTACTCGAACTAAACAAGATTGCTTTTTGCAATAATTGAGTTGGTATCATGCGAAACGGCGACGTAATAAGGGTTGAATTAACAATAATACTAAGGCATCGAAGCCGAGTAAAACCAATAAAACGCTACCAAAATTAAGATCGCCCCAAGGTGTTTGCATCACGACAGAAGACAGGCTCCAGTCGCCATTTAAATAAAGATAGCGAATTGGTTCGATCGCATAGGTGAGAGGATTGAGAGAAGCGATTATTTGCAGCCATCCAGCCATAAAAGAGAGGGGTGCTAAAGCGGTGCTGGCAAATAATAAAGGTAAATTAGTCACGAAAATTACGGCAATTAATTCGATGTGGCCCGGTAATGCAAAAGCCAAACCGAGACTTAAAGCCGTCACTCCCAAAACAATCAAGAAAATAATTAAGGCGATCGCGGCTATTTCTACCAAACTCGGCCATCCCGCACCGACAAAACCGCTCACGATTACAATAACAGCAGCTTGGATTAAAGCCAAAGAAATGATATACAAAGTTGAAGCTGCGACGATCGAGAAACGAGAGGCTAAAGGGGCGACTAACAGGCGATTTAAGAAACCAAACTCGCGATCGAACATCACGGGTAAACCTGCGTTTAACGCTCCAGAGAAGGCTGTAAATACGATCACTCCGGGGGCTAAAAATGTCCCGTAACTCATATCGTCGCCAAAAAGTCCTTGGGGTGCGTGGTAAAATAATGCACCGAAAAGGATCAACCACATCATCGGTTGGATGATTCCGGCGATTAATGTTGAAGGACGACGTTGTAATTGGATAAAGAGACGTTTGGTTAAAGCAATAGTTTCTTGAGCGAATTCTCCTAAAATAGAGCTATCGCTTTCGAGGCGATCGCCGACTAAAGAACTAGGAGATAAACTATTTTCTAAATTAGATGGTGTTATCGTGCTTTGACTCATTTTTATGTTTTACTAGTTTATATTTGTTTCATTTGTTGCTTTTTCTCTGCTTTGAGATCCCGACTTCCTGCTGCTGCTAATTCTGCATCCATTAAAGTCCGGCCCGTCGCAGCTAAATAAACATCATCTAAACTGGGTCTAGATTGAGCGATGCTAAAAGTTGGTAAACCGATTTCTTCTAGGGTTGTCTCGATTTTACTCAAGGAACTATTGCCGTGAGTAACGATTAAATTGAGGGAGTTTCCTTGTGCTTGATTGATAATTACCTCTTCAACAAAAGGAACGTTTTGCAAAATTTCTTTTGCTTTTTCGGCTTCTTCTTGAGGGGAAAATTCTCTAATTTTTAAAGTAACGCGATCGCCTCCGACTCGATCTTTTAACTCCGAAGGACTGCCTTCGGCAATTACTTCCCCGCGATCTATAATTGCTAAACGATCTGCTAGTGCGTCTATTTCTTCGAGGTAGTGGCTGGTAATTAAAACCGTTGTCCCTGCTTCTCGCAGTTTACGCAGAAAATCCCAGACGATAAAACGGCTTTCTATATCCAATCCTACCGTAGGCTCGTCTAAAACTAATAAATCCGGTTGATGCAGCAAACCTGCAGCTAAATCTAAACGCTTCCGCAAACCCCCAGAATAAGTTCCAGTTTTGCGATCGGCATATTCTTCTAAACCGAGTAGTTGCAATAATTTATTAATTCTTTGCTTGCTACCAGTTTCGGGAAGGTGATACAGTGCTGCTTGTAGCTCTAATAATTCTCTACCCGTCAAAATTTTATCTAAAGCTACTTCTTGGGCGACATAACCGAGTTTTTTTCTAGCCTGTCTCGGTTTTTCGATTACGGACAAACCACCAATTTCTATTTTGCCAGCATCTGGTTTGGCTAAAGTACACAAACAGCGAATGGTGGTAGTTTTGCCAGCACCGTTAGGGCCGAGCAGTCCGAAAATTTCACCAGGTTCTACTTTAAAGGATATATTTTTTACCGCAACGGTGCTACCGTAGCTCTTTTGTAAGTTTTCTATTAAAACGGCGGAAGCCATATATTTACTCTGTTGAGATTATCTAAACAATTCTACACAGTTTCTTTTTTATCTTAACTCTTACAATTGAGGGAATTTAATATCTTCAACTTTAATCGCAGATCGAAACCTAGTCATTTAGCTGAACTGAGGAATTATAAAATTTTCCTTCAGGAAAAGTTGAAAAAAATATATACTTTTTTTAGTTTTTTTCCCGAGCGATCGACACTAAAAGAGGACAAAAAATTAGAATTAGTTTTTATGTTAGAAATGAGAGACTTTAGCGAAGCGATCGCCAATCAAAAAGAAATTATCATTAAATTACAAGAAATACTGAAAGAAAAGATTGAAATTTATAGTTCTGAAGAATTAGACGAATTAAGTTCGGCAATTCAATATGCTGCTGAAGCTCTGAATAATTTAGCAGAATATAACGATAATAGCGCAGAATAAATCGACTTAAGAGACAGGAGGCTATTCTCAGAGCAGATTAAAGAAAATTATAAACTTAATTAGGATCTTCTCAAAAGATCCGCTTTATCTATACTTCGATCGTTTTTTAAAATGAAAACAATTGTAATTACTGGAAGCAGTCGCGGAATTGGCTTGGGTTTAGCTCAATCTTTTCTCGATCGCAATTGTCAAGTAGTGATTAGCGGTAGCACTGTTGAAAGTACCAATTTAGCCCGCGATCGACTGCAAGCAAAATATCCCGAAACTAAAATTTTTGCCCTGGCTTGCGATGTTAGAAAATACGCAGAATTAAAACAACTTTGGGAGCAAAGTAAAGCACATTTTGGCACTATTGATATTTGGATTAATAACGCTGGAGTCAGTCATTCTCGGCTGCCAGTTTGGAAGCAGGAAGTAACAGAAATCGATCGCGTAATTGAGATTAATTTAACTGGGGCGATTTACGGCTGTAAAGTAGCGATCGCCGGGATGTTAGAACAGGGTTTTGGGGCGGTTTACAATCTCGAAGGTTCGGGAAGCGACGGCGGGAAAATTGCTAATTTTACCCTCTACGGGACGACAAAATATGCAATTAGATTTTTAACAGAGTCTTTAGTTCAAGAAACTAAAGGAACTAAAGTTTTAGTCGGGGCAATCAGTCCGGGAATGGTAATCACAGATCTCCTATTAGGTACGACGGATAACAATAGCGAACCGACCAAAAGAAAGCAAGTCAGAACGGTTTTAAACATTTTAGCCGATCGCGTAGAAACTGTTAGCCCTTGGCTGGTAGATCGGGTACTTGCTAACAATAAAAATGGCACGAGAATCGCCTGGTTGACTAAAGCAAAAGCAGCTTACAGATTTTTAACAGCACCGTTTAATAAAAGAGATTTTTTTGCAGATTTAAAAGAAGAATAAAATAATGGTTATTGAATATTTGAAATTTTTCGTCTCTCCAGAATTGCGAGAAGAATTTATCGAAAAAGATCGAGAAATATGGTCGCCTCCGTTAAAAAACTATCCCGGATTTATCAGTAAAGAAGTTTGGATAAATCCAGAAATAGCCGAAGAAATTATTATTATCGTGCGCTGGCAAAGTCGCGAACAGTGGAAAGCAATTCCGATAGAAACAATAGATGCGACCGAACGAAAATTTGCTGCCAGTCTGGGAGAAAATAAATATAAGTTGCTCGAAAGTAAAGAATATCAACTGCGAAAATTTCCTTAAAATAAGATTAAAAAAATCTTGCGATCGCTTAGTAGATAAGTATTTTTTAAAAATGCTTAAAATCAGAGATTGAGAATCGGAATTATAATCTAAAATAATCTCTTTTTGCTCTGTCTCTTTTCTCGATCTAAAATTGTCCCATGCCTGAATGTCCCAAATGTCACCAAAAAGTACAATTTACAGATATTACTTGTAAGTATTGTCGTACGGAATTAAAAGCTTTCGGTCATCCCGGTATCCCCTTGCATCGCGCTGAAGGAGAGACCCTTTTATGCGATACTTGTACTTACGATCGCGACGATACTTGTACCTATCCCCAGCGTCCCTATGCTAAAACTTGTACCATGTATCAGAACTATCTCGACGTTGACAATAATGATTTAGATCCTCCGGTTTATAAAACTCCAGGGGGAATAAAAGGATTGCAAATTTGGTGTCAACGCAATCCGGGATTAATCACTTTACTTGCTTTAATCGGAATTAGTTTTATTATCGTTTTGTTGAGATAATGAATATTAATCGCCGTTATTTTTTGCTGGGATCTGCAGCTTTGGGTGGAGCAATATTTGCAAACCAGACTTTAGCCCAAAATTCAATTAAAAGACCTTTATCTGAGAGTTACACACCGCTTGCCAATAAATTTGATAAAAACTTTCGGATTTTAGTTTTAAGCGACCTTAACGGTCGATACGGCTCGACTAGTTACGAACCATCGGTAAGGCGATCGATCGCGGCGATTTCGAGGTTACAACCGGATTTAATTCTTTGCGCTGGGGATGCGATCGCGGCACAAAAACTTAGCCTCAGCGAGTCTCAAATTCAAGCAATGTGGGATGCATTCGATCGCAATATTGCATCGCCGATCGCAGAGTTAAAAATTCCTTTCGGTATAACTATAGGCAATCATGACGGTTCTGGAGCTTTAGTTAAAGGAAAATTTACTTTTGCCCTCGATCGCATTTTAGCCGATCGATATTGGAATAGCGATCGTCGCGATCTTGGTTTGAATTTTATCGATCGCGCCAAATTTCCTTTTTATTACAGTTTTGAAAAAGAGGGGATCTTTTTTTTAGTTTGGGATGCTTCGACTCATATAATTAGATCTCAACAATTAACTTGGATCGATCGCACTTTAGCAAGCAATGAGGCACAAAAAGCTAAAATGCGGATTGTCATGGGACATTTACCACTGTATCCGGTATCAGTAGGAAGAGATCGACCCGGAGCATATTTAGCAAATGCAGAAAGATTGAGGGGTTTATTGGAGCAGTATCGCGTTGCTACTTATATTAGCGGCCATCACCATGCTTATTATCCCGGTAAAAAGGGTCAATTAGAGTTGCTTAATGCGGGTGCATTAGGAAGCGGCCCGAGACAGCTACTTAATAGCAATTTACCTGCGAGATCTACTTTAACCTTAATAGATATAGATCTTTCTGCTCGAAAAACAAATTACATTACCTACGATATGAAAGCAGAAAAAATTATTGATAATCAGTCTTTACCTCCAGCAATTGTTGCTGCTAACAGTAAAATCTTTCGTTGGGATTTAAAATAAATTAAAAATACCCTAAATTAAATTTAGGGAACTTGTGTTAGTTATTGCTTTTAATTACGATCTAATTTTAAATGCCGTAAGTGATGCCTCGATATTTTCGGGGAGATTTAGAACAAGAAACTCGCTGAACTTTTCCAAAACGAAGATAACAAGTAGCCCCTCGATATTTACCTTTAATTTCAGTTTCTTGAACTTCAAGGGTATGAATTGATTTTTTGTAAGGAATTCCGCGATAGTGCAGTCTTGTCATTATTTTGACCTCAGTTATTTCAGTTCAAAGTGATTTTTTAAGATCTATTTTTGAAAGATTTAGCAGAATCTTTTAATTGCAGTTCGTGCAGAGAACGAATCAAAATTGAAGAATCGCGACGCTGAGAACGGTGACGTTTGCTAGTTAGTAATACTCTCGCTAGGTTAGAAACTTTCATGTTTAAATCTTGTTTTTAGTGATGTTTGCATTTGCATTTATACGCATTCTAGAAAAAATAAATAATGCGATCGCCCGCTTTTTGTGTTCTAGATATCGCTAAAGATAAAAAAAACAACTTTTTTAAGATTTGCTTAAAAAAGTAGAAATTAATATTATTTTAATATTAGCTTTGAGTATTATTGATAATAAGAATTGACGTAATTTTTTTTGACTTTTAACTTTTGACTTATAGCGATAGAACTAAAGGTTAGGACATTTAATCTTGGCAAAAAGCTTACAGATTAAGGATTATCCTTCTGCCCTCTGTCTTGGTGAGCGTTCCCTTGCGTCTTGCGGAGGCGTGGATTCTGCGGATTCGCCATATCTGAGGTGTCCTCAGATATGTCGGGCGAACCAAGCAGAGGTCTCCTCAGAATGTTGAACGCCGTCGTAGTGAACGCCGTCCGACGCGGGGTCTCACCGCTATTGCCTGTTGCCCTTCATCTCCGAAATGTAGCAACTCTAAATAGAATTGGTATCAGTTACGAACATTATCTATTACTCTTAAAAACAAAAACCTGTTGCCCGTTCGCTGTTTCCTGTTCCCTGTTCCCTCAGCCTTCGGCTGATAAAGCTTGTTTTGTAGCTTCAATTTAATAATAACCGAACAGATTTAATTACAGCTTTCACTACTATTTTTTGTTCGGGCAGAAAACTCTACTAAATAAGTGATAAGTACCTCACTTACTATTTTTTATCCGCTAATTAAGATAGGAATT
>JASJCW010000284.1 GCA_030065265.1 Prochloraceae cyanobacterium
CACAAAACTGTTCCCATAAGGAAGCACTTTCGCGTTGTTGTAATGTAGTTGTCATGTTCTGGTATGATTGCGGTTTATTTTATGTGGTTTTTGTTTAACCACCAGTATCTTAACTTTTGTTTACAAAAACGCAACCTTTCTTAACATTCTATTTACTTTATATATTTTAATGTTTTTGATAACTAATACTTAATTGTTCCCGCTATCTATCTCAATGTCGGAATACGAGGTTAGCGGGACAGCCTCAAGTACATATTGATAACAGCACAAACTTTCTCAAAGAACAAATAACTATCGAGAAGTTTCATTCTCACTCCACTCACAAAAAAACTTGTTTTCTACAATCTTGTTTTCTGTTTTTTTAATTCACTCGAGATCTTTTTTTCCAGCGGCGGCAGATCGAAAACTTTGCGATCTATATTTTTGGTCAAGTATTTATCCATCTTTGCCATCACTTCCTCTTTGACCATTTCACCAGTTTCAATCTGATTTAATACCCAAGATCCTAAAAGAATTTTTTGACGAGTTTCTTTTTTGCGGCTTTCTTCAGAATTAAGAGCCTTGAGCTTGTCTATTTGAGCATCTATTTGTTGTTTTTTAGCTTCTAGTTTTTGAATGCGATCTTCTCGTTTACTCATAAATAAATAGTTAATTAGTTGAACAACCAATTAGTCAGACTTGACTGGCAGAACGATTTGTTCCAAATTGGACTAAATTGCCCCATATTAGGTCAATTTTGACTGCAGCCGCTAAATTCGAGGCTAACTTGTTCAGAGTTTTGCCATGTACAAAATTACTACTATTTAACAATGAATTGGCTCGATCCAAATACAGATGTTTTAGTTTTTGTCAAGGCAAAAATCCTTAATTTTTTCTATTTTTGATAAAAGCTCATTAAAGTTCATTTTTGGCTAGTAGTTTTTTCTTTCAATCCCCCTCCAAGGGGGTTGGAGCTATTTTCAAGTGACAAAAATCATATTTAATGAACTTTTATTGTCTGAGCATTTGTATCAATGAACTGCTCAAGCCCTTGTGAGTCAAGAGTTTCGGGGATTGAAAAGTTAACTTTTTAAAGGACAAAATTTTTAAACGATGTAAAAAGGCGTTTTTTAGTTATTATTTGTTGTAGTTTATTGCCTCAACCTAGGTTGTTCTTATTTTCTACAAAAAATTACACCATTTAACACCGTTTAATGCCAAATCATTACACAAAAATTTCTACTATTTATTGCTCAAAGCCCTTGTTTTCAAAGGGGTTGAAGGATTTTTTTTGACAAGTTTTTTTAGGGTCAAAATTTATAAAAAAGCGGGAAAAATGCAGAAAACACAGTACAATTATAATCAACTTTGCGACTTTAAGGGAGCAATGCGCACACTATACATCATACGGATATAGAAATCCTCCTACTCTCCCTAATTTGTCCCCGTATGATTGTGTGCGTTGGGGCTTTGCCCCAAACCCCCTTCCACAAAAAAACGGAGCTGTTACAGCCCCTTTTTAAGATTTTGCGTTTAACTTGTTTAATTAAGAATAATTAAACAATTATGACACTTATTTTACTATCACTTTAATCGGTTTATTTAATTATTTTGTGGTAATAATTTTCAACTCTTAAAATCAAAATCGTGGCAATCTATCACTTCAAATCTCAAATAATTAAAAGGTCGGCAGGAAGAAGTGCCACGTCTGCTGCTGCCTATCGAGCCAGAACTACAATTAGGGACGATCGCACCGGACTGATTTTCGACTATCGCCACATCAAATCAGCAAGTCATTGTCAAATATTAGCCCCGCAAAATGTCCCTGAGTGGGTATATCAGAGATCGGCTCTTTGGAACGAGGTTGAAAAAGCAGAAAAGCGAAAGGATAGTCAGTTAGCTAGAGAAATAATGGTCGCTCTCCCCAGCGAACTTAGTCGCATCGAGCAGATTAAATTAGGGGCTATGTTCGTTCACAAAACCTACGTCAGTAAAGGGATGATAGCAGATTTAGCCTTTCACGATTTAGATACTCACAATCCCCACATGCACGTCATGCTGACGATGAGAACCATCGACTCGAACGGCTTTGGGAAAAAGGAAAGGTCTTGGAATCCTCAATTTAAACGGGGTCAAGCTAACGGGGATTTTTTAAAAGAAGAACGCCAACTATGGCAGGATTACGTTAACCTCGCCCTAAAACGAGCAGGACACCGAGTCAAGGTCGATTGTCGTTCTTTAGCAGATCGCGGTTCTAATCAAGTCCCTCAAATTCATCTCGGAGCAAGAGCTAATGCCTTAGAAAAAATCGGGATTCGTACAGCTTATGGGGACGAACATAGAAGGATCGCTTTAGTTAACCAAGAAATAGTCCAATTACAGCTTCAAAAAGAGCGCATTTCACAAGAAATTGAAGCCGAAAAGAAGGAACGAGAGAACAAGCTATTGAAGCAACAGCAGGAATTAAAGCGGCAACGAGAGCATTCCCAAAAAACTGCCAATCAACCCCAAAGAAACCAGACTCCAGAAGAACGGCTCATGATACAAACCGACAAAGAGAGTCGAAAACAGGGTTTTTCTGACAGAGGAATCGACTTCGACATACAAACCGACCAATCCCCTGCTAAATCGGAGAAAAATTGGCGAGCGCAACAAGAAAATCAACCCGATAACCTCTTTGACAGAAAAGGTTTTGAGCAATCTGAGAGTGGAATAAGATTAACACCAGAAAAACCGGATAATTCCCCCGATCTGAACCCAGAAAATCCCCCATTACAGCAGGAATTAAAGCAGGGACAAGGAAATTCTCAAAAAACTGTCGAACTGCCCCAGAAGAACTACGCTTTAGAAGAACTACTTCGCATGATACAAGCCCACAAACGGAGTCGAAAAAAGGATTATCCTAAAAGGGGATTCGGTTTCGAGAAAAAACCCGATAATTCCCCCGACAAATCAGATAAAAATTCACCATCACAACGAGAGAATCAAACCGATAACCTCTTTGACAGAAAAGGTTTTGGGCAATCCGACACTGAAGCAAGATCGACACCAGAAAAACCCGACAATTCTCCCGATCTGAACCCAGAAAATCCCCCATTACAGCAGGATAATATCGGTGAAAAAGATGACGCTACCTCTTACAATAAGCGTTTAATAGGAAAATACTTTGAAGCAAGAGAGAAATTAAAGTCTTCGGATACTACTCAACCAGAAAATACCAGTCAAACTAGCAAAAAACCGGATCATCCAGCCCCAGATCCTCAAGAATCGGAAGCTTCCCCAAGCTTGTTAACCTCCCCAGATAATATCGAGAACGCTTGTAAGCTTCTCCGTCTAGGCGTACAAATATACAAGCAAACTCCTAGTACCCAGGCAGAATTCATTCAACCTAATGTTTGGGAAATTAGAGGCTATAATTATACCCTTCGCTTCAATAGTCACCAGGAAGTATTCAGTATTAGCAAGCGCAATGTGGGCTTAATTCTAGATGCCGATCTCAAAAACAAAACTAATAACGAGCTACGAATCAGTTCGATAATCTCTCAAGAAAATATAAATGCTTTTGAAAGACATTTAAAACATTTAAAAGAATTAGACGAATATAGAGAGCAGCAACGACAACAAGAGTTAAACCAACGACAACAAGAGTTAAAACCTCAGAAATCTCAAGATATTGAGCTATAGCTAGATTCTCTGTTGACACTCCTGCTTTTTTTAAAGCAGGGAGTAGTGTCAAAGGTTCTGAGCCAACCTAACCAGCCTAAGCAGTCCAAACAATATCTCAAACGCCAAAAATCAACAAACGATTCCGAATCGCCATGTATTATTGTTTGCGACATGGCGACGACTACGATAATTTCAAACGATTTTTAGCCTGATTATTAATTAGAATCGACAATCGCTTTCGGGAAACAGATTCAATTGTTTCTCGGAGCGAAAAATTTCCCAATCAGAACAATTATCCGATTGCAAGTTATTTTTAATTTCAAGTACCCAAGCTTTTATTTGTTCGCGACGTTCATTCGTTAATCGTTTGGCTGCTAGGTTAAGAACTTGTTTTGGCAACCAGATTTCACCATTAGAGTTATATACCGCTTTCTCGAATTCCTCTCGACTTTCTGGCTTAGATAACAACGAGGCAATGTCATCGATATCTCTTTCCCTCCAGTCCCCATCTTCAGTCGTTAAAACTACTTCTTTTTCCTCTTCATCTGCTTTTACTGAAGGGGGGACAACCTGGTCGCCACCTTGGGGGACAGCCTGGGGGACAACCTCAACCTCTTGATTTATGGGGGTTGAGCTATCGGGGACAACCTGACTTGGATTTCTACTTAATTCTTTTTCAACTTCCTTATAGTCTGTGACAGTCTCATAACTGTCACTTTTTATTTCCAGTGCCGCTCGATTTATGATGGTGGATGAGATAGAGGGGGAAGTAGCAAATATATCTTCAACTCGAAACAAATTTGTGACAGTTTCTATATTGTCACAGATAAGAGCGAAGTTATTTTTTTTCTCTCTTGTTTTTAAAATCAGGTTGTCCCCTTTCTTAGTTTCCTTATTTGGCGGGGGTTTCAGGTTGTCCCCCTTGGGTGGTTCTAGGCTGTCTCCTGGGTTGTCCCCCGATAAAATGTCTTCTATTGTCGGCTCGTTATCTTGTGGATTTCGCAGTTTTAAGCCAAGGATTACCCTAAAACTTTTACCTGCAATTTTCTTTTTAACTTTTTCGATATCCCAACCCAGAATGCGCCGACATTGTTCTTGTAGATCAGCTGAGAAATTTTGAAGGCTTTTCGCTGTCCGATTAGTTGAACGACAATACAATGTATAGCTGCCGTACAAGGAAGAACGACTTGAATCGTATTCATCAAGGTCTGCCCATTCGTGACTGTTGCTGCCAATCCGGGTAAAAGCTTCAGGGTCGTAAATAATATGGTCGTTAAGCCAAGCCGTTAGTCCATCAGAAAGCATTAACGACTCCCAAACCGCCCCAGATAAATCCGATTTAGATCCGAGTCCTTTCAAGACACTTTCAATTTCGGAGATTGGGATTGAAAGTAAATAGTTAGTTAGTGCGCTCAGTTCGGGTTCAAATTCCTTCATCAAGTCCCGCTTTTGACTCTCTGGACACTTGTGATCGAACGGAACCATAATCGTTCTCCGAGTTAACCAAGAACCCAAACCCGAATTAAAAACAGTCTTATTTGAGGTGATCACTGCCATCCCTTCAAACTTAAACTCAAAACTATTTTCAAATAATTTTCGACCCGACAAAAAATCCTGACCGGTTAAACTTTTAAAGTTCGTTAAACGCTTGCCAGCTTTGTCCTGATCCGACATCACTAAAAGCCGCTTATTCAATAATCGCGCAATTTCGTGTTTATCTTCGAGCTGGGGTATATTCAAGCTGACAGTATTTTCTGTGCCAATTAGTGCGATCAACAGGCTACTAAAAGTCGATTTACCCGTACCTCCATCCCCCATTAGATGCAGGAATTTTTGTAAATCGTATCTCCCTCTTAAAACCGCAGCAGCAAAACACAATAACCTCTTTTTGTCCATCGTGTTTCCTTGAATCGCCTCATCTAACCAATTGGAAATAGACGACCAATCGGTGTCATTTGGGTCGTATTCGCGGGGTAATTGCCAAGTTAAACGAAAGTCGGGGCTGTGATCCTGGAATTTCCCGGTGGCTATTTCTAAAACTCCATTTTTGAAGGGTAAAAAAGCGGCACTATTCTGCTTTGTCCAAGTGCGAACTATTAATTCTCGCTTCATCGTGCCGAGAATATTGTTAATGTAAGAATTACTTCCGTAGCCCTCGATCCCTCTTGCTTTGAGAAGAAAATGGATTTTATGTTCTATAAAATCTTTAGAAACTAATTCCCAAACTCCTGGTAATTCCTCCTCGTAAATTAGCCAGTTTTTATATTGATCGCAATATATCCAACGCTGTCTGTATTCTTCAGCGAATTCCACCCCAATAATGTCAGCTTTCGGGATTTTCTTGCCTTTTTCAGTCGTTTCGCTGCCGTATTTTGATTCCCACGACTCCCAACTAATGGCTTGGGCGATTAGCTTTTCTCTGAATTCTTCGATTCCGTTCATCTGGATATAGTCGTCGATTCCTTTTCCTTTTGTTTCGTCCCACTCTGGCAGACAGCGAACGGGCACTTTAAACTTTTTCAGTTGGTGGGCCAGTTTAATTAATGCCAATTTAACTGCCGGATTGCGGTACATATCGGCATCAAATGCCAAAATAAAGCCAAATCCAGCTTTAGCTAAAACCTCTAAAGAAGGCACTAGATAGCGTTTGCCCTGCGGATCTGCACTCTTTGGTGTCAAACCCATTTCAACCCCCATTAAAGCCACTGTAGCGTAACCATGAATCATGGCTGAGATTGCTTTAAATGCTCCTTCAGTTATTAAGATGTAGGGCCGCCCGTCGATTATGTAGCAATGTTTTTTTAGTTCTTCTAAATTTGACCAAAAATTAGGGTCTGTGGGATGGTTGGGTAGTAGAGCGTCATACTCGTCGCCGTATGCTGTGCGATATTTGGGGGCTTTTTTACCCTGTTTGTTGGCCCAAGGTTTATTCGGTTTGAACTGATACTGTCCGTTTTGACCGACTATTATTATCCCTGGCGATTTAGCTTCATAGTAAAGTAGTTCAGAAGCTTCTTTAATGTCTGCTGAGTAGCAATTAGCTTTAATCCATTCAGGGTTAAGACCTCGCTGTTTCTTGGCAATATCATTGCCACAGCAGTGTTTGTAGTGTTTTTGAGTGAGCTTTTTGCCCTTGGTCTTTTGATAATCGCTTGCTGCTTGAAAAGAATTTTGCTGTTGTTCTTGTTTGGCTGTGAATGCTACTACCATTTCTAGATTCTCCCGATAAGTTTTGTGGTCGGGACTGCCAAACTAAATAAATTAATCGCTCCGATTCCTTAAAAATTTCTTCAATCTATAATTAGCTAATTAGATCAATTTAGACGTTAGATCGTCTTAAAGAGCCAATTTCAGCTAGAAATTCATTCAATTGCTGAAAAACTAATTTCTCTCTCGATAATGCTCTCCAAATAATGATAGAGTTAAATCTGTCGGCAGTTGGTAAACAGATTTTTCCGCTTGTCGCCGTCGAGCAACTAGCAGAATGTTTATTTACCGATTGACCTATGACCAGATTTGTTTTATCTTGAAGATACATTTGCGGATTAGCCGTGTAAGTTTTTTACAATTGAATATAATTTCATAGATTTCTGAAATTTCAATACGTTTTATTCGGACTACTAATTTATTTAATTTGGTAGTCGATTTTTTTTGAGCCAAACCGGATGGTTACTTGGCTACAGTTAATAATTTATCAGCAAATTGAGGTTTTGTATCGATTCTCAAGGAAAAGAGAGTTTTTGTGCGATCGCTCTTCGTTTGTTTTTAAATGATCCCAGGCCGGAATAAGCAGGCTCAATATATTAGCATAAAATCAAGATCACATATAATTGTGATTCAAATCCATAATTAAGATTTATTGTCTTTAGTGAGCCTGTTCTTTAGTTTGTAATTTAATTCAAATTAAAGAACTTTTCTGTTTTAACTGGAGAGAGATCTAGGGGGAAAATAAAAAAAACAAAAACCTCCAGTGATTGGAGGTCTTTGATTGAAGAGAAATAAAAGACTTAAAGTCTTTGTTTGAAAACAGTTTTTTCGATAGATCCCTGGTAGTTTACGCCATTTAGTGTAGCTAAGAGAGGGTTTTTATTTACTTATCGGCGATCGCGGGAGCGATGAAAGTTCCTGCGGGTAAAGAGCGAGGGTAGCTAAATTCAGTAGTGCTTCGCTCAGCTAGTTGTACTTCTGTGGGTAATGCTGCTTTAGCTAATTCAGCAACCTCTGCAGTTTTATCGTCGAAAGTGTTAGTTAAGAGTTTGGGGTAGAAACCGAGGACGATAACGGGGACGATTACTGCACCAGTGATGAATACTTCTCTAGGGCTAACATCGAGTTGGAATCTGTTAGTGTTGTACTCAGTTTTACCACTGCCGTAGAAGACTACTCTGAGAGTGGAGAAGAAGTAGATGGGAGTAACGATTACGCCGACAACGGAAAGGAAGATAACCAGTGCTTTGAATGCTGTCGAATATACTTCACTAGTACCGATACCGAGTAGAACTGTGATTTCACCGACGAACGCGCTAGTTCCAGGTAGTCCAACTCCTGCTAAAACCAGGATAGTGAATAAAGCGAAGGCTCTCGGCATTTCTTTGGCTAAGCCAGTGATTTTGTCCATCCAGAGCGTGCCAGTGCGGTCGAAGACAACTCCTGCTAGGTAGAAGGTTGCTGCCGCGATTAAACCGTGAGAGATGAGCTGTAACATCGCGCCGTTCATGCCGATCGCAGTGTAAGCTCCAATTCCGATTAGTACGAAGCCCATGTGAGAAACGGAAGCGTAAGCAAGTCTTCTCATTAGGTGGGTTTGTCCGAAGGCGACGAATGCTCCGTAAACGATGTTGATTACTCCGAGCATT
>JASJCW010000285.1 GCA_030065265.1 Prochloraceae cyanobacterium
GGCTGCTCGATTAACAAGCATTGGTAAACCACTCAGAGTAATTCAAGATTTTTTAGGCCACGCCGATCCGAGAACTACTGCTATTTATGCTCATATAGTCAATTTATGGGACGATAACCCTGCTATTAGCGCGGGATTTGTTGTTTGAATTAGCCAAAATAAGCTCCTTTTTTGCAGTAAATAATGCAATTTTCTAGCCAGCGCGTATTTCTGGCTGTTTGGGTATGGAAAAAAGCGGTTTTAAAACACCGAGGTTATACCAATTCTCCTTATTTTTGCTACACACGATCTCGAAGAGGGAGGGCTATGCCGCGCCGAAGGCCCGTTCGTGTACGCGGGGCGCAAACAGATATCCTGCTGGCCGAAAGATTAGCTCCGACAGCAAAAATATAGGGAAAGCATATTAAAAAAAAGTCCAAAAATGATTTGAAAATCGATCCAAATTTTGCACTAAGAGCCTATCCGAAAAGTCGGAGTAAAATTCCAATCTTAATAAATTTATCATTAGTTTGGTTGATTGATTCAAATAAATTGCGATAACAGGTTATACATAAAATATGTATAAATTTGACTTGAAATGGCTTGACTCTTTGTTATTAATCGATTTGAAGGGTCGAAATAAATAAAATGATCTTGTATATTTCAGCTTAAAGTTTTGATTCCAGATGATATGAAAGCTTTTGATTTAAGCTCCTAGTTTATGTGTTTAACTAGGAGCTTAAATCTTACTAATCTTCCTCGTGCAAATCAGTTTCAAGCTTTTTCTTCTCGATGTGAGATGCAGCCGCTTGATATGCTTTAGTATAAATTTGAGCATCTTCTGCGGCATCTAATGCCCCTCTAGTTGCTGCTTTGCGGCGTTGGATGGCACGAACTTTTTGATAAGTTAATTCAGTTTTCTCTAGATTTCTTTTCGCATCAGCAAATAAAGCATCAGTTTCGATTTTATCCATTGAGATTGCTTCAAGTGCTGCTATCTCATTAAGATCGACAGGAACTAGAGCAGATGTACCAATTTCTATTTCTTCAGCTAGTATCTCGACTTCCTCAACCAGTAGAGAGTTCTGTAAATTTCTGAGATAGTTTTTAACTGGAATGCGGTTTTCGTTTTCTACCATCGCGACAGGTGTACCATCCGCGTTCCAAATTGTTTCTCCAGTAGCGCGATCGTACTGGGCAAAATTTGGACTAGTTGCTCGACTATAAATAACTAGTTGTTCAAAACCCCATTCAGTGATTTTCTTCTTTTTGTAAAAGAATCGATCCTTCTCAACCTCGGTGTAAACAGTAAATAGATTGTCGATCCACTTGGCGATCCCTGCATCGGTTTTGCCGAGTAATTTAGCTGCGACAGTTTTGGTTAGAGGGAATATAGGTTCAAACTGATTTTGGTTTGATTCTAACCGAATATGGTTTGATTCTAACTGGATTTGGTTTGAACTTTGGTTTGATTCAAACTGATTTTGGTTTGGATTTTGGTTAGAATCGTCTGCCTCTAAATTTGCCTCAATTGCTTGCTGTGTATTGTTTATATCCATTTTTATATTTTTTTATTTCAAACCGATTTTGGTTTGATTCAAACCGATTTTGGTTTGATTCTAACTAAATTTGGTTTGATTCTAACTATTGGTTTGGAAATAGAATTTCAATCTTAATAAATTTATCGTTAATCTCTATATCAGTAAAAATATACTATTTAAAATCGATCGAGATGCTCTGAGTGAACCTGGCTCTCGGATTATGCAAATTCTTTATCAAAGCAACGAGGAACAATAACAAAGTTTTGAATTTTTTATTCGTAACCTCAGATTTTGCCCCAGAGCGATCCCTGCGGGATCCGCTAGCTTCGCTGCACTTCGTGTATGCGGTGCGCTACCAAAAATAAGCGTTTTGTTGTACTACAAATAGACTTTAAAATAAAAATCGGATATAAAGTTAAAAATTGAGTTCTATTATTAACTATTGTCAGATTTATCTAATTGCGTTCAAATCTTATTTACTAGTTTTTTAGCCTTAATGCCAACTATTTATCAAAAAGCGCACCGCCTGCGCTGAGTAGACCTCAGCGTAAAGACGGAGCAAGCAGAAAGCCTTGAAGCTATTTTAGGACTATTATTAGAAGCAACAGGTATTTCTCGTGCATCTAACTGTCCAACAAAATCTGGCAGTTCTATGTCGAGATTTTTGAATAAATATAAGTGGCTAACCAGAAAATTAATTAGAATCTTTCGTCCCGGGATATTGCAACAAATTTTGTCTTATTCTCACAAAGGTAGACGACCGCATTTACAAGCAATTATCGATTTGACAACTTTAGAAAAAAGGGGAGATTTTAAAGATTTCCAGGGCGCAGTTAATACCTATAATCACAAAAGAGGGTTACATTTAGTAGTATTATATCTTGTAGTAGGAAGAGTAAAAGTCCCTTGTAATTGGCGGATCTATCGAGGAAAAGGCACAATTTCTCCCGCTAATTTACCAAGATTTCCATTTTTGCGGGTATTTGATAACCCCCTAATTCGGTTTCTCCAGACGAAACTATCCAATTCCAAGGTACTGCTGGCAAAACTCTCATACTTTCTTTGATTACCGAATCCAATAAGAACCTATCCCACTAATGTCAGAAATATACAAGTTTGGGAATTCATATTAATTAAAAATTATATTAGTAGTCTATGGCAAGTCGTGCTGACATTGCCAATCATTGAAAAATAGCTCTAATATTAACTTTTTCTTTTTTCAGTTCATTTTTAGCTGACGAGATCGTTCCCAATAAATCTTTAATAATATTTTTCCCTTGATATCTTGGGCTAATAAACCTTTACTTGCTCGAAAGTCTCCCTTAGCAAATTAGTTACTTCAGCAACACTTTGGGGCCGATCTTCAGGTAAAAATGCCGTTAAAGTCGCGATAAGAGATACTAAAGCTTTTGGAATGCCTGCATCTTCTAAACCAGCAAACTTATATTTACTAGCAACATGAAATTGACTTGGCGATCGCCTGGTTAATAAATAGATTAAAGTCATCCCCAAGCTATAAAAATCAGATTGAGTGCAGGGTTTGCCGCTTTGTTGTTCCGGTGCGCCGTATCCTGGGGTAGCAATTCTTGTTCCTGGTGGAGTTGTAGCTTCTTTAACCGCGCCAAAATCAATCAACGTAATCTGACAATTTCTATAACGAAGTATTAAATTTCCTGGTTTAATATCTCGGTGAATCAGAGGAGGATTACGTTTATGTAAGTAATCTAATATACTAGAAGTTTGTAACAACCATTCGATAGCTTGAGTAGGCGATACTGGCGATACGATTTGGTCTAAATTTTTACCGTGAACCATTTCCATTACCAAAAAATAACGCTCTCGAGTATCGAAAAAATCATAATATTTAGGTATTGCCGGATGCTCCAAAGATTTTAGGATTCTAGCCTCCCGCTCGAACATTTCGCGGGCTTTCGATCGTAAAGCTAGTTCGGCATTAATTGCTTTAAGTACGGCTAGCTTACAATTTTGGCGATCGTAAACTAAATAAGTGGTACTCATTCCCCCTTGGGCGAGTATTCTTAAAACTTCGTATTCCCACCCATTTTGGGGATTACGAATCACTCCCTTCCCAGAAATTAATTTTCCGTTCAAACGACAAAAATTTATACAAGCTGGATTAGGGCGGCAACAGTTCACAATTTTTCTCCAAATTTTTTACTTGTTTTGAGACAATCAAAATTTAAAACAATACTCGCTCGATATGGAGGTAATTTATATGGACGCTAAAGAGCTTATTAAACTTTATAGATTAGGAGAGAGAAATTTTACTCAAGTCAATTTGGAATATGCCGATCTGCGTGCTGCCAACCTCCAAGAAGCTAATCTAAAATTAGCGCAGATGAAAGAAGCAGATATCGAGGGAGCTAACTTAGGAAAAGTCAACCTAGCCGGGGCAAATTTAGAAGATGCAGATCTTAGAAATACTAATTTACAAAATTGTAACTTAAATGCCGCAATTTTATGCGGAGCAAATTTAAAAAATGCTAATCTGCAATATGCCGATCTGCAAAATGCTAATCTGCAATATGCTAACTTGTGTGAAGCTGACTTAACAGGAGCAAATTTAGAAAATGTCAATCTTAAACAAGCTAAGTTAGATAGAGCTAACTTATCCAAAACTATTCTAGAATTATCCGCTCGAAATCTCGCTTTATCGGAGGCTCAAAGTGCAAAATCTTCACCAGAGAACGCTAAAGATAAACCTCAACAAGTCAGAGAAGATTCTAATAATGCACAAAGCAAATCTCTTCAAGATCGAGATGAAATTATTCCAGAAAGTAGCTCTCTAAATTTAGAAACAGATCGAGAAAAAATATCGGATAATCAACCGGATGAAATTTCACCTTCTCGAGAGCGTGCCTTTGATGAGTGCGATCCTCTTACTTCAGATAAAAATAATATTACAGAAAAAATTGAAACTAATTCATCCGATGATGGTAAAAGTTCACAACCTAAAACAGAACAATTAATTACTGAAAATACTTCTAAAATAGATCTCGAAGAGACTTTACAAAAAAACGAAAAAAATGATACAGATCGAGTTGAAAAGCCCAGGTCTTTAACTCCACCAACAAATCGAGAAAAAATATCGGATAATCAATCCGATGAAATTTCACCTTCTCGAGATCGCGCCTTTGGTGAGTCCGATCCTCTTACTTCAGATGAAGCTAATACTACAAAAAAAAAGAACAGCGATTCTGACAAAGATGTTAACCAAATCTCAGAAAATCAAACAGAACAATTAATCGCTGAGCGAGATTCTAGCCAAACAAATTCAGAAGAGATAATGTCGTCAGACGGGCAAAACCAACAAACAAAAAATATTAAGTCCGAAGATATCAAAAATATTAAACTCGATTCTTCTGAATCAGAAGAAGGAGAAGATCCTCAAATAGAAAAGAACCAAAGCTCACGAAATAAGAATAATTTGCTACAATTCTTTCAGAATAAAAAAGATAAGAAACAAACAGAATAATCCAAATATTTTTAATAAAAGTCTATTTTAATTTTAATTCTATTAATGGTTCAAACAATATGAAATTAGGCGATATATACTATCGGATTGCTGATGGTATCAGGCAATTTTTCCATCTTTTTCGCTACAATCCTTTAACTGAGGAAGGACGCAGGCTGCTAGCTCAAGAACTACAGCGCGAAGGAATTAGAAGAGCAGAAAATATTGAAGTTCCTAATTCCTTCAATCCACAATCTCAAAATAACACTTCTACCGCAGTAAGATCTCCTTCAGAGTTTGCAGCATCAGGTTTCGCGCCTACTGTAGTCGGTGAAATATCTAGGGAAACAATCCCCTCAACTTATGAAGACTATCGTTGCATATCTAACGATCCTTTAATTTGTCACCAACTTCAAGAAACTTTACAAGCAGCACCAAAAGCTAAATTTTGTTCTAAGTGCGGTTTCCCGCTACCTTTAGTCGCAAAACAAGAAATTCGCGGCAATCGAGGAATCTATCAAATCAGAAATTTATTAGGAAAGCGGGGAATGGGGCGTTTATACAACGCAATTCGACAGCATGACTCGCAAGCTGTCGAAATCAAAGAATACCTCTTAGCAAACCGCTCTTTTAGCGATCCTGAAGCAGTCAGATACAGACAAGAAGTCTTTTTGCGAGTTAGTAATATTAGGGCCGCAGATGGAAAAACTTCAGATTTTCGTTTGCTTTTTCCTACAGAAGGAATCGCCGATCGCGAACAAAAACGCTGCTATCTAATTTTTCAACAAAGCAATTTAGCTACTTTACCCACATTAAATACTTATTTAAAAGAACAAGGAGCGATGAGCGACGAGGAGGTATTAAGCCTTTTCGATCGCAGCTTGCAGAGTTTAGAATATTTACACAATACCAAATTTCAATATAGTTCAGGGCAAATACAAACAGGTTTAATTCACGGTAATATCAATTTAGACAGTATTTTAGTTGCTATTAAAGAGCAGCAATTTTTTGTATATCTTAGCGATTTTTGTTTTTGGGAAGAACTATTTGACCCCAATAAATCTCAAATTAGTAATAAGACAATTGCTGAGGATCTCAAAAGTTTAGGAAAAGTCGGTTTCTATGCTCTATCGGGTGGGAAAACAGAGCCGAGATCGGGCCAGCTTGTCGATCCTGAAAATTCCGAACAGTGGCCCGATTGCGATCGCGATTTAAAGAATTTTATTCTCAAGTTACTAGAAATCAATTCGCCTTTTGAAAATACTAAAATAGCAAGACTTGCATTGCGCGATCTTCGCCTTAAAAATACCAATGAAAAAAACCTTATTGCAACAGAATGCGAGGAAGAAGTACGAAAGCCTAAATTTTGGAAAAAACCTTTAATTGCAGTTTCAATTTTAGCGATCGTTTTCGGTATAGGTTGGCTAATATTTAGTGCTAACCGCAAGGAAAAGCAACAAGTAAGTACGAGCAAACCGGATAAATCTTTAGTTCCTTATATTAAGGATATTCCTGAAGTTCCAGAGGGTAAATTTACTTTTACAACTGTAAAATCGGGAGTTAGTAACTATGTTTTTTTAACAAAACTTTTACAGGCCAGAACTACTAACGTAATCGAAGAAATAGAAAATCGCCAGCCAAATTTATCATTAAATCACGTTGTTTCTACCAGTAAAAAAGAAGCGATCGCCAAAATCGATCCCGATCGAACTCAGTTTGCACTCATAAGTTCTTTAGACGGAATCGAAAGGGACAATTTAGACGGTCTCACAATCGCCCATGATGGTATTGTAGTGTTCGTTCCCTATACATCCAAACAAAGACCTGGAGGGTTAGCTGCACCTCTAGAAGGTCGAATTACCATAGAACAATTGCGATCGCTCTACACTGGTAAAATTAAAAACTGGCAAGAAATAGGCGGGCCCGATCGAGAAGTAAAACTATTCGTTCCAAATCTGCCAGAAGCAATTAGAATCTTTAGAAAATTAGTTTTTGACAATCCCAACGACTTAGCTGTATTCGATAGTTTGCTAGAAAAAGGAGAAATAGAAAAATTAAGAACTATTGAAATTATCAGAACTATTTATCAAGACTTTGAAAAAACCGAAACCATTGGTGGTATTGGATTCGGTTTTATCTCTCAAGTATTCGATCAATGCAGTATTTACCCTTTAGCATTAGCAGAAGACGGTAATCTCCCAATTCAAACATTGATAGAATCAAATACTGGCCAGCCCATAAGCCCAAAAACAAACTTATGCATTAAAGGAGGATATTATCGAGTTGACGAGAGAGTATTTCAAAATCAAGAATATCCCTTAGCTTTTCCAGTTAGCGTTATCTATTTAGACGATAATAAAAAAGAAGCAAAATATCAAATAGGCAGAAAGTTTGCCCAAATGTTAACTACCGAAGAAGGACAATGCTTGCTCAAAGAAGTATTTTTAGTACCTTTAAAACCTTTAAATAATTGTAATAAATATAAAAATAATAATTAATCGATTGTCAAAAAATGGCTACTGTTAAATGTCAAAATCCTCACTGCGACTACTTTCAAAAACCAGTTCCTCAAGGAGAATTTTGCCCGTTTTGTGGTGAACCTTTAGGAATTCCTCAACCCGAACCAGACCTTAGATCTCAACCTAATTTAGAACCCACACCCCAATCTTTCTCCTTTTTCAATCCGCCAACCCCAGATCGTTCAGTCCCCTCACCCCCAACTTTTGTAAGTCCTCCTACAATGGTTGAGTCAAAATTTAGCGATCGCTCCTCCATAACTTTAGTTCACGATTGCGGCAAGAAATTTTCAATACCCGAAAGAACCCCTCACAAAAGATTTTACATCGGTAGAAAAGGAGGCCCGAAAATGCCAAAACCGGAAATAGATCTGACCGATATTCCTCATTCCGAGCGAATTTCTCGTCCTCACGCTCATATTGTTTGGGACGATCGCGTTAATAGTTATATGTTTGTCGATGAAAATAGCACAAATGGTAGTATTCTGAACGGACAATCTTTAGAACCATTTCAACCTTATCGATTAAATAATGGAGATATCCTGGAATTGGGAAGGGAACAGAAGGTGATATTCACAATTGAAATAATATAGAAGCTCCGATAGTACGATTCTAAAAATGACAATTAACAAAAACTCTATAGATAAAAAATTAAACTACATTCAAACTTATCTGGGATGGGCAATATCAATCTTAACAGCGATTTTAGGAATAATATTTTTCGCTTTAGCAGCAAATAATATAACTGCTTATTTATACGGCATATTTTGTCTATTAATAGCTTTGGCAGCTTGTCCGCAAACTCCGTTCCCAGCTTGGATTAAGGCTTTAATAGCATTTGTTTCTCTATTAGTGATTGGGTAGATTTTATCCCTGACAACCTACGTTTAAAGCGATCGCCCTAATAAATAGAGGCTGTAAAATAACTGTCACTTTCACCATAAAATTGCAGAAACGGCGAGTTTATGCTTGAATTTCTCGCGGCAAGTTTATGCTTAAAAAATAGATAAATTGATGAAAGTCCCTCTAAACAAGCGATACATCGATTTTGATTGGCGATACCATCTCACTTGGGAGATCGATCAAGATTGAAGCTTCGAGCGCACCGCGTAGCGGATCTC
>JASJCW010000286.1 GCA_030065265.1 Prochloraceae cyanobacterium
AATCCGGTAGTAATAAAGTCTACTACTAACAGTACCTCTAAGGAAGTTCTCCTTGTTCATAAATTATGGGCAACTGAGAAGCCTGCGTCTGTACCATCAGGTCAGCGCAGGTAAGTCACTAAAAGCCGATTTAAGCAAAGCAAATCTAAAAGGAGCAAATTTAGTCGGAGCAAATTTAGTCGGAGCAAATTTGGCTAATGCTAACCTCTCGGAAGCAATTTTGATCGAGGCAAATCTTAGCAATGCTAGTTTGACAGGAGCGAATTTAGAAGGAGCTAAGTTAGATCGATCGACAAATTATCGCCCTTTTGACTTTTGATAAAATATGATATGGTTTTATCATATTAGAATTGGTTCTGTTGGATAATTACTCATAACTAGCCAAAAATGCGGAATACTCTGGAGAATAACAAAAATTTTCTTCATCGAGACTTAGGTTATCTTCCCAATAAGCACTATCGGCAAAACGTTCGTGTCTGAGGTCGTTGTTGAGATCGCTGATAATTTGCTCGACTCGATCGATTAGTTTAGCTTCTCGATCGATCGGAAAATAGCGACTGGGAAAAATTTCTGGCTGATGGGAGATAATTGACTCAATTTGTCTTTCTAGATCTTCAGATTTGCTATTTAGCTGATTTCTTTTGAGGTTGACTTGCCGATCTGGAGTTGGAGAAGTTGTTTGTAGTGCTTCTTTTTCCGTATTTCTGCTTGGAGTGGAGGTAGGTTTGGGAGCTTTTTTGAGGTACATAGATCGATTCCTCCTTAATTCAATTTCCTCCTACTTTTAACTTAATTAAATTTTCTCTCAATTTCAAGTTTAACGACTGAAAATTATCAAATTTGGATAAGGCAATTTCAATCTCCTAAAGTGACATGCAATCTTATACCATTTTTCAAAAGTAATAAGAGACTTAATACAGGTAAAAAGGTCAGTCGGTCTAGGTAGGAGTCAGATATAATCAGCTTAGTGAAGCAAAAACTGCTTACACTACTCGCAATATAAATTCTTTAGAGATCTCAACAATATTAAGTGGAAATTTATTGCCGCAAGTTGGAGACTTAGTGTTAGCACGAGTAGACAAAATTGGACATCAAAAACATCTTGAACTGCCTAGCGGACGCAAAGCCCACTTGTTTGTTGGGGACGAAATAATAGTTTCTTATGGGAATCGCTATGCACCCGATCAATATGAAGCAGAACTACCGCTAGATTTATCTCCTTGCCAGTTAGTAGCAGCAGGAGGAGTGGCAGGATTGGTACTTTGCCAACATTGTGACATAGATAATGCGACTACGATTACGCCAATCGGCTTATTAGGAAATAAAGACGGCGAGCGACTCAATTTGGCGCAAACAGTTGCTTTAAATATTAATAGTAGTAACTATATCGGTCAAATTCCGACGACGATAGTGGTAGTAGGTAGTTCGATGAACTCTGGCAAAACTACTACAGCAGCTGATTTAATTAAAGGTTTAGTCGAAAGCGGTTACAAAGTAGGGGCAGCCAAGCTGACTGGGACTGGTGCTGGTAAAGATATTTGGATGATGCGAGATGCTGGAGCAAATCCAGTCGTCGATTTCACCGATGCCGGTTTTCCTTCGACCTACAAAATTAGCCCGAGAGCGGTAGAAAGAATTGCGATCGGTTTAATTAATCACCTGGCTTGGAATCAAGTCGAAGCGATCGTCTTGGAAATTGCCGATGGTTTATATCAAAAAGAAACTGCACAACTTTTGTCCTCACCTACTTTTCAGCCACTTATTGATGGAATAGTCTATGCTTGTAATAGCTCTTTAGGGGCTACTGCGGGAGTTGAATGGTTGCGAGGTTATAATTTACCAGTTTTGGCGATTAGTGGCATTATCACTTCAGCACCGTTGGCAGCAAGGGAAGCGTTTTCAGTTAACGGTTTGCCAGTGCTGAGTATGAACAACTTGAGTGCCCAAGCTCCAGTTTTAATCTCTCAATTGTCCAAACCCGAGCTATTACCTCAACAAGTTAGTTGACAAGTTTTCAAGTTAAAAGAGGTCTCAAAACTTCTTGTTCCAGTTCATAACTGAAGCTTGGAAGGAAAGCAAAGCTCGAAAAAGTTCAATTTGAGAAAGAGCTTGATTGCTAAAGTGCTTGCGAGACTACTGTCTTGCTTTGAGGAGATTAAGATAATTGAGTTTATTTTTTATTAAATCAATCTTATGAAGCTAGGCTCGCTCAAGATCGTCATTAACTTTCTCGCCAAGCATAAACTGAAGTTTATTGAAGCACTATGGTGGCGAATCATTTGGGAAATTATCCCGATGCAGATTCCCCTACTAGCGGGAATGATTGTCGATGGTTTAACTGGCAAACCATCGCGCTTATTCGGGCAGGAATTACCTTTCAATACAGTCAGTCAAATTCTCAACTTTGCCGTTGTCGCTTTAATGGCGATCGCTTTGCTGTATGGAATTTCTTCCTATTGTTACACCATGAGTGCGGCGCGGCTGAGTATCGAGTTTGTCGCTGAGTTGAAAAAAGAACTGGCACTGAAGATTACTGCTTTATCTTTGGCAAGGCAAAATCAATTGGGTGCTGGGGAGTTGCTCGATCGCACCCTGCGAGATCCAGAACATCTGCGCTCGTTTATCGAGAAGGTTTTTATCCGCAGTTGCAGTAATTTAGTCAGGATCGGCTATCCGATTATCATGCTAGTCTCGATCTCGCCGGTTTTAGCGGCGATCGCCCTGAGCGTGATTCCACTACAATGGCTGATTTCTTGGCGGCTTCAAAAGAGATTAAACCAAGTTACAAGGGCTGCACTGAGATCTCACTCGCAATTAACCAGTTGCGTTAAAGAGGGTATCGACGGAGCAGAAACGCTGCAAAATTTTGGGGCCGAACTTTATCAGGTCAAGAAAATTGCTCGACGGGTCGATCTCGTCGAGTCCCTAGAGGAGCAAACCGATCGATTGACTGCTTTACTGCGGGGAACAACTTGGTTAATGACAACGATGGGGATCGCGCTGATTTGGTGGCAAGGGTCACTACAAGTGATTGACGCTCAGATTAGTCTCGGTACTTTGGTGGTCTTTATTGGCTTAGCTGAATTTGCTTATCGACCTTTTCGATACTTTCCCAAAATTGTCAAGTTTTACGAGCGCGGTTTGGCTAGTTTAGAAAGAATTAAAAATCTGCTGGATTTACCTTCAACCATCGAGGCAACCAAAACTGCGCCGCCGTTGCAGCTCGAAACCGGAGCGATTGAATTTAACCATGTTTGCTTTGAATACGCTCAGCGAGAGATTCTCCACGATATCAACTTAAAGATTGAACCCCGACAACTGACGGCATTAATTGGTGGCAGTGGTTCGGGCAAAAGTTCCTTGCTACGATTGATTAATCGACTTTACGATCCCAGCGCGGGAACGATCCTAATCGACGGACAACCGTTAGCCCAAATCGAATTAAGTTCTCTTCGCTCCCAAATTGCTGTAGTTTCGCAACGACCAATTCTTTTTAGCGGCTCGCTGTTTGAGAACCTGACAATTGCCGCTCCCGACGCGACCCCAGCTCAGGTCGAAGCTGCTTGTGTAGCCGCAGGAGCGATCGAATTTATCCAAGAGCTGCCCCTTGGTTTAAAGACGGCGATCGGATCGGAAGGAGTGCAACTTTCAGGGGGACAAGTCCAAAGGTTAGCACTGGCCCGAGCTTTGTTGAAAAATCCTCGCATTTTGTTGTTAGACGAACCGACTTCGGCTCTTGACGGTCAATGCCGCACGGCAATTATTTCGACCCTGCTTCAGCTCAAAGGCAAAATGACGATTATTTTAGCAGAGCATCATGTCGAGACTTTTCGCTGTGCCGAACAGATAGTTCTGCTCGATCGCGGTCAGATCGTGGCGGTGGGGAACTATCAACAGTTACTGGTTCAATCTGCTGATTACCAGCGTTTATATCCTCAAGATGAGTTTAACAACGGCAAAAGCCCGAAGATCGAACAGGCTTAAACAATCGATCTATCTAATCAAACCTGCTGGGGCGATCATCAAGGTTAAATCCTAGATGCGATCGAGCTTGCAGTTCTGAGACCTCGTTGATAAGGTGAACTTAGGTTGAAACCAGAATAAGAAGAAATGATTTATTTGCCTGTATCAGGATTTTTATTTTGCTTATTCTTAATTTTATTCCCTTTGATTTGGCTGGGAATAACTTTAGATTTAGTGGAATTAGCGGTCAGTAAATTAGGTTTTTCTCCTCAAGTGGCTTTTGGACTTTTGGTGGCCGTAATCTTAGGGAGTACAATTAATATTCCGCTTTATAAAGTCGAATCTACTACCAGCATCGTACCTGATGTAATAGATTTATGGTTGGGACAATATTGGGGACTGCCACTGCAAAAAATTAAACAGACAACAGTTGTGGCACTAAATCTAGGTGGCGGCTTGATTCCAGGAATTTTAGCAATCTACGAACTAATCCGCTCTGATACGCTAGCGATATTTTTGGTTAGTGCGATCGTCACTTTTGTGAGTTATTTTGCAGCTCAAATAGTTCCAGGGATTGGCATTCAGATGAATCCGTTGATTCCAGCATTAACTGCTGCTTTGAGTGCGATTTTGATTGCAAAAGAAGTAGCACCTTCAGTGGCTTTTGCTGGGGGGATATTGGGCACATTGATTGGGGCAGATTTACTTCATCTTAAAGAAATCGCACGCATGAGTCCTGGGGTTCTTAGTATTGGCGGTGCTGGTGTCTTTGATGGGATTGCTTTATGTGGATTATTTGCTTTACTCCTGACTTAGTTTACTGAATCAAAAAACATGATTAAGATTTGAATCGCTAAAATCTACCCCGACTAAATTAGCTCTAAAAAAACTGACGTTATTAAGATCTCAATTAAGATTCGCAGAGTGACAGAACAGGAGTAAATAACCAAATTATTAGATCTTTTATTCTTTTTGGGAAGAAACCAGGAGATCTACTCGATCGGTTCTCTCCCAAGGCAAGTCAAGATTTGTTCTGCCAAAATGACCGTAGGCCGCTAGATTTTGATAAAAGCGACCGCCTCGATCGCCAGGAAGATAACATAAATTGAAATTTTGAATAATTGCGGCTGGACGCAAGTCAAAGTGTTTTTGGACTAATTGCACTAAAATTTCTCGATCTACTTTGGCCGTACCGAAAGTTTCAACCATGATATCGACCGGAGTTGCTACTCCAAAAGCGTAACTCACTTGTATTTCACATCGCTCGGCCAAACCAGCCGCAACCAGATTTTTAGCCACATAGCGACAAGCATAAGCAGCACTGCGAGAGATTCGAGTCGGATCTTGACCGGAGAAAGCCCCACCACCGTGGCGAGCAGAGCCACCGTAGGTATCGACAATAATTTTTCTACCTGTCAAACCTGCGTCTCCTCGAGGCCCGCCAATAACAAATTTCCCGGTTGGGTTAGTGATAAATTTCGGATTGAGATCTGCTGAAGGCAGCACCAGGCGATCGCCAGCCATTTCCATCTTCGCCAATACTGGTTTGACTGCTGCTTCCCAGAGATCTGTTTTGATTTTTGCTTGAACGGCATTATTATCGGTAATTGCGCCGATAGTTTCTGTATGTTGAGTCGAAATCAGAATAGTATCGATTCCAACCGGTTTTCCGTCTTCATAAATAACACTCACCTGAGTTTTACCATCGGGACGCAAATAAGGTAATTGACCACTGTGACGCAGTAAGGCTAATTGTTGAGCGATTTGGTGTGCCAAACTAATTGGTAAAGGCATCAGTTCGGGGGTTTCATTACAAGCAAAACCAAATATAACCGCAGAAGAACTAGGAACGATCTGATTTAGTTGCTCTTGACTTAAATTTTGCTGGGATTGGCTAGTTGCCTTAATTCTTCGATCTGTTTCAGGAAATTGCTGGTCTAATCCTAGTAAGACAGCACAGCTATCAGCCGAAAACCCATTTTTAGCATCAGTGTAACCAATCTCTGCAATTGTTTTGCGGACTAGATCGGTATAATTAAGAGTGGCTTTTGAAGTTATATTGCCAATAATTAGAACCAGGCCGGTATTAACGACAACTTCTACGGCAACCCGACTGTTAGGATCTACAGATAGCAAAGCATCTAAAATAGCGTCTGAAATGCGATCGCAGATTTTATCGGGATGACCTTCGGTAACTGATTCGGAAGTAAAAAGATAACGACGAGGCAATTTGAATTAGCCCTCCTTTTTGATTGGGGGAGTTTGAAGCTTAAAATCATTTTCGCAAGGACAAAGGGTGAGACGATCGCGATCTGACAACCACAGTTAGTTGCCGTTAATAATTCAATACAACCATTTTTAAAGTAAGTAGATTGTCACCTAATCTTTTCGAGGGAGGTTCTAAACAGCTCTAATTTTAAGGAAGTATTACTATTAATGTTAATAATAATTGCTTTTTTGATTTTGAAATCTTTAAAATTTTAATACAAAGCCATCCCTGACTGTGCTGCCAACTACCTCTTGGTTTATAATTAAATTGAATGCTCTAGATCTATATTGACTTGACATTTCCTAATTTTAATTAGAGCTAGTTTTCTGAGTGCCTTGCTTGGATTTCAAATAAAATTAACTCGAAAAAACTCAGCTTAAATCTAAAACAATTTTTGTTAAGGTTCGCGCTGGGAGAGAACCTATTAAAGATTTATTTACTCAGGGGAAAAAAGCTGCAAAGATTCGAGATTATTCTAGTTAAACTCAAGCAATCTTTTTTAAAGATTAAAGTGGGGATTGCCTTTTCAAAAAAACATTTTATTGCTTGTAATCTTGTTGATGTTATGTAGTTTAATAGAACCGTTGTCAGCAATCGTAGCCAGTGAGAAGATGCCTTTAAAAACTGAGTCAAACAAGCTAAAAATTGCTCGCGAGAAAATGGTTTCCGAACAAATTCGCAGCCGGGGTATAGGAGATAAAGCTGTATTGGAAGCCATGTTAAAAGTGCCGCGTCATTGCTTTATTGATTATCCAATCGGGGATTTAGCTTATGCCGATACCCCTTTCCCAATTGATTATAATCAGACTATTTCCCAACCATATATTGTCGCTTTAATGACCAGTCTTGCCGAACTATCTCCAACAGATAAAGTCTTAGAAATTGGTACGGGATCTGGGTATCAAACGGCGATATTAGCTGAAATAGTTAAAAAAGTTTACAGTGTTGAAATTATTTCTGATTTAGCCAAAAAAGCTGAAAAACTCCTGAGTGAGTTAGGTTATCAAAATGTGCAACTCAAAAATGGTGATGGACATGAAGGTTGGCCCGAATATGCTCCTTATGATGCGATTATAGTTACCGCAGCAAGTCAGAGTATCCCTTTTTCATTATTATCTCAACTTAAAGAAAATAGCTTGATGGTAATACCATTAGGCACTACCTATCAAGACTTAGTAGTTGTTACTAAAACGGCTAATGGTTTGAAGCAGCAAAGAATTATTCCAGTTCGTTTTGTGCCAATGACAAAAAAAACTAAATCAACTTTTTAAATAATTAATTTGCGATCTAATACTGACTGATTAGGACTTAAAGACGGTCGTGTTACGCCTTTGATTGGCTGCTTGCAACTTTTCGCTCTTGGCTATAAATAATAGGAGAATTTTTCAATTCTTATTTGATAGATTTTGAAGTGATTCAATTATGATCGATATTAGCAATTTACGCAGAGAATATCAGGAAATAGCTCTTTGTTCCGAAAAACTCAAGCTAGATCCCTTTAAACAATTTGAAATTTGGTTTCAAGAAGCAATTGAAGCTGATTTACCCGAGCCTAATGCGATGATTTTATCTACTGCTAGCGCAACTGGTTCTCCTTCGGCTCGTACCGTTCTCTTAAAATATTTTGATAGATCTGGTTTTGTTTTCTTTACCAATTACGAAAGTACAAAGGCCAAACAAATTGAAGAAAATCCACAAGTCTGTCTTCTCTTCCTCTGGCTAGATTTACAACGTCAAGTTCAAATTCTTGGTCGTGCGACTAAAATTTCGGCGGCTGCTTCGCTCAAATATTTTGCTACTCGTCCGAGAGGCTCTCAATTAGGGTCTTGGTGTTCCGCTCAAAGTCAAGTTATCTCCTCACGTCAAATCCTGGAAATGAAATTTGAACAGATCAAACGTAAATTTCAAAATCACCAAGTTCCTTTGCCTTCTTTTTGGGGAGGATATCGTGTTATCCCCCATAGTTTTGAATTTTGGCAGGGTCGTCCCCATCGTCTTCACGATCGATTTTTATATTCTCTTCAAGATGACAATTCTTGGCAAATTGACAGGCTTGCTCCTTAACTATTAAAGTCCCTCTTCCGGGCAATGGTCAGCAAGGCTTTTTCCGCATTCGTATTCGTATAAAATTGATTTAATTATTAAAAATATAAAATAATACCATTTCTGAAAAATCAGACTACAGATAACGCTAAAAGCTAAGATCGGCTAAAGCCTTATTTAACCCCTGACCCCTGACTGTAGCAATTTTAAATAAAAACGGTATAAGATGTCTAAGTAGTAAAATTACTGAAATATTTAATCTGTCAAGCAACACCATCACACTATCGAATAATATTTTACATATAGCAGTCGAAGTAAAGGTTATGACAATTTTATTTGTTACCTACTACCTACT
>JASJCW010000287.1 GCA_030065265.1 Prochloraceae cyanobacterium
TAATAAGATCTGTTTGGCTTCGGGGACTAAAATAAATTCATTTTTGTGACAAATTTTTTCAAAAATAGCTAACAATTCTTGCGGTTGATAGTCGTCGAAATAAAAATACTTACTAAAGCGAGATTTCAAACCAGGATTGGCAGCGATAAACCGGGACATTTCTTCTGTATAGCCGGCAACAATCACAACCAACCGGCCGCGACAATCTTCCATTCTTTTGAGCAGAGTATCGATCGCTTCTTGTCCGAAATCGGTACTAGAACCTTCAGATTTGAGACTGTAAGCTTCGTCAATAAATAATACACCATCTAGAGCCGAATCGACCAATTCGTTTACTTTAGCGGCAGTATGACCGATATAACCGGCCACTAAACCAGAGCGATCTGTTTCAATTAAATGTCCTTTGGCAAGCAATCCTAAACTTTTGTATATTTTTCCCATCAATCTGGCAACGGTTGTTTTACCCGTGCCTGGAGGGCCGCAAAATACAGAATGAAGGGTAATTGGAATGTTTGCTAGGCCTTTTTCTTGGCGAATTTTTTTAACTTTTAGTAAATTGATTTGAGTTTGAATATCTTCTTTAACATTTTTCATGCCGACTAGATTATTTAATTGGGCTAAAACAGCATCCAAATTATTACTAACATTAAATTGAGCAATATTCTTGTCTTGACGGCCAAAATCTTTACGAACCTCTCGCATTAATTCTTGCTTCATTTGTTGCAATTCAGATTGGATTGCAATATCTCTTTCGTATTTTTGCCAAGTTAAATCGAAATTATCTAAGTATTCCATAATATTTTTCTAAAAATAAATTGATTTGCTAACTTATTATGCCCTTGGACGCAAAAAAAAGCACAACAGATTGGGCGATTTTTTCTTATACTAATTCTGTTTAGAGTTGTTACACTTCGGTGACTAAAGGCAACAGGCAGCAGGCCAGAAAGATTTAGTTTGTAGTGTTATTTTAGAGAATTGGTATTATTATGAAAAATTTTTACTGACTTCGGCTTGAACGAAGATATTGCGAGTCTTAAATTTGTGCTTGTCAGCTACTATTCTTGACTGAGATTGTCGGGATTAATTTATGATATTAACGATCTATTCCCTCATCAATCGATATTTATGAACTGTGCGATCGCGAAATTTACCCTAGCCAATCAAAAACAAACAAGATACATTAAGTAGAAGTCAAAAAAAAGGAACATTAGTCTGACTAAACCAGTCGCTTTCTAAAAAATATTAAATTCATATATAGATGAAAAACGCTGCTTTACAAAGATCGAAAAAATGGCAAATAAAATCCCTGCTGTTATTCGCTTTCGCGCTCTCTTCTTGGTTGGGATACAGACAAATAAAAAGCTATTTTATCGAAGCAGAAGCAATATTCGTACTCGGAGGAGATTCCAAACGAGAAATTTTTGCCGCTCAACTGGCAAACAAACATCCCAATCTACCGATTTGGGTCTCTTCTGGAAGTCCTCGAGGTTACGTTAAAAGAATATTTATCAATAGAGGAATTAAGAGCGATCGCCTCCACTTAGATTATCGCGCCGTAGATACGGTCACTAATTTTACTACCCTTGCAGACGAATTAAAAGCAAAAAAGATCGAGAGCGTTTATTTAGTCACTTCCGCAAGTCACATGACTCGGGCTCGAGTTGTCGCTGAGATAGTTTTTGGCAGCAGGGGCATTGTTGTTAAACCGCTATCAGTAAGTACAAATTCTCGAGCTGAGCCAGTGGAGAAGTCCCTTCGAGATGGAGCTAGAGCAGTGTTATGGTTGATGACCGGTTATACGGGAGCGTCTTTTAAAATCAGTCAGAAGTAATTTGAGATCTTTGCTCGATCTCAATCCGATCGCTTGTTATTTTGATTCGATATTTATAGTAATATCAATTTTGTTTATAATTACTACGTTTCGGTGAGGACAGGCAACAGGGAATAGGGAATAGGGAATAGGGAATAGATTTTCACCGTTCTCTGACTTCTGCAAGAGGACTATTGAGCTTACAAGTCCATTTAATTGGATTGGGAATATACATACAGAAAATATCAATCTTAAATAGATTATCTAGACAATTGAAATATTTTTCATAAAGAGATAAATTTTAGATGACACTAGTAATAATTACTTAAGAGTTCGATTTAACATTTGGAGTATAAAAAGGAAAATAGTGGCTAATATCTTAATAGTTGAAGACGAACTACTAATAGCTAAAAATCTAACCAGAAAACTAAAAAAAGTCGGTTACACGATTATTGCTGTAGTGTCATCGGGAGCAGAAGCGATCGCAATAGTAAATTCAAATAAGCCAGATTTAATTTTAATGGATATTGCTATTAAAGGCGATCTCGATGGAATTGAAACGATGGCGAAAATAAAAGAAATAGATGATATTCCAGCGATCTATTTAACGGCTTATGCAGACGATAAAACAGTAGAGAGAGCCGCTCAAACTGGCTGTTACGGCTATCTGCTCAAACCTTTTAAAGAAAAAGAATTAAGCGCGACTATAAAAATGGTACTAACAAGGCATCGTTTGGAAATTAGTGCTATTGAAGACAATAAATAGCACTTTAAAATATTAAAAATAATGGCGATCGATTAATTTCAAAAAAGGGACGATCTCTGATTTTGCTATTTTTTAAAACGAGCAATTTTAAGTTAGACAAATTTAGAAATAATTCGAGCTTAATGGTTTAAAAAAATAATTTTTCAATCAAATTAATAAATATTTTAGAAAGAGGATAATGTCCGAGGTTACTATCTTAATAGTTGAAGATGAATTGTTAATAGCTAAAAACTTAACTCTAAAACTAAAAAGGTTAGGTTATAAAGTTAGTGAAATAGTGTCATCGGGAGCAGAAGCGATCGCAACAGTAAATTTAAATAAGCCAGATTTAATTTTAATGGATATTGCTATTAAAGGCGATCTCGATGGAATTGAAACTATGGAAAAAATCAAACAAATAGATGATATTCCGGTTATTTATTTAACAGCTTATGCAGATGAAAAAACTATGGAGCGAGCAGAAAAAACTGGATCTTGCGGCTATCTGCTCAAACCTTTTAAAGACAAAGAATTACGCGAGATTATTAAGATGGTACTAACAAAACACCGCTTGGGAGATTAGTACCAGCGAAGATTACAAACGATTTTTATAATTTAATTCTGAGAAAACAAGCTCGAATGAAGTACCGTGAGAGTTTTCCATTTTAATTGTCCCTTCCAACTGTTTCGTTAAAGTGCAAACCAATTGCATTCCTAATGATTCGGTATTTTGAAAATCTATACCGGAAGGTAAACCTCTTCCATTATCTTGAATTATCAAAACAATCCGATCGCGATCGTTTTTGTGTAAATTTAAGTAGATTCGGCCTTCTTGTCGATCGATAAAAGCGTGTTTGAAAGCATTAGTAACCAATTCATTAACAATCAATCCGCAAGGATGGGCACTTTCAATGTTTAAAGCAATTGGTTCGAGATTAAATTCGCAGGTAATTAGCTTTGAATCTAAATTGTAAGATTCGGATAAATGGGAAACTAATGCTTTTAAATACTTACTAAAATCAACATGAGCTAAGTCTATAGAGCGATATAATTGCTCGTGGATCAATGCCATAGAATAAATCCTATTTTGGCTGTCTTCAAATGCTCTAACAACTTTGCTATCTGCAAGCCGATCGGACTGTAATTCCAATAAACTCGAAACAACGAATAAATTATTTTTGACTCGATGGTGAATTTCTTGTAATAAAATCTCTTTTTCTCTGAGAGATTCTTCTATTTGAATTTCAGCTTGTTTGCGTTCGGTGATATCTTCAGAAATACAGAGTAAATATTGCGGCTGTTGCTCTTTATCGTAGAGAGGCACTTTAAAAGTATGAAGAATGCGTTTTCCTAAAGTATGACTGTCAATTGGTTCTTCAGGAATATCCTCCATAATCCCAGTAACGAAAGTGTTACGATCTTTTGACTCGTCAAATTGGGCTTGTTCGCGACGAAATAAATCGTAACTAGTTTTACCAATCATCTCTTCTGCATTTAATCCAAATAGTCGTTCCCCAGTTTTATTAATTAATAGTAATTGACCGAATCTTTCGGGAGTTGCGTCTTTAACAAAAATAGTAATTGGTAAGTAATCAATTATTGTTTGTAAAAAATTCTTGGCTTGTTTAATTTCTTGCTCGACTCGTTGGCGTTCGCGAATCTCATTTTGTAATGCTTCAGGAGAAGGTAAGGAAATCGCTTGCGGAATGATGGGTATCAATTCTAATGCTGTATAACAAGAAATAACTGCCGTGATTGCTTTAATCGCACCAGCAAACCAATAATCGGGATGCCACAGCGTCCAGACCCCCATGAAATGGGTCGTGCCACAACTAATAATAAACGCGCTGAATAAGATAAATATTTGCTTGAAAGGAATATCCTCTCGTTGACGAATAAAATAAATTAAAGTAATTGAAATAGCGAAATAGGCGAGCGCGATTAATAAATCCGATAACAAATGCAACCAAACTAAAGATGGTTGCCAAAGATAACAGTGTCCGTGGGGTATGTAATCTCTCGGAGCAAATAAATTGCTAATAATTTCCAGCATTAGTATTTGTTTCTCGTACAAAACTAAGTATATTCAGCCAACACTGGCGAGATCCCTTAAAAAAATGTGTATAATGATTTTGACGGCTATATCGATAAAAAAAACAATTGACAATTAAAACAATATAAAAGTGACAATAACTCAATCGAAATTTCATTTTCCTAACAAAATAAAAAAATAAACTTCACAGCAATCTCTGTTGCCTTTTCCCCCTTCCCAGACTTTTGGGAAAAGTTAAATCTTCACAACAACATCAAAATTAAGTAGCCAATAAATACAGTTACAAATTGCGATTAACGGATCGAGCTTGGTCTTAGAGGAAAGAGTGTATGTTAAATTCACAATATGTTGAACAAATAATGAATCCAAGTCCAGTGGCAGTTTTTGGAGATATTACAGTCAACGATACATTAAATCTTATGAACAACATAGAATTAGACTGTATCGTTATTCTCAAAACCAAGCATCACAATTGCTACCGAAAAATAGGTTTGATTACACGAGAAGATATAGTTCAATTTCAGCAAGAGAGATTAGATCTAGATCGGATTGAAGTTGAAACCGTAATGAGAGAATGTCAATCCTTTGTTTGGATAGAAGACTCTTTAGACATCGCCAAACAAAAAATGGAGCGAGCCAGAGTAAATTACTTGGTCGTAATTGGAGATAGTGGGGAATTAATTGGCACGATTTCTTACAGCAGTATTTTGTCAAGGTTATTTAATTTTAATTTAGATAAAAATTGAACTATTTAAAAAAACTGCAAGCAGCTATTAAATCTGGCTCGAGTTTCAAAATTAAGACAAGAAGATAAGCGATCGACTGACCCCATACCTCCAGGCAAAAATTTATGTCATTGTAATACAAACAAAATATAATAACATATTCTTGAAAAAGTGCAAAAAATAATCTTGAAATTAAACGTTCAAGATTAAAACATACAAATCTACTCATCAATTAGTTTACTTGATTTAATTTGAAATATAAAGATTCGCTAAGGCAATTTTTGAGAATTTGTAACATTTTTAGCGAGCCATCGTACCAATTCTGTTTAAAGTTGCTACACTCGGGAGGCAAGAGATTAGGTCACTAATTGTAAAAGCAGAGAATAGGTACTAGGTAGTAGGTAATAGGAAACAAATAAAAAATTTAAGAATAATGCTAACTATTAAAATACTAAATTAAGTAATAATTAGTTTGTACCAATTCTCAAAAATAGCAAAATATATAGCAATTCTATTTAATAATCTGAAAAAAGTTCTATTTTAAAAGCTTATTATACCAATTCTGTTTAAAGTTGCTACACTTCGGCGACAATAGGCAATAGGCAATAGGCAATAGATTCGGAAAATCGATCTATAGCATGATTTTAGGGAATTGATATTACCTATGAACTCTGCCCCGCTTGCGGCATGAGGAGCGTAACGACGACCTCTCTGACCTTTCTAAGTCTCTTCTTACTTTTGAAAAATGGTATTAGTTATGGAATTGGGTATTGAAAGGTGCTGAGGCTATATTTTAATTTATAGCAGTACAAGTTTTGGTTAGGACATTTAAGAGAGGCTGAAGCCTTAAATCTTAAGCATAATCCCTCTGCCTTCTTGCTCCGGCTGCTTGCTCCGTCCTTATAGGCAGTAACTGCCACGGGCGGTGCTACTTGGGTCTTGCGGAGGCGTGGACTCGGAGCGTGTATCCGAGAGGCGTGGATTCTGCGGATTCGCCATATCTGAGGTGTCCTCAGATATGTCGGGCGAACCAAGCAGAGGTCTCCTCAGAATGTTG
>JASJCW010000021.1 GCA_030065265.1 Prochloraceae cyanobacterium
TGTGTCAAGCATACGAGATCGATCCCCAACTGGCAACAGTTCCGTTTCGCATGAGTTGGGAAGGAGAATCAGATTGGGACGAAAAAGAAGAACTCAAAGGGACTACCGTACTCGTACCCATACCCGACCCAGAAGACCCTAAAAAAGGGAGGTTACTGCGCGATCGGGGTTATGCCGAAACAATGGCAGCAGTTGGAAACTATCAAATCACCGAAGATGGTACTTTTGTTCTGACTACTAGTTACGATCGCGCTGCTGCTGAAGAAAAAATTTGGTTTGCAACCCCCAATTTAAGAATGCGAGTATCTTTAATTAAAACTAGCGGAGGGGATGGCGTAACCACCGCATCTTTTTCTTCTGAAATTCGCTCGCTTTCAACTTAATTGGCAAATTATGAAAACCATCAACAAAAATTTGAAATTGGAGTTAAAAAATGACCGAAGAAATAGCCACCCCATCGATAAATTGCACGTCGTTAAGCAGCGAACTTGCTGCTTTAATGGCAGGAGATTTTAGCAATAAAAAACAAGCCTTTGCCGACTCCAAAAATTACGCTCATATCAGGATATTTTTTCGTCCCTTACCCGGGGACTTTTTTAATGGCATCGGTTTTTACTCAGAGCAAGTTTATGACTGGGATTTGTGGAGTCCTTATCGCCAAGGAGTTCATCGTTTAGTTGAGAGAGAAACAGATGTTTACATTGAAAATTATAGTCTGATAGAACCAGAATTATATGCCGGAGCTGGTCGGGAACTAGACATACTTAAAACCATTTCCCCAGATAAAATAAAAAGGCGTTATGATTGTTCGATGATCTTTAGTAAAAAAGAAAATAAATGGTATGGAAAAGTAGAAGGCGATCGCTGTTTTATTCAGCGAAAAGGTTGTAAAACATATTTAGTAAGCGATGTCGAACTAACCGAAACTACTTGGGTAAGTTTCGATCGCGGCATGGATTTAAATACCCACGAACAAGTATGGGGTTCGGCAGCAGGGCCTCTTAAATTTGAAAAAATAGTTAGTTATGCTGCAGAATTAGTTTAAAAAATTTCCCGCGAATTACATTTTTTTAAAAACAGATTTAAAACCAAAACAATGAGCAAATTATTATCAGCAGACCGACCGTCAGAAATACCAATGCTACCGCCAGCAGCCCTGAAAAAGATGCAATGTTGGATTAGAAGTCGCCATTTAATTTGTGATGGAAATTTCTTTATTTTAGAAACTTTAGAATATTCAACCGTAGAAAGATTTGAGGATTGTTTGTCTAGTTTGGGCGGCACTTTAATCTCAGTTGAGGCCATTAAAAAAGTTTGGATTGGCAACCACAGAAAAGTAGTTTTATATCAGGCAAAAGGCAGTTTGCACACCCCACACCACGAATTAAAACAATATTGGATTAAATACGGCAGTTTTTATTCCAAATTCGACGAAAAAATAGGGAGAGACACGTGGAAAAGATACTAACAACAAACGAACAATTTATTACTCCAAAAATTGGTCGAGCAGATCGATTGGGTGTCAGCTTATTTGAAGATAGCGATCCCGTCGAACTTTGGCCCGGAAGTGATTCAGAAGAGGTTCAAATCGTGATTAGAGCCGTTTATCGACAGGTTTTAGGCAATGCTTACATCATGGAAAGCGAACGTCTAGAGGCGATCGAATCTCAACTGAAAAAAGGAGATATCACAGTTAAAGAATTCGTGCGCGCTTTAGCCAAGTCGCCATTGTATCGCTCGCGATTTTTTGAAAATTGCCCCCGCTACCGGGCGATCGAGTTGAATTTTAAACATTTACTCGGCCGCGCTCCCGAAAGCTACCAAGAAACTCGATCGCACAGTAAAATTTTAGATGAGATGGGTTACGATGCAGAAATCGACTCTTATCTCGACAGCGAAGAATATCAGCTAGCATACGGAGAATACATCGTTCCTTATTATCGCGGTTATAAAACGATCGCCGGCAAAAAGATGGTCGGATTTACCTATATGTTCCGCTTGTTGCGGGGTTCTTCTAGCTCCGATAAAGATCTGACTCAAAACAATCGCGCTCGTCTCAACAAATCGATTTTAACCAATACTTCCAGTGCGGTAGTTCCACCCTCTCAAATTGGCTTAATCGGTCAAGTTACGGACGTGCAGCAACTATTAGCCAAAGTATTTAAAGCTAGTGCTAAACCCCCTCAAATTGAGACTCGAGCCAGTCAAGAAGATTTAAATTTACAAAAAGAATGTCGAGAGCAAAGCGAAGCAATTAAAAACTTACAACAAAAATTAACTCAACTGCGATCGCAAGAAACCATCGGACAACGACAACTTAATAAATGGCAATCTTTAGTCGCACCAACTCAATCCCAAGATAGCTCATTCGCGATCGCCCCTAATTTAACAGAGATTCCCCCAACAGCTAACCGAAGGGAAATCGAATCTTTAATCGCAGCACAAAAAAATGCGATCGCAACTTTAAAATCAGAAATAGCAAGACTCGAGACTGTCGCTAATATCGGCCAAATAAGACTGAATAAATGGCGCAATCGAACTTTTTCTTAATTTAAGCGGCCGATAGGTTATTTACCTATTGGCTAAAAAAACTGCACTTTTTTCTCTACAATATAGTTACTTAAAATGACACAGCATAGCTAAAATATATAAAATCTTCAGAATCCATCAATGGCAATGACTCAAGAGCAGCACCAATCTCCCCAAAGTTCTGAAACAGATTCTCCAGATGCAATTGAATTAACCCCCAGGGTACAAGCATTCTTCAATCGCACTGCTTCTGAAACTGGCTTATCTAGATTAAAATTATTAGAAAATATCGCAAAAGGAGAGCTGGCGATCGCCTCGAATGCAGCAAAAAAAACAATCGTTCTCGAAACCTCTTTAGAGGATGGCAATCCAGAAAAATCTATTAATTTAGTTAGTTTTGAAGATTCTCCAGAGCAACAAGAGATTGCTAAGTTAAAAAACGATTTAAAAAAATATCAATCTTTAAAAGCTATTTCCGAACAACAAGCTGCTTTAATTAGTGAATTAGCTTCTAAATTAAAAGAGCAAAGTCAATCCGAACATACGAGCATTCAACAAGCTCAAAGAATTAAGGAATTAGAACAACTCTTGCAGCAAGAGCAAACTAAATTAGCAGAGCAAGCTCAAAAGTATCACGACATGGAGCATAAATCTATTGCTAAAGATACGAGAATTACTCGCTTGCAAGAACAGTTGAAAGAGCATCAAATTCAAACAGCAGAAAAAGAAAAAGAAACCAGCGAATCTTTACAACAACAATCGACACAACAAAGCTTATTTATAAAAAGGTTGCAAAAGAATTTACAACAACAAATTGATAAAAATAAAACTTTAGAGCAAGAATTTCAAGCTCAAAAAATGTTAATTCAAGAGTTAACTTCAGAACAAAATCAAGATCTAGATCGAGTGAATTACGCTACAGTCAAGAAATTAGAACAAGAAGCCCGATTAAAAGACCTCCAAATTAAAAAATTAGCCGAAGATTTATCAGAGCAATCTCGACTGATAAACTTCACAAAAAAAGCAATAGAAAGGATAAAAATTGAGAAAAAAGAGCGGGATCTCAGATTGCAGCAACAATTGCAAGCTAAAGACCTTCATATTAAAGAATTAGAAGGGATGGTAGCCAAATATCAAGCAATATATCAAGAATCTGAATCTATAGATACCGGTATCAAAGAATTGCAAAAACAACTCTTAGCAGAAAGAAAGAAATACAATACCCTCGAAAGAGATTGTCAAGAGAAAGAAACTCGCATTAATGAATTAGAATTAGAATTAGATTTGCGAGAAGAAGATAATACCGACTTGCAACAGAAAATAGACGCTCAAGAATTTGCAGTATCGGAAACAAACGAAGCTTATCAAAGTTTAGTCGAAGAGCTGAAAAGCAAAAACGAGATCGTCCAAGAATTAGAACGACAAATTCAAGCAGCACCATCGGTATCGGTAGGTGGATCAAATAGTAATTACGAAGCTCTACAGCAAGAATCTTTAGATAAAGACGTGCAAATTATTAGGCTGCAAGAAGAGTTAGAAAAACAAAAACCCAACAAAAAATTACAGATCTTTTTGATCTCAATTACTTCTGTTTCTCTGTTAGGATTGTTAGCAGCTTTATCCTTTGGCTACTATTATTATTCAAACCACTATTAAGTAGCAATTTTGGCCCGAATTAACAAATCCGAATCTGCGGCTAAAATATCCTTAACTTCTCGATCGCAACCTAACTTTTCTGAAGCTAAAAGACAAGCATATTTTAAACTCCAAATTCTCGTGTTTAACGCTTTTTTGATTTCTGGAATAGCTCGCTTATCTTCTAAATTTCCCAGGGCGATCGCAGCAGCAGCACGAGATTTTTGATATTGAGGAGTAGTATTGTGTAAAGCTTCTCTTAATAAATCGTAACTGGGTGGGTATTTTAATTGTCCTAATAACTTAACTATATGGTAATGCGCGCCATAATCGCGATAACCTCGCTCCGCAAAATCCTTTAAAAGAGCTTCGGGAGCTGCATCACCATAAGCATCAATCATGATTTGACTACCCGCATAACAGCGTCCAAAATCAGTATGATACAAATCGTTAATCGTATCCGGCAAACTTCTTTCGGGATCGAATCGATAAACTAAATCTAAATCTTGGGGGCGATCGCAGATAGTTCGATCTAAAACTGGCTCTATTGTTGCAAAAGATAGCTTTTCCTCGGTGATGGCCGACTCTGCTAAAATTTTAATCCCTCGCAAGCGAAAAACTACCGAAACCGGAGAACGAGCGATCTCGGGAATAGCAGCATAATATTTGGCATCGATTAAATCTTGAATGCAACCCCGTCGCGCATTAATATTAGGATGTCGCAAAAACTCCACCACTCGATTCATTTGCGAATAATCTTCGCTCAAACGACAAACAGCAGCGATCGCCGCACAAACTACAGAAGGAGTCTCCGACTTGGTAAAAAGCTTAATTTTTTCTAAAGCCGGTTTGTAATTTAATTTAGCTAAAACTTGAATGATAATCCGGTAAACTTGACCCGGCCGATCCAATAATTGGGCAATTTCAGCTAAAATTCCTTCATCTTCAGTGCCAATTTCGCCGATCGCCCAAACAGCATTCTCAACGGTGTAACAATCTTCATCTTGCAAGCAATTGCGAATTGAAGCAAGTCCATTTTCTGCCTTTAAACGGCCCAAACTTTCAACAGCTTTGCGTCTAGCAATCCGATGAGCGCGATCGGGGTAATCTTTATCTATGGTTTCGATTAAAGCAGAAATCGCCTCTGGAGTCGGAAAATAAGCCAACTGAGAAGCAGCTACGTAGCGATCGGTATCGTCTTTAGTTGCTTCAATTGGAGCTTGTAAAATCGCGATCGCTTCTGCTTCAGTTAAACCAAATATATTGAAAAATCTTTTATCCATATTGATAATCGATTATTAATTACAGGTATTTTACAGTGCGGCGATCGATGCTTTAAAATCATTTTAATTAAAACTGCAAATAACAAACATGGTCGAGTCTCAAACTCTTTCCCAAACAGAAACCGATCGACTCCTCGCAAGAGTCAACCAGGAAATAGCCTCATCTTCTTTCGATAGCAACGATACTCAAACCATCAAACAGATGGTGGAATGTTTTAGCGATCCTCGAGGTATGGTCAGATTGGGTTTTGCAGAAGCATTAGGTCAAATTGGCAAACCCGCAGTTCCTTTTTTATTAGCTGCTTTAGCAAATCACGATAATGTCGTTGTCAGACGAGCAGCAGCTAAAACCTTAATTATTATTGCCGATCCCACTACCGTACCCAATTTAATTCACGCTTTATTAAATGACGAGGATACCGTAGTTAAAGGCTCTTCTGTCGGTGCTTTAGCTCGAACCGGGGAGGCCGCAGTAGCCCCATTATTGGACATTTTAACCTCATCTGAAAGCCCCGAAAGCACCAAAGGACACGCAGCATGGGCTTTAGCATTTATCGGCGCACAAGCTAAGGAGCAATTATACCAAGTATACGATTCCGATTCCCCAGAAGTTCGTGCGGCCGTAGTCGGTGCGATCGCCAAGGTAGCCGAAGAAGAAAAAGAAGCAAAGGCTTTTAATTTATTAGTTAATTCCCTCCAAGATCCGGCTGAAAACGTTCGCAGCGAAGCCGCAGCAGTATTAGGAAATTTAACTTATCAACCCGCAGTTCCCAATTTAATTGCATTATTAGAACATCCCGAAGCAGAAACTAGAAAAGCGGCCGCTTTGTCTTTAATGAAAATAGGAGATCGCACCGCAATAGTATCTCTAGAAAAGACTTTAGAACAAGAAACAGAATCAACAATTAAACCGATTTTTAAGTTGGCAATTTCTCAACTGCAAAAATAATCGATCGCACTAAGAGCAGAAAAATTATTTAATGTTACTCAAGAGTATGAGAATACTTTCACTCTCAAAGGAATTAATAGCTCCTATTCTTACTGTTTAGTTAAGCTAGAATCGGCTCTGATTGGGACAGAACAAAAAAATTAAAAGCTGATTTTAAATTTTATCTCGATCGGGGAGCAAGGCTCAAATTATTATTTCAGAGGGCGATTTCAGAATAACAATTTTCAAAAATGGCTAGATAAATCGCAAATTTATCTGATAATATAAATAACGTTTAGTAAACGATTGCGTAACTTGTTTATTTTTCTGAGATTGGCAAATAACTATTTTGTTTTTTGTCCTCCCGCTCGATGCTTTTAAGCTTTTTCTTGTTGAAGGAAAATTGAGATCGCTAAGGGTGTTAATACAAGTACAAAGATTATTTAAACCTAAATCTAGAGCAATTACTTGATTCCAATCTTGTTTTTCAGGATCGCCAAACCAGCGATTTTTGTTAAAAAAAATTAAAATATTGTTATAAATTCCAAAGATGTCAGGTCGAAGGCGCGAATGGTTGAGAAAACTTGTTTTATAATCCAAATAGAAAGTTACTAATGAAGTGCGATCGTCCAAAGAACGACTAATTAGCAAGGCGATCGATAAGATCGCAAAAAATACAAAGCCAAAATTAAATAACTCGAGCTATGATAAAGATCGTAGCTATAGTAAAATCTTGCAAAAGCAGAGATTATTTGCTATCGTCAAGAGCTTTAAAGATGATAAACAGCAAACAGCCAAATAAATTCTAAAAATTTAAAAAACCCAAGTATTAAACGATCTAAAGTAATAAAAATTAGTTATGCTCTAAAAGCAGATGTAGCAGTTATCAAATATTAAAAAAACTACAATAAGATTGTGGATAGAACGGCAAAGCAGATTTATTATTTGAATCTAGAGTAATAGATTCGTATTTAAAATTTATTAATTTCACAAATACTGTCTTGTCTAACCCGTAAAGCTTAGGAACGGCTAAAATAAGGTTTGTCAGCAAACAAAATAACCTAACAACTCTAGGTAAATATCAAACAAGTATAATACTATGGCAAAAACTGAGGTAATAGCAGCAGCATTTAAAATTTCACCCCCTACCCTACAAAAGTGGCTGGATGGGGATAAGCCAACCAGGGGAAAATATCTCTCTATTTGCCAAGAAATTTTTGCCAAATTTGACTATGTAGATGGAGAATGGCTTTCTAAGGAAGCAACCCCAGACCAAACTAGCAGCAAACAAGCTGAGACAGTCCAAGCAGAAAATGCTACTTCAATAGACTCAGAAGCTAAACCAGAAATTGCAGAAGCGGTCGAAGATACTGCCGATCGAACCGAAGCGAGCGATCCTCAAACTGAAGCAACAGAAGTTACTGAAAAAGAGAAAAAGAAAGAACAGAAAGAGAAAAAAGAAGAGGATGATGATTCGGCTTCCGAACCGAGTGCAATGTTTTCAGCAGTTGGTATCATTGTCGGCGAAATTAACATCGACGAAGAATCGGGCAATCATACAATTTCGTTGGGTAATAAAACTTATCCCCTGTTTTACGCTCGCAAAAACTATACTGCATTCACGGGTTTGAAGAAAGAAATCGCAACTACTGGCAACAAAACCCAGCGTTTAATTGTTTACCCTAAATTTACTCACTTTCCGAAGAAACATCAGCCACCGAGAGTGGGCTTTCAATTAGTCGGTTTTGACAAAGGACGAGAACCAAATGGGGTGGCAAGCGAATTAAAAGAATTAGAATTTAAATTGTGCGGTTTATGGCAGTTTATTCCAGTCTGTCGTCAGCCATGTATTTCAATTTTCCGTAACTTCACCTTCGATCGCCTCGACTACATCAAACAGGCTGAAGCTCAAAGCAAAGTCAATTTTATGAAAGCTTCCCACCTGCCAATACTTTGGAAAGACTCTCCCGCTCCTCCTTTTAGGTTTAATCCCAAAGCCGCTAAAGAAGAGCAAGGTAAGACCTTTTTCGTTCAAGTTAAGGCTGTTTTCTTACCCCATCGCGATTGTTTTGGCTTTGTCGAACAATTAGCCGAACCAACTGAAAAACCGCCTAAATTCCTCAAAGCTTCTAAGAAGGATAAAGCTGCAGTTCAAAAAAGCAAGCCTAAAACTAGCAGACCCGTCGATCGCGATATGGCTAAACCAAAACAAAAAGTAATTAATAAGGGAATAGGTAAAGGCAAACCGATCAAATCTCTGCCCAAATTGAAAAAATAATAAAAATAGGCTTTAAATCGGTATATATTTATTAGGAAATATCTGTGTTTCCAGGTATTTCCAGCCTGAATGGAATCGGTTTTATTGCGATCGCAATTAATATTTTTAATCTTTAAAATTTAAAATAGTAATAGATATTATTTTGACGTTTGACATAAACTGCGTTTAACATTTCTACTTTCTTGCCTAAGTATTCTGAAGCTTCTTGATAAGACAATCCTGTCTCCCTTCTAAACAAGACTAGACTTATTTCTCCTTCTCCTTCTCGAACTAATTTAGAAAATACTTGCTCTAAATAATCTAGATCGTTACTTCCCCCATCGATTTGTTGCCAACTAGCGATATATCCTAAATTAAAAATTGCTAGAAATATACCTAAAACTAAGGCGATCGAGTTAATTGATAAAAATGCAGCGATCGGATCGGAAAAATTTTGTGCTATCCCCAAAGAGCCGATCGCAATTAAAAAATAACTAATAATAAAAAACGAAGGTACGATCCAAGTTACTGCTATTCTTCTAAATTCTAAAGAACTTTCTTTCCCTTTTACTCGCCAAAACTTTTCAAAAATTGGTAAATCCAAGCAAGCACTCAATTCAGTCGCTAACCAATTCATTTCCGCTCTGGTCAGATCGAAATACGAAAAATTTAGATTATCTTCATTGCAACCCAATTCGTATTTTATTTTACCCGCCCACAATATAATTGTATTTATTTCTTCATCACCATCTGCACCAGATGGACTGGTTTTAGTATATCTGTTAGCTATAATTTCGCTAATATTAGCTCGGGGAAATAAATATAAAGAGAAAAATTTAATTCCAAAAACAATATATCCTAAAGATACCCAAGCATTTTTTCCTGTGATTACTGTTTCGCCGTACAAAGCAAAAAGAATTTCAACAATTAACAATAAAATAAACAGGCACGGTAAAATATATGAGGGCCAATAAATCAGAATGTTTGCAATTAGATTATCTTTTAAAAAGTCTATATTCTGTAAGCTACGAGCTAGAAAAACCAAAATACCCGCGATCGCAAATAGAGACAATATCGCTTTAAAATTTACTTTTTGAGAAGGTACGACAATTTGGAAATTACCACTACTATCGGTAATAAATTCGACTTTTGTATCTAGAGGTTTAACCGTTAAAGGCTGTTGTTCTTGTTTGAAAAATTTATTGAAAAACATAATTTAGGCGATCGCAAGATCTCGGTTTTTATTGAAAAATATTTCAAGTTAAAGTTCAATAAACTTATAATTCTCTTCTTTTTTCTAGCATAGAATAATATGTTGTCCAAATTAAAGTTAATTTGCAAATTATATAAATCAAGAATAATTTATGTTAAGCTCAATAATACTATTATTTTCTGCTTTAGATCGAATAAAATTTGGCTTGAGCCTATAATAAACCGAATAAAAAACTTTTTTATTCGATTGGTTATTGTTAAAACTAACGATTATCCAATTGCCAACGACGCAGAGAATTTTCTATAAGTTGAAGGCGACTAGCTTGAGGATTGCGCTGTCTTTCGTACTCGATCAATCTTTCGGCCAGAGCTTGAGATCCCATTGCTTTCTGTAAGAGCTTTTGATAAGCTCTCCTTTCTTTAGCACCGGAAGTATTAGGATAAACTTCAGTTGCATAATAAATTATACCGACCATTAACATTAGCGGAATTATAAAATGCAACCCGCCAAAAGATGCGGTTATATAGGCAGAAAGTACAAAAATAGCGATCGCAGCCATCAATCGCTTCGGCCAGCGTCTAGATCGAACGTAACTACCTTCATCGCCATTGTAAGGAAGTAAATGAGCGTATCTAGCACCCTCCGACCAACCTGTTTCTTCATCCGATCCGCATTCGGGACAAGCACGAGCATTATTGGGTACGTCAGATCCGCAGTGAGGGCAAATAAAGTGTTTTTTTTGCATAGCTGGAGATAAACTATTGCGATCTTAGAGCTGAGTATATTTATAGCATATTAGCCCGAGTCAATCTCTTATGGCTGTCCTCCTTGAAACTTACCAACCATTTCTAAACGAGATAAAGCACTTTTAGCCGATTCTTGAACGTAAGTATCGACCGAATTATCCTCAGCCAAATTATTTAATATTTCTGCAGATTTGGGATCGGCGATCGAACCGAGTGCATTGATAATAGCTACCGACACCGCTACATTATCGGTGGTTCTTAATGATTCGATTAAAACATCCAAAACTGGAGAGCCAATTGCTCCCAAAGCCATGACTGCGGCTACATTAACTACTGGATTTTCATCGGCGATCGCGCTTTTTAAACCTTTAATACCTTCATTCGGAAAAGGATCGTCGTGGTAGTTTACCGCTACTTGCGCTAGAGCTTTAGTACAACTGGCGCGAATCGTAGGGTTATCGCTGTTTGCTAAAGAATCTACTAAAGATGGAACTGCCTCAAATCCGATTACTCCTAATGCTTTGACTGCAGCTCTTCTGTAGGTCATGTCTTCTGCAGCTAAAATACTCATCAGACGAGGAATAGTATTTTCGTCTTGATTTTCGGCTAATTCTATCATCGCCTTTTCCCTCAGATTGGGATTGGGGTGTTTGAGTCGTTCAAATAAAGCGTCGTTTGTCATGATTTTATAATTTTTTAAGATTTTGCGATCTCGATTTAACCGCCTCTCTCATAAAAGCAGAGGGACTCTTAGTCTGCAGCTTAACCCGATCGAGCCAAGTAACAGACCAAAAAGTCCCTTTCAAACCAAATTAATGACTGAATTGTCAATTAAAGCCTAAGATAGAGAATTGATTACGTAGTCTAAAAGAGCGCGGAACTCAACTAGAGCTTGAGCGGACATATCGCGAGGAGCGCAAGCGCGATCTCTTGTGAAACGCATAGCTTCTACGTAAGGAGCAGTAGGGAGGCTTAAAGCACGGTAAACTTCGCGCTGACCTGCAATACCCCATTCATCTAGAGGGCCGGTTCCGCCAACGATCAAGCAGTAGTTAATTAAACGAAGATAGTGCTTGATGTCGCGAAGACATTTTTCTTTGAAAACGTCAGTAGAGTTAGCTTCACCAGCATCGTTGAGGTAAGGGTATTTTTTGATGCAAGCATCGTAACCTTCTTTAGCAACTGCATCGATACCAGCAGCTAATTTTTCAGCAGCTTCTAAACGAGCAGCAGCGCGCTGTAAACTACCTTGAACGGATTCTAAATCGGAAGTGCTAGGGAAACGACCTGCCGCATCAGCAGCAGATACAACTGTTGTAACAACTGATTTCATAATTGAGATTTCTCCTGAATTGATTTTGACTCGAGCCAAAAAACAGACTGGCCCGTCAATTAATTAATTAATAAAGCTTGGCTTAATGATAAAAAAATGAAAATACTAGCTTAGAGCAGCAATAACGCGATCGAAGTAGCTAGCGCACTCAGAAGCTAAAGAGGAGCAGTCACCTTGCTGAGTTTCCATTTTGCGGTATTTAGGAGTACCAGAGTACATCTCGTTAGTTTGATTGATGTGAGCTACGGAGCAAGCCTTCATGATGCTAACAGCGCGAGCAGCAGAACCTAAAGGTACGCCTAAAGCAATATAAGTTTCTTTTAAACCATTTAAGCAACGATCTTCAAGAACGGATGCATCACCAGCTAAAAGAGCGTAAGTAACATAGCGTAAAATAATTTCGCCATCGCGCAAGCAAGCAGCCATGCGACGGTTAGGATAACAGTTACCACCAGCTTGGATTAAACCTTGGTTTTCGCAAATCATTCCAGCTACGGAGTCGGAAACAATGCAGCTTGCGTTAGAAGCTACTGCGTTTACTGCATCGAGACGTTTGTTTCCTTCAGAGATAAAAGTTCTTAAAGAACTTAATTCTTCACCACCAATACAAGCAGTTTTGCTATCTGCGTTAATTACAGCTCTAGAAAAGGCATCAAGCATTACGCTCTCCTTAATTTTCTTTCAAATTTTGATTATTTAGATTGTCAATGTTAATTGACCAACCAATTTTGAAAATAGGCGATCGCACCCGTTGCAGTCTCATTTATTAGGAACAAAGTAACAATCTGTAATGCTTTATTTTTCTTTACTTAATAAGTTTGTGATGATTGTTAAATTAAAACTGTTTAAATTTTAATTAGTTAGGGCTTCTATTCCCGTCTATCTCCGGCCAGTGTTTTTATATCAAATTACTAACCTACCATCCTATCCTCAAAGCGATCGAATTCGATATCTAATTCGTCGCAATGGCAATGTTTTTATTCGAGTCCCTCAAGAGCGCATGAGCCAAGAAATGCGACGCATAAATCTTTTGGGAGGAAAAATCGTTAGTATTAAGCCTCTCAATAATACTAATGGGATTTCTAATCGCAAAGACAACTTAGAGTTTGCTTCAGTTCCCGAAGTTGAAATTGATATTGCTTCTGTCGAACCAGAAATTGAACCAGCAAATTTTGAACCTACTAAGACACAAATACAATCGCCACAAGAAGATCGAGAAGAGCTAATTCTAGCTTGGTGGTTGGAAGTTTTAACTGAAGCACCCCATTGCACTTACTATTTCGGGCCTTTCCAAACTCTTGAAAATGCTTTACTATCTCAATCTCGTTATATTAAGGAACTCCTCGATGAAGGTGCTGAAGGAATTTCCGTGCAAATTAAGTATTGTAAGCCACAGAAGTTAACTATCGATCGCAGCGATACTAACTAAAAATATCAAGGCCATGGCGATCTTTTGAATTTGGCAGTTTAATACCATGCCCCATAGCCTTAACTTGTGTGTGAAAGTTACTATTAGGCGTTTTTAAGCAATTGTTTGACTAAATTGTCTTTGACCATCATTTGGCGGAATAATTCGAGCAAGAATTCTTGTGCCTGTTCTTTGGTCAGTGTTTTAACTTGTTCTTGTAAAACTTGTAATTTGAACTGTTGTTCCAAACTTAAATTAGTCGGTTTTTCCATAGTATCACTCAGAAAACGAACGGGGAAATAAATCCGTAGATTTTCACTAAAGTTAACATAACAAAAGGAAAAAAGTCCACACTGTCAAGCTATAATTAATCAAAGTAACAAAACTTAATAATTGCTCTAAAAAATGGATGATTTATTGACCCAATAGATTATGTTAGGATTAAGGGCTAAATTGTCATACAAGTTTGGGTAAATAATATTACAGACAGATTAATCGACATTTTTCTCTTTCCCTTTGCCCTTTATGGGTAACCGAGCCAATCGAAACTAGAAAAAATCTTGCGCCAAAGTAGAGATAGGTAACTCAGCAGTAATTGCCAAAAGTTTTCCGGGTTCTCAATCTTCAATAAGATCGAGGCTTAATTGCAGTGCTAAATTAGAAAAGCGAAAAAAATATCTTAAACAGAAATGGCAATAACAGCAAAAGAATTTTTCCAAAACAGTGCTGGAAACTGGAAATCAAAAAGAACGACTCATCATCTTCCTTTTCGGCGTGCAGAAACAGGAGAGTCTGATATCGTAGTGACAAATTTAGTTCCAGAAGACCCCAAGATCGTTGAAATTTGTCAACTTCACGATATAGAGCCTAGTTTGAGTGTAGGGGGAGCATTTGTCAGTTGGGAAGCATCGATGGCATGGGATAAAGAAGATGAAAATCATGCCGGTACGACAGTATTTGCCCTAGTTCCAGAAAATAACAATCCTCGCGCGGGAAAATTACTTAGAGAAAGAGGTTATGCAGAAATAGTACCCGTAATCGGGCATTATGAAATGGATTCCGAAGACGCGCTAGTTTTAGTAACAGAATATGAAACTATGAGCATTTACGAACGTTTTTGGTTTGTTAACCCCAATTTACGCTTGCGTACCAGTACCGTCAAGCGTTTTGGTGGATTCAATACTGCGACCTTCTGTGCCGAGATTCGCTCTGAAGCTAAGGAGCAAAATTTGCCATCGTCAACCCCAGAACAACATTTCCATTCGATCGCAGGTTGGTAACAAGATTTGCTCAGATTCAACAAGGCGATCGCCCCCTCGATTAACAAATGTAATAATTTTTAATATTTCTCAGCCAAAAGGCTCTAACTCCCTTATTATTGGGATGAAAGTTTTTAAAAGTTTAAAAAAAACGGAGGCAAAAAGATTGGGTATTCCTCTATTAAACTACGCTCCAAATAGTCAAAATCAGCGCGTAGCAGGATACGAAATTCCAGGTGACGAACAGCCAGTAATTTTCTCGGCAGAAAATCTCTATTCATCTGGAGATCTCGATAATTTAATTGGTGCAGCATATCGTCAGATTTACTTCCATGCTTTTAAAGCAGATCGCGAAACTTTTTTAGAATCCCAATTACGTAACGGTCAAATTACTGTCAGACAATTCATTCGCGGCTTATTGCTCAGCGATCGTTACAAACGTAGCTTCTACGAGCTTAACAACAATTATCGCTTTGTCGAACAGACAGTACAGCGCGTCTTAGGTCGCGATGTTTACAGCGAAAAAGAAAAAATTGCTTGGTCGATCGTAGTTGCTACTAAAGGCATTGAAGGATTTGTAGACCAGTTACTAAATAGCGATGAGTATCTAGAAAGTTTCGGAGATGACATCGTACCCTATCAACGCCGTCGAGTTTTACCGGGCCGAGACCAAGGAGAAATGCCTTTTAATATCAAATCTCCCCGCTATGATGCATACTACCGCAAAATACTTGGCTTTCCTCAATTTGTTTGGCAGAGCGAAGTGCGCCGTTTCACTCCTCAAGAGAAGCAAGGTAAAGCAGGAGATCCTGCTAATTTCTTAGGAATGGCTCGCGGTATTCGTCCTCGAACTAACCCCATACCCAGAATTTCGGCTCAAAACATCAGCTTAGATTCCGTACCTTACCGCAAAATTCCCGCAGGAGCAAAATAAGCAAGGAAAAGAAGATCGATTTAATTATTAGATTGCTACCCTAATTGGGGACGCGGGGTAATCGCAAACTGGCAGAATGATGGCTATTAATTGTTTTGTTAATTTGCAATTACCCCCGTTGTTGTATTAATTATAAATCGCCAAACTATACCATTTTTCAAAATTAGGAAGAGACTTAATCTAGGTAAAAAGGTCAGAGGTCTGGGTAGGAGGTCAGTCGGTCTAGGTAGGAGGTCAGGGGTCTGGGTAGGAGGTCTGGGTAGGAGGTCAGGGGTTAGAGATAATCAGCTTTTTCAACTTTGTTCGTATTATTAAATAGAATTGCTATATATTTTGCTATTTTGTAGAGAAAAGAGAGTAGAAAAATCTAATTTCTTAGATATTAGAAAATTATTTTATAAAACTTTTTTAGTATTAAAATGAATCGATTAGATCGGTATTTTTGCAAGCAAGTAGCTCGAATTTAAGTGTTTTTGTGGATTATAGTTCAATATTTATTTGAATATACTAACGATCGAAAAGCTAAAATTCGCTATATATGAATCTTACCAAAAAAATTATTGGAATTGCGGTTACAACTGCTTTAACCTGTATATTTCCTAATGTTGCTAGAAGCAGTCCTGGATACAGTCCGCAAATATATGTCAACAGTTGCTACGCTCCACCAGGATCGCCTCCAGGATTAATAATTTGCAGCTTTAGTATTAATTACACTCAATATCAGTACCGGATTTATTGTCCCAATCGCACGGTAAGAAACATTACTAATGGTTCTTGGGGACAAGCTAGAAATGTTTTTGCTGAAGATAATTTTCAGTTTGGAGGACAAGGTATTTTGACTCGAGTAGTTAATGATGTTTGTCGTTAAATTGAGATAAAAAATAGCTAATTTTTGCTGCGATCTAATTATTTATTACATCTATTTCGCAAAACCGTTAAAAGCTTGTTAAATTCATCGGGAAGGGGTGCGATCGCTTCGATCTCTTCTCCCGAGACTGGATGTTTGAGGGTTAATTTTCTCGCATGAAGTGCTTGACCGCATAAATTTACGCCAACAGAACCAGCAGAACTATAAATTGGATCTCCGACGATCGGATGACCGATATGGGAACTGTGAACGCGAATTTGATGGGTGCGGCCGGTATCGAGTCGAAATTCTACTAAAGTGTAATTACCCAATCTTTCAACTGTTTGCCAGTATGTTAGAGCCTGTCGGCCTCCCTTTTCTAGGGGAATGACCGCCATTTTTTTGCGATCGATGCGATCGCGACCGATCGGCAGGTCGATCGAGCCGCTTTCTTCTTTTAAAGAGCCGTGAACGATACCTAAATATTCTCTTCTGGCTGTTTTGGCTTTGAGTTGTGCTTGCAAATTTTGATGAGCTAGATCGTTTTTTGCTACGACTATCGCTCCTGTAGTATCTTTATCGAGACGATGAACGATCCCGGGACGCTCCACACCCCCAATTCCTGCTAAATTTTGACAGTGAAATAGTAAAGCGTGGACTAAAGTACCCGTTGGATGGCCCGGTGCTGGGTGAACGACTAGATTAGCAGATTTATTAACAATTATTAAATGTTCGTCTTCATAAAGAATATCTAAAGGAATTGCTTCGGGTTTGAGATCTTGGGGTTCGGGAGCGGGAACGGTTATGCTGAGGCGATCGCCCGGATTTACCAAGACTTTTTTACTTTTACATACCCGGTCATTTAACTTCACATGTCCAGATTCGATTAATTTTGCCAGACGCGATCGAGATAATTCCGCTAATTCTTTGGAAAGCCAAAGATCTAGCCTTTGTTTGCCCTCCTTGACTTCTAAATTAATTTCCACAATTAAGTAAATTTACTGCTTGCAAATTAGATAATTTTTGTTAATTTCTCTCATTTTTCGGTGGGTCGCTCTGTATAATCCGCTTAGGTCAAAAACAAATCAATTTCTGTCTCAATCGATGTTTTTTATGATTCAATTGCTGAAATAAAACAAAAACCTTTAAAAGCTATTGTTACATAAATTTTCAACAGAGATAGAAAAGATCTTTTTTTCTCCATAACTGGAAATAATTGTCTGCAAATTATTGAAGTTGTGGAGGAGATTTTTAAGTGCTTTTTTTTGTCATCAAAAATTTTTTGAAGCCATCCCAAAAGGAGACTTACAAATATGAATCAATTTGCGTGCCCCTTATCTCAAGCAACTTTAACAGATGTAATTGAGAGAGTATTAAATTCGCGAACCATAACAAATTTAGATCGCCATTTATTTTTAGCTGCGACATTTTGCGGCAATCTTTTAAATTCAGATCAAGAAACTAAAATTAAAAAAATTTGCGAGCTATTACAAAGGGGACGATTGCAAGTAATCGATTGAGATCGTTAATTAAGTTTAAAATTATGTTGTCTTAGTTAAATAATTCTAATTAGCAATCGAGCCAGACAACATAATTTCTTTTTTATTGAGATATATTTTAGTTGTCACAATTTAGTCGTGTAATCTTGAACTAATTTAATCACTTGTTCTGCTTGTTCCGAATCTGGTGCTGCATCGCGGCGATCGGTAATCAACCAATCTAAAGCAGCAGCTTGAAGGTCAATAGAAGCCCCATTCTTATCGACACAATAACGACCGTAAACCAACTTATCGATCAAACAAGCACCGCTACCCAAACGAGAGTATTCAAAAATTACGCTATTTTCGACCGTAGAGCCGCTACAAAGCCAGCAATTAGGCCCGATCGCAGTAGGGCCGACAATTGTCGCACCATCTTCAATATGAGTCATCGCCCCAATATAAACCGGGCCGGTAATATTTACTTTATCCCAATTAACTGCAACATTAATCCCCGTATAAATACCGGGGGCTACTTCAACTCCAGGTATTTGGACATTTTTAATTTCGCCGAGTAAAACGCCGCGAATAGCGTGCCAATAGTCGGGAACTTTACCGAGATCGACCCATTCAAAATCCATCGAAACCGCATAAAAAGGCGCGCCTATTTCGACTAATTTAGGAAATAATTCACTACCAATATCAAACTTTTGATTGGGGGGAATATAATCGATTACTTCCGGTTCAAAAATATAAATACCGGTATTGATTTCCGTACTTAAAGCTTCTTCAACCGATGGTTTTTCTTGGAAAGATTCGATGCGGCCGTTTTCGTCAGTAACAACTACACCGTAACTAGAAACATTTTCTTTAGGTACTGATTTAGTAATAACGGTTGCGATCGCCCCTTTTTCTTTATGCCATTTTAGGGCCGCAGTTAAATCGAGATCGATTAAAGCATCGCCACACAAAACCACAAAAGTATCGTCAAAAAAAGGATTAAAATCTTGAATGCGTCTGATTCCTCCGGCAGAGCCGATCGCCTCTCCAATTAATTCTCCTTTGACAATTTTTCCTTCAAAAGAATAGCCGATCTGGACTCCAAAACGCTGGCCGTCGCGAAAATAACCTTCAATTTCATGGGCTAAATGACTGACATTGACCATGATTTCGTTAAAACCGTGTTTGCGAAGTAATTCTAATAAAAACTCCATCACTGGCTTTTGTAAAATTGGCATCAATGGTTTAGGAATTGTGTAGGTAAAAGGGCGCACCCTAGTTCCTTTTCCGGCAGCTAAAATCATCGCTTTCATAAATTTTTTCCTTTGAGGTTACATTTGCTATTTAATATCAGTTTGGCTTAATTTATCCATAATTCTTAAAGTGTGTCCCCGCGAATCGGTTTAATTTTCAAGTCTTGATAAAATTCGGTTTGCAGTAATTCGACTTTAGATTGAGCTGAAAGCAACAATAAAGCCCAAAAAACGCCGACTCGATCTTTGGTCTCGGTTATTCCTGGTTTTGAGTTTAAATCGGATAAAGAATTGTGCGATTTTTCGAGGAGATTTGCTTGACGAGATCGCGTCCACCATTCTAAGAGTTGTTCTAAGTCAATACAATTTTCGCTCGCAGCTAACTCTGGTAATTGTGAAGCCAGAAATTGTTCTAATTGCGTTGCTAATTCGGTAAGATTTTCATTATGAGCTAGCCCCGCGATCGCCCGCGCTGCTTCAGAACGAGATAGAGAGCGATCGCGTCTCGAGCGAGTTGGAGTTGTTTTTTCTTCTAATTCTTTAGCAATCTTTTCGATCTGTTCGATCAACTCCGATAGGGTAACTCTTCGTTTTCGTAGCGGTGGAGCTGAAGATCTTCGTCGCAAATGTCGTTCTAAATGTTCCGGTAAGGATCGCCGCTCGTGGCTTTCCGAACCTTGAGATTCTTCTAATTCTGGATCTGTTGCAATTTCTGTTTCGCTTTTTTCGAGGGTATCGGCTTTAAGTAAGACTAACATTGAAGCCCATAAAAAAGCTTGTCCCGACTTGGGTAGATCGGCTAATCGATTTTCAGCAGCGTCATTGCCAATTAAACCGAGTTCTCCTAAAAAACGATCGATTATCTCTATTACTTTGACATCCCAAGGGTCAATATCCCCTTTTTGAGCGCGATCGATTAAAAACGCGATCGCATCCCGAGCGGGTGATTCGTGCATAAAACAACCTTAAACGGTGAATCTAAACTTTAATCGCAAAAACCCCTAAATCTAAGTAAAAATCGCTCGTTTGTCGCTTGAGGGTTACAGATCGACTCACAACAAGAGTAGGATCCGATCCCTTCAATATATAGTTTTTCAATTTACTCAATTTAGGGGTCAACAAAATAGGAATTATTACTTATAAAAATGATTTGTAGCTTATTCTTCCGTACTCGGGAGTAATTGTTTTTGTTTTTCTGATTCTTCTTTCAAACGAGCTAAGTCTTGTTCTAAAGATTTAATTTCTTTTTCTTTGGCTTTGACTTTTCTTTCTTTATTCATGTCTGCAACCTTGTTTTGGATCCCAGTCCAAACACTGAACAGCCAAGCTAAAACCGCTCCGACTCCCATAGCTCCAATCAACTCTATAGATATGGGTGCTTGAAATTCAAAGCGATCGGGGATAATTTGAATGGTTGCTGATTCAGTATTTTCAATACCAAAAAAAACCATTGCCACGCAAAAAACAAAAATAATCAAAAAATTAATACTGCCCATTTAAAAGCTCCTTTTTTGGTTCAATTAAATATCATACAATTGCGGTCAAAATAGTTTATTAATGAACTTATCTATTTCAGATTTACGACAAAATTATACTTTAGCTGGTTTGAGGGAGACTGATGCATCTCGAGATGCGATCGCCCAGTTTGCTACATGGTTTCAACAAGCTCTCGATGCCGATTTAAAAGAGCCTAATGCGATGACTTTAGCTACCCTTAGCCCCGATGGATTCCCTACGGCTCGGATCGTCTTATTGAAACATTTTGACACAAATGGATTTGTTTTTTATACCAATTATAAAAGCAATAAGGGGCAAGATTTAGAACGCAATCCTCGAGCCGCGCTCGTGTTTTGGTGGGCAGAATTAGAGCGTCAAGTGCGGATTGAGGGTACAGTGGAAAGAATTAGCGATCGCGACTCGGATGAGTATTTTAACAGCCGTCCTCGAGATTCTCAACTCGGTGCTTGGGTGTCTTCTCAAAGCGAGGTAATTGCAGATCGCCAGGTATTAGAGCAAAAATTCAGCCAATTACAACAACAATATGCCAATAAAAATATTCCCCGTCCCACTCATTGGGGTGGGTTTCGGATAATTCCGGCAAAGATTGAATTTTGGCAAGGCCGGCCCTCTCGCTTACACGATCGCCTCCGATATCGCTCGTTAGAGGGCGGTGATTGGCTGATCGAAAGGTTGTCACCATAAAGAAGGTCAGGGAGTGGGTAGGAGGTCAGGGGTTCAAATATTTGATTTGTTTCGACTAATTTTCAATCGATCGACCAATCTTGAACTTATCCCTCTTGCCTGTCTTGGTGAGCGTTCCCTTGCGCGTGAGCCTCGCGCGGGGTCTCACCGCTCTTGCCTTCTTGCCTCTTGCCTTCTAATTAAATCGATCGCGAGAATCTTTGGTCTTTTCTTAAAGGTGTGTGGGTGTCAAAAGTATAAGCAATATTTCTAACTAACAATCTGCCGATCGGACTTATTTCGATTTCATCTGCTTTTAGAGTTAGTAACCCATCATCTGCTAAGGTTTTTAACTGTTCTAATTCGGTAGCAAAATAGCGATCGAAATTGTCGAGATTATATTTATCTGCAATTGCTTGTTTTTTGAGTTTGAAATTGCACATTAATTCTTTAATTATGTCGCGACGTAAAATATCTTGGGGGGTTAATTTTACTCCTCTAGCGATCGGCAATCTATTCTCATCAATTGCTTGATAATATTCTTTGAGATTTTTATGATTTTGCACGTAAATATCGTGAAGCATACTGACAGATGTTACGCCAAAAGCAAATAATTCCGATTCAGGTTTGGTAGTATATCCTTGGAAATTGCGATGTAAAACGCCTTTTTCTTGAGCGATCGCCAGTTCGTCGTCCGGTTTAGCAAAGTGATCCATGCCGATGAATAAGTATCCACCTTTTGCCAATTCTTCGATTGTCATTTGGAAGATAGCTAATTTCTCTGCTGGTTGGGGTAGAGATTCTATCGGGAATTTTTTCTGAGCCGGTCTTAAAGTTGGTAAATAAGCAAAATTAAATAGAGCAATGCGATCGGGATTGAGTTTAATTACTTTTTGAATTGTCTCTCTAAAAGTCTCTAAATTTTGATAAGGTAAACCGTAAATTAAATCGATATTTACCCCTTCAAAACCTGCCGATCGCATCCAATCCATCGCATCAAATAGCATCTTTTCTGGTTGGACGCGATTGATTGCTTCTTGAACTTTAGGATTGAAATCTTGAACGCCGAAACTAATGCGATTGAAACCCAAACTACGCAAAAATAAAACGTAATTTTTATCTAAATGTTCGGGGTTTACTTCTAAAGATATTTCTGCATTATCTTCAAAGGTATAATGTTCTTGAATTTTGTTCCACAAACTTTCGACTTGAGGAGCATTTAAATAATTAGGAGTACCGCCACCCCAATGTAATTGATTGACAGTTCTGTTGCGATCGATGAGAGGGGAAACTCTTTCTATTTCTGTAAAAAGATATTTTAAATAGGGTGGAACTACTTTTTCCTTTAGCTTAGTAATAATTGTATTGCAGCCGCAATAATAACAAAGAGTTTCGCAAAAAGGGATGTGAAAATAGAGCGAAAGAGGTGCTTGTCTGAGGTTATTTCTGGCGATCGCTTCTCGATAATCTGCTTCAGTAAATTCCGTACTAAATTCCGTTGCTGGGGGATAGCTAGTATAACGGGGAATCGCTTTATCGTATTTTTTTATTAAGTCTGAATCAAATGCTACTTTTTGCTCAACTTGCATCTTTTTGCCCCTAGTTTTATAGTTTTAATAACTTAGGCTATTGTCGATCGTTTTCACATTATTTAATAACAACAAAAAAACGACAAACAATAACCCATTTTAAATTTTTATTTGCTACTTACCATTTGCTGGTGAGGGTGGCTTTCGGTGCTACCAGGCATAACTACACTGACAATTTGTGCAAAAGTCTGTTCGTCCACAGAAGCTTTTACTTCATCTTCTAAGCCGTGCATTGTATTCATATTTAAAGTGAACACTCTAATCGCTTCATCGGCAATTCTTTGTGCCGTTACTTCATCTACGGGTAAAGAATCTAATGCATTGCGATATTTAGTTTTAAATTCTTTAATCGCTTCGATGCTATTGAGCGCGTCGAATTCATAAAATCTAGTCCCTTTATCTTCTGGTAAACCCATAAAAGAACGAGCTAAATTTTTTAAAGCTTGGCCTCCAGAAAGATCTCCCATATAGCGAACGTAAGAATGGGCTACTAATAAAGGTAGATCGTTATTTGCTACTTCGTGAATGCGATCGACAAACTCTTGACATTCTGGAATAATTTTTATTTCTTCGCGCCAGTTTTCACCGTAATAAAATTTTAAATCTTCTTCTAAATTTTGCTTGCGCTCGATTTCAGGAAAATGAATTAAACCGATGACATCATCATCTTTATGGCGTTTTACTTCTGCTTCTAAGGCACTATAAATAAAATACAAACAAGCTGAAAACTTGCGGAAAGTTTCTTGTTTAATAACCCCTTTTTGAAAGCATTTCATAAAAGCAGAGTTTTCTGCCATTGTATGAGCTTTTCCAGTGCTTTGACGCAATTTACTGGCTAAATTAACATTCATCTGTTATCCCTCGTTGATATGGAATTTGGTTCGATAGCAATTTCACCACTAGGGCATAAGAAAAAATGTAGCGCGAACCTAGTTCCGGTCTTTGTCATATTTAAGCACTCTATAGATATAAAAATAAAAATTGACAAAGATAGACAAAAAAATTTTTATTTTTTTACTTAACTTTCCACTTCAAAATTCATGATTAAGAGGGTGTGAAGGTTTAGTAAGAAGCCCTAGTAAAAAGCAGAAAATACCTATAACTTAAAGATTAAATCGGTAAAGAGGAAGACTTATGGTAACATCTGCACCTCCAGTAGAAATAAAAGAGATCAGCCCGGGTGTCAAGGCCCCAACTGAAGAAACAATTCTCACTCCTCGCTTTTACATCACAGACTTTGATAAAGTCGCCAATCTAGATCTATCAACGCAACAAGAAGAACTAGAAGCGATGCTCGAACAAATGAGAGCAGACTTAAACCGCCATCATTTCGTTCGCACTGAAGAATTTAACCAAACTTGGGATCATCTCGACGATACGACTCGCAAGGCTTTTATAGATTTTTTAGATCGCTCTTGCACTTCCGAATTTTCTGGATTTCTTTTATTTAAAGAACTATCTCGCAAACTAAAAGGCCGCAACCCTTTACTTTCTGAGATGTTCCACCATCTTGCTAGAGATGAAGCTCGTCATGCAGGATTCTTAAACAAAGCAATGTCAGATTTAGGGTTATCCTTAGATTTAGGCTATTTAACTAAAAACCGTACTTATACCTTCTTCAAACCGGAGTGGGTGATCTACACAGTATATCTATCGGAAAAAATTGGTTACTGGCGTTACATCACTATGTACCGTCACTTAGAAAAACATCCCGAACATAAATTTTATCCCCTCTTCAACTTCTTTGAAAGTTGGTGTCAAGACGAAAATCGTCACGGAGACATTTTCAACGCTTTAGTGCGATCGCAGCGTCAGATGTGGGATAGTTGGTCTGGTAGACTTTGGGCCCGTTTCTTCTTGCTAGCTGTATTCGTGACTCACTCTCTAGCAGTAATGGAAAGAAGCGATTTTTACCACAGTCTCGGATTCGATCCTACAGAATACGATATCCATATTATTCGCAAAACTAACGAAAGTGGCGGCAGAGCTTTCCCAGTAATGCTAAATGTAGATCATCCCGAATTCTTCAAACGAGTTTATCGCTGCTCCGATCGCAACATTAAAATGCAACAGATCGATAAATCTAACGCTCCCAAATTTGTGAAATTCTTGCGTAAATTACCTTTAATTGCTGGAGTTGCTGGGGACTTCTTACGTCTGTATTTGATTAAACCGATCGATGCAGAAGCAATGCGCGAAACCGTTCGCTAAATTTTGTTAAAAATTTGACAAGGTTATTAAGAGTTAAGCTCGTCTACTACAAAATACAGGCGAGCATTTTTCTATCAATTCCCGAAAATAATACTACAAATAGATTTTCCCAACCTATAGCAGAAGGCAGAGGGATTATACTTATAAAATTTAAGGCTTAAGCCTCTCTTATCTTAAATCTCCTAACCAAAACTTGTACTGCTATATTTGTTGCCGAAACAGTAGTAAAAAAATAGTAAGCAGGATCGATTTACCAAGACCTCATTATTTTTTAATACATTGGGAGAAGCCTGTTGCCTGTTGCCTGTTGCCTGTTGCCTAATTGCCTAATTGCCTAATTGCCTTTTATCGCCGAACCAGAGTAAATCTAAACAGAATTGATATTATTTATGATTTGAGAAAGTATAGATCTGCTATTGTCGAAAAGCATTATTATGATGGTAAATCCGGTAAATAAAACCAATGAGATGCGATTTAGATCTTAACGGCACTCAGTTAGAATCTCAATTAGAGGCGATCGGCGCAAAGACGATCGATCTAGCCCGGAAATATGAAGGGGATTGTGCCACTTTATTATCTCTGCTTCGTTATTTAGAATTTTTACATCGAACAATTCGCGAAGACTTTTTCGAGCATTCTTTACCCAACACTCGTCACGCGCTTTACGATCTGCTCAAGCAAGTAGACGAAACTGGAGGCTGGCCCTATATCGAGCGCATGAAGTTACAAAATTTAATAGTTAATCTTAAAGAATTAAATCCTGAAACCGATGCCGATGAAGTAAAAGAAAATTTACAGTGAAGATATTTTAAAGAGATCGCAGATATTATCTATTATGGTACGATAAGTCGATAAAGAAATTATTTCTCAATTTAACCTAATTGCGTGCGATTCCCTATCCTCAAAGAGGATGAGTCTCGATAGCGCGATTGGAGATATTTTTGTAGAATAATTCTGTTGCTTTTGAGCTAAACTTTATTGCGCTCTAATTCCTTTGAGTTCTGTCAGGGAAAAACTAGGGATCTCACTCAGAGATAGCCATCAATCCGATTGATGCTAACAAGATCTAATAAGACCTCGAAATCCCCCAAGCAAGATAAAGTCTAGGTCTGTAGCAGCAAGACATCTAGCTGGTGACGCTGTGTAAGACGGGTTAGGATAAGCCAAACTGGATTCGCCTGATTTGAAGCGGCTTCAAATCCTACCGACGAATCAAGTAGCTGAAAGTAAACGCAACCGCAAATGAAACAGCAAACTCCAAAGAGCGATCGAACACGCCACTCGGGAGGAGAATTACGTCGCTAAACATTCTGAGACAATTTCGGAATCTTCGACTTCTCAGCCACAGCACGAATCGAGCAAACGTCTCTGAATCGAGCTGAATTTTGAAACCATTCAAAACGAGCCGCAAAGCAGATTGGAGTGCTTCACGACTAAAATAAGATTAATTATTGTGAATTGGTTTGATGCCATTTACCCCTAATCCGATTAAATTTGGTACAGATGGCTGGCGAGGTGTAATTGCCGCCGATTTTACTTTCGATCGCGTAGCAAAAGTAGCTCCCATCGCAGCCCTCGTCCTAGCCGAAAATTACGGAAATTCAGTTAAAAATAATCGCCTAATCATTGTCGGTTACGATCGCCGGTTTATGGCCGAAGAATTTGCCAAGATCGCCGCAGAAGCGATTCGAGAAGCCGGATTTAGGGTAATGTTATCCGAAAGTTATGCCCCCACACCAGCTTTTAGTTGGGCCGCTTTCTCC
>JASJCW010000288.1 GCA_030065265.1 Prochloraceae cyanobacterium
GACAGCATTTGTGACAGTCTCCGTTTCAAACGCGACCTGTCCAAACTCTTGCTCTATCTCGGTTTGATACTTATAAATAGTAGACAAAAAGTTTTTATGTTTAATGCCTAATCCTTCGGCTACCAAACGAGAATCTACTACTAATTTTCCTGAGATTTCTTGAACTTTTAACTCTAACATGACGAGATTTTTTTCTATTAATTAAAGTTTTTACTTAAAAACAAAGTTATTAAATCAGTGACTAGGCTATAACCCTTGCTATGTGGGATTTAGCACATTATCATGAAAAATGTTGTAATCCTTGAGGTACTCAAAATTTTTGACTAATTTCTTCGGCAGGGCGACCACCTTGTAATCCCTTCTGCTTGGAGTTTACACGCGGATCGGTAAAAACCTCGTAGTCGATTCCTTTTTGGAAATTTTTTACCAATTTATTCTTCGCATTTTGCTTTTTCGCATACCCAATCCAAACATATGCTGACTGAAAAGGTATTGAAAATTCTTCAGCAGAATTAATTATTGATAATGCGAGATCTTTTGACAGCTCCATTGTGTTATCCTTATAATCTTAGAATTAATCAATCTTTTAGGCGCGAGCTAAATCTATTTAGTTCGTGCTTTTTTAGTTGTTCTTGACTTCACAAAACTCAGCTATTTAATTAGTAATTACTGATTTTTTTCAATCGATCGCCTGAAGAATTGAATCGATTTTACGCCGAACAAACTAATTGAATAATAGCACGATAAGTGATTGAACAAAAGATAAATTAAACTGAGAATTTTTAAATTTTTTCTAGCTCAAAGAGTTTAATTTTTTTTAAAAATATCTCGGTATTTTAAAACTTAATCTGAGCATATTTAGAGCTAAATTCAACTCAAAGCTCAACCTCGATAAGAAAATAAAAAAAAATTTTTATTCAATATAATTTAGGTCTAACTAATTTAAATTCTGATTTTTTTTAATCGTCACTGTAGCCAGATCGACTAAAAGAATTAATCAAAGTCGAATAGCAAAGCAGTAACAAGAATCTTTGATAAGATTCAAAGTCCGACAAGGGTTGCTAACAAGTAAGAAGGTCTGCCAAAAGCTTGCGCTCGTGCGTTCGCCTCGATTGATTGTTTTAGCCTCAGATAACAGTTTGAACTTTAACCAAATGGTTAAAGTTGCCTTGGGTAAACGGGGCAACTACTTACTCTGACTCCCTTTTAGACGCTAATCCCACTCAGTAAGCATCTAAAATTGGCAAGATCTACTTGATTGGCAATCAAGCCAATTATTTTTAAAAGAATTTAAGATAGGATTCGTAATCGATCGCCTTAATTAAATGTTTTAGCTGTGGGATAAAATTATCTCCAAGTTGGCGATCAAGATAATAACTAGCAGCAGAGAATAAATCTATCGGCAGATTTTTTAGCCTTGAAATCGCACCAGGATTATCTTTAAGTTCTTGAATCGCGTTAGCAGTGGTTAAAAGCTCCGATGAAGGGAAAGAAACCGATCTCATCTTGGATAGGTGCAAATCGTCGATTACTATTGGTCGCTCGTGACCTTCAAAGAGAATGCTAACCTTGCCGAGATTCGAGATTAGTTTAGAAATTGTGCCAAATGTTTTGCTGATGCGATCTAAAACTCGCACCGCCAAAGGCGGATCTCTTCGAGATCGCCTACTTGAATATCTTCATCGCTAGGTATTTCGACCTCGATAAACTCTGGAATTAGGTCTGGAGAGGGTTTTTCTGGCAAGAGGATAAACAATCGCTCCATCGCATCACAACAACGATAGTAATAATCCGGGCAAACCGTTAACAGTTCATCTTGGATCGGATCGGCAACCGACTGAATTTGTCCCATCAAATCGTTTACTTGTTCGCAATTTGAAAAGACGGGAGGCTCAAATTCTAATTCACTCAGCCAACTCATTAACTGAACCAGATCGCGATTGTGGGGATTAAATTCAGGTTCAGTCTCGATATTTGGCTCATTTTGGCAATCCCCTACACTTTGGCCTATAGAAGTATATATATTTTGGGGGTCAACTGTGGAGGGTTCTACCTCAAGTCCTGTCTCGGTTAGGTCGGTTTTAACCTCGTTTTCAACCAGTGGGCTATTTTGGGGTTTAGATGGTTGAGTTTCGATATCTTGCTCATTTGGACAATCCCCTACACTTTGGCCTGTAGAAGTATATACATTTTGGGGGTCAACTGTGGTGCTTGACGAAGTCAGAAGTGTGAAGTCAGAAGTCAGAAGTTCTTTGGATTTGTCATTGATTTTGCTATTTTCAATCGGTGCTTCAGCTTGTTGTGTTTCGTTTTGGGAAGCTAATTGTGCATTCATATTTCTGACTTCTGACTTCTGACTTCTGACTTCATCAAAGTTCCAAACTGGTTTTTGCCAAGTTTGCGGATCGTATTTTTGATGTTTGCGCTCGATCGCATTAAGGATGGCAAGATATTCTGGTTGGTCTAAATCTTCGAGTTTTAATTTATAACCACGAAATTTGTTGCCATTGACTTGTTTATGAACTTCGCTCCAGTTCAAGCCTAAACTGCGAATTAAGCGACCAACGTACTTGATCGGACATTTACCAGGTTTACCTAAAATAGCGGCTATTTCTGGCTGTTGACACTTTTTGACGATCGCAGCGATCGCATGATGGTCTGCGGTATAAATTTCGTCTGGGTTATTGATTAATTGTAATAAGCCAATTTCAATGAGAGTGTGTATTCTTAGGTATTGCTGCCGCAGCTTCCAGGGGGGAATTTTTTCACCATTTTTATCCCGCTCGAAAATGCGATGATAGGCATCTGCGGCAATTTTTTGGGCTATTTCTGGGTTTTTGAGTAGGTAAAAACTAGTTAATTGTTTAATCAGTTGGGGGCGATCGTATTTAATAAATTTAATAAATTCGGGACTCCAAATTTGAGTTTGGTTGATGCCGGGCAAACTTTTAACGAGCCAAGCTTTAATCACTTCGCACCTGGTCTCCCAGCTCGCGTCAAATGCGACGCTCAAATCATTATCGTTAATGCGACGATCGCTAGCATTAAAGAAGTCACGAGCGTTTCTTTCCTTGACTGCACCTTTGGCATCTTTTTCTAAATCGCCGACTGTTTTAAATGAAGCTGCCGCAACGATCGACTCTAGCAAATAATGATTTCCTTTCAAAATCTCTTTGACACATTGGCGCAGATTGGGTTTTTCAAAATTCCAAATTGTCTTGATAACATCGGCGGCGATTGCATGAGGATCGATATTTTTTTGATAAATAGCTTCGAGTCGTTTTAATTTCAGCTCGAGGTCGTCGTCACTTTGATGTACTAGGGCTGCTTCGGCGATCATATTTTGGTAGCGAATCGCTTGGAGTTTGGCAATATCAATTTCTCGCTCGCTACTCTTACCATCTTCAGGGAAGATAAATTGTTTAACCCAGAGATAGCGAGGTACGTTGACATCTCTGAGTCTGCCGATCATCTGAATAATTGAATCGACATCCAGCACGCCAAAGAAGAAAGCAAAATGCTCGGTAAAATAATTGGTTATTTTAATATCTAATCCACTTTCTGCCGTCGGTGTATAAAGTATCGCTTCGATTTGGTTCTGCCGAATATACTTTTCTGGATCTTTGAGAAATTCTTTAACCCATTTGGTTGGAGCGGTTTTACTGTCGGCCCGTAAAGTTTTAACTCCTTTAGCTAAAAGTAACTCGTCAATCCCTTCGATGAATATTTGCGAGTCGGAGCAAATTGCCGGAATCTGGCTTTGCTCTAATAAATGTTCTAACCAAGGAGTGCGATCGTTCTTTTTGATTTTCTGGGTTTCTAAATTTAAAGCACCTTCGAGGTAATAGACTTTTGGTTTAGAACCTGCATAGTTATTATGCACTTTGGCGATCTTCTTCTCGGGGCAAATCGTAGCGAAATAATCTACCACCCAATCTGCCAGAAAACCATCCAAGCAAATCACCCGATCTGCTCTCCTAATCGCTTCAGAAAAGCGATCGAGAACTCGACTAAAATGCTTGATTGTCCCAGAGTAAAGTAAATGTTTGAGGACGCTAACTACCTCATCGATAATTAAAATCTTCCCTTCAAAGTCCTCGGCTTCGTACTTCAAGATGCTGTTAATGCAAGATGCGATTTTACTCGCCGGATCGTTAAGAAATTTTGAAGCATCGCGATCTTCATTGATATGGTAAACTCCGAGGGGTTTAATGTCATTTTCTGGATCTTTTTCGTTAGCTTTGGAGCAAAATTGAATCAGCAAGGTGTTACGATAACCGAGACTGATTGCGCCAATTCCAAAGCGATCGAGGATTCTGAGCCACTCAATCAATTGAGTGGTTTTACCCGTACCGAGGGGACTTTTAATGAAGGTCATTGTCCCAGATTCGGGTAAATCGTACTTAAAATATCGCGAATTTAATTCGACATCGGCAGTAAAGCGTTTTTTGTCGTACCAGGTCTGCCAACATTTTTGTTTGTATTGTTCCTTGGCTGCGATACTCCTAAATTCTGCTGGCGTTAAATATTTAATTTCTTCGATCTGGTGATCGCTTAATTGCCCGATCTCAGACGCACTTTTCTTAGTTTGACCCCACCAGGCGAACGTGACCGCATAACCCCATTTTTCCAGTAACGAAATCGTCTTATTGTAAGCGATTAGTGTCTTATCGTCGTAAACTGAGCCGGGTTCTGGATAGAAAACTACTTGAAAGCGACCTAATTTTTTCAAGTAGAGTTTTAAGGTAATCGGACTGCTAGCAAAAAGACTCTTCTCTGCGCCAATAAAGGGGATATTAAGCTTGTCGCTAGCAATTTGAGGTCTGTGGTCTACTCCGGCGCATAAGCCCACTATATTGTTATTTTTTGGGTCATTGGGAATATTTACTGCAAATGGTAATTCGCCCCAAGGTAAATGGGAAGAGGGGCGATTAGTGCGGCTGCGTTCTCCGGCTGCCCAAAGATGTTGAGATTCAGTAGATGGATTATCGTCGGCTTTTGTCTCTTGCTTTAGATCGAATTGAAATTGCCAAGTAACGAATCTTCCTTGATAATCCGGTACAGGGCAAAGTATGCCCGATTCTGGAGTCAATAAAAACTGTCCGCCTAATTTTACCCCTGCTAGGAGATCGTCTACTGGTTGGTTTAATTTTTGCCATTGCGCGACACTTTTATAGCCTTTTTTCTCAATTTGCTCGTCTGTCAAACCTAAATTTTGTTTGAGATGCCACCGATGTTGCTCTGTGAGGGTTAATTGGGCTAGTACGTGGCGAATTGCGCGATCGCGTTTAGCAACCGATAAGAACTGCTTTTTCTGTTCCTGCTTTTGTTGCTTGCTTTGTTGTTTCTGTTGCTGCCATTGTCGCTGTTTTTCGCTCTCAGATAGTTTGTCCCAATCAGATTTGAAGCGATCTTTGTTCCCAGATGCACCACATTCGGTACACCAATAACGATCGCGCTCGGATTCTACGATCAAAGTTTCTGTTAAATCACCATTTTTGGCTGAGTGAAACGGACAAATCCCCATATGAGATTTGCCTCGTTTGGTTAAAGTAATTTTCTCCCCAATTACTCGAACAATATCCGGTTTTACGAGTTCGTTAAATTCATTAGGCGTTAGATAAGTAATTTTGGCTATCTTATCCCTACTTATCTCATCAATGTCGCCGACGGACTTCTCGACTTGTCCCCACCAAGCGATTTTAACCGGATATCCCCAACTTTTGACCTTGGCGATCGCCTTATTGATCGCGGTCATCATTAAGGGATTTTTGATATCGCCCGCGTCTGGGTAAACAATTATTTCTTTGGTTTTAAGATTTTGCAACTCAATACGTAGAGTTTCCGAACTGCTCGCGAAATGTCCCCCGGATGCTCCTATTATAGGGATGCCGAGAAAATTAGCTGCCGTATGCCCCTTAAACGCTACGCTATCGCAAAAACCAATCGCACCTTCCTCTAAATACAATTGAGAGTAACGTTCGGGGTAATTAACGCTTAGGGGTAATTCGCCGTTAGCCAGATTAGACTTAGGTTGCGGATCTCGTTTGCTTTCTCCGGCCGGCCAAAGATATTTACCTTTTCCTGGGATGGGATTGTCGGGCCTCCATTGAAACCCGACATAAAGTCCTATCGCATTTTGGATTGGGCAGAAAATTCCCTTGGCAAAGTTTAGAAGACTTCGACCGCCTAATTTGACTCCCGCTAGGCGATCGTCTACCGCTCTAGAGAGCTTTTGCCAGGGCTTAAGGCTGCGATAGCCTCTAGCTTCGATCTGATAGTCGGATAAGTGCCGATTTCGCTTTATATTCTCTCTATCGTCGGGTGAAAGATCTAGTTGCTCAATAATTTCTCTGATTATGCGATCGCGTTCCTCTACCGAGAGGGCAAACTCTTTTTGCTTCTGTTTTTGTCTTTTGATGCGATCTCGTTCCTCTAACCATCGCTGTCGCCTTTCTTCAGCTTTAAGG
>JASJCW010000289.1 GCA_030065265.1 Prochloraceae cyanobacterium
TTGACAAATATTTCTGAGAATTTAGCAACTTTTATAACTTCTCTTCTTACTTTGCCAGATTCAACTTTAAAACCATAATGTTCTTCAAAACGGAGACTAGCTTGACCAAAAGATTCTTCTGCACCAAAGTCTGCTAAAGCTCTTGTTAAACCTACTGAATGAACCCCTGCAGTAATTCCTAAAAACTTAGCTACAGGACGAATTCCAATTTAAAGTTTTTTGTTCCATAGATATGGCGATTTTATTTTAAATTCACCGAAAATTGTTGTATATTTAATTTGAGGATTGCGCTGGATTTTCCACCCAGCTTTTTTAGTTTTAGTTGTGACCTGAGTAATTAACATTGTTAGCAACATTGACATTACTCTTGAACCAATAGCTCTTAATAATGATAATAAATCTGTATCTATTTCAAAGATTTTCTCAGTCAAATTTTCTTCTTTTGTAGTGATTTCTGCAAAAATAATTTGACTAATTTTTTCAATACAATCTTGATATTTTTCCTTCATGGCAATGTCATTAATTAATGTCTTTTAATACATTGCCTTCTTGCTCCGTCCTTACGCCGAGGCAACCTCGGCGCGGGCGGTGCGCTTTTTTTCTTCTAAGGTGACAACTTAAAAGTTGTCACTCCCCCTCCCTCCAAACTAAACCGTCTAGTATGACAAAAGAGGGCTATACCGATACGCCGGCGTATCGGTATAGCGGCAACAGCTTTTGATTGCACCCAGATGAAGCAGGTAATTCGATGACTAATGCAGAATTGCGCGACGAGTTAATTACAATGTTATTTGCAGGCCACGAAACGACTGCTAATAGTTTAGCTTGGGCCTTTTATTGGATACATTATTATCCTGAAGTCAAACAAAAATTAATCGCAGAATTAAACAGTTTAGCTCCTAATACCGATCCGGTCACTGTTGCTAAATTACCTTATTTAAGTGCAGTGGTTTCTGAAACTTTACGCATTCATCCAGTTGTCCTATTTACAGGTCGTCAATTAAAAAAACCAATGGAAGTAATGGGGTAGCAATTTGAAGCGGGAACGTCTCTGTTTCTCTCTATTTATTTAACCCATCGTCGCGAAGATATTTATGCCGAAGCAGATCGATTTAAACCAGAAAGATTTATCGAAAAACAATTCTCTCCTTACGAATTTATTCCTTTTGGTGGGGGAAATCGTCGCTGTTTGGGTTATGCTTTTGCTTTATTTGAGATGAAATTAGTTTTAGCAACTGTTTTATCCAAAGTAGAATTAGAATTGCTCGATAAACGTCCCTTAAAATCAGTGCGACGAGGTCTTACTTTTACTCCCGATGGTGGCGTAAAAATGGCACTTAAATCGATTAATTAAAAATTCCACATTACGGGATTATCATCTAAATAATCCGTAACAGTTCGCCCGATCGCATCAATTTCGGCTAAATCTTCGGAAGATAATTTTACTTCTGCTGCTTTAGCATTTGCTAATACTTGCTTTGTATTTCTCGCCCCGACAATTGCATTTGTTTGGGGCTGAGCGATTAACCAAGCTAAAGATAATTGGGCTAAAGAACAGTCATTTTTGGCTGCGATCGGTCTCAAGCGATCTAAAGCTATTTGAACTCTGTGGTAATTTTCTTTAATCGAAAATAGTTTATTTTTAGCACGATGATCTCCTTCAGCAAATTGATGGTCTTTGCCGAATTTTCCGGTTAATAAACCTTGAGCCAAAGGAGAATAAGCCCAAATAGAAATATTATTTTCTACGCAATAATCTCTAGCATCTTTTTCGACTTGCCGCCAAAATAAGGAATAGGGAGGTTGCAAACTATCGATTCTGCCGTATTGAGAAGCCTCTTCTAATTGAGATTTAGAAAAATTAGACACCCCAATCGCCCTAATTTTGCCGTCTTCTTTGAGTTTATTTAATGCTTTCATTGTTTCGGAAATTGGTACTATTTCGCTGTTCCAACTTCCGGCAGGCCAGTGAATTTGATATAAGTCAATATAGTCAGTCTTGAGGTTTTTTAAAGAACCCTCGCAAGCCTCAATTACTAAATCGTATTTTAGGTGGTTTGAGAATACTTTAGAAGCATAAACTACCCGATCTCTTACTTGCGATAAAGCAGCCGCAACAATTCTTTCAGAATGGCCTTCACCGTAGACTTCAGCAGTATCTACAGTTGTAATTCCCGCATCAAAAGCATTTTTAATCGCGGCAATTGTTTCCGTATCTTCGATACCGACCCACATTTTTTTTCCAGCTTGCCAAGTCCCCATAATAATTGGGGTGATTTTAATGTCCGAACTGCCAAGGTTGCGCCGTTCCATTATTATTTTACGCTCACTTTATATCAATTTTATCTAAGATGATAGTATCATTATATTAATCCGAATATCCTAACACTGCTATTGTTGGCGGTGTTTTCTTTTGTTAAGCGATCGGATTTTTTTAAGACTTATAATAAGTTAATTTAATGCTTTAAAAATACTGGCGATCGCGTACAGATCGCCAATTAAAAATCAATCAAAAATCAAGCTATAACTTAACGGTAATAGTTTTCACTTCAGTATATTGCTGCAAGCCGTATTCGCCTAATTCTCGTCCCATCCCGGACTGTTTGAAACCGCCAAAAGGTGCAGCAGCATCGAAAACATCGTAACAATTAACCCATACAGTACCAGCACGTACGTTATTAGCAATTGTTTGCGCTTTGTTAATATCTTTCGTCCAAACAGCAGCAGCCAAACCGTAAATACTATCATTAGCGCGATCGATTAGTTCGTCGATATTGTTAAACTTCATGATGCTCATCACCGGGCCGAAAATTTCTTCTCGGGCGATCGTCATCTCGTCTTCAACTTCAAAAACAGTCGGTTGGATGAAATAACCTTTATCCCCTACTGGTTTACCACCACAAAGTAAATTGGCCCCGTCGCGCATTCCCAACTCAACGTAACCCATCACGCGATCGAACTGTTCTTGACTGACTTGAGGCCCTTGACCAGTATTCAGATCGAAAGGATCGCCAACGATGCGTTTTTTCGCTCTTGCAACGGTTTTAGCCACAAATTCGTCATAAAAATCTGCTTCGACAAAGACTCTAGAACCAGCGCAACAGCATTGTCCTTGATTAAAGAATAAGGCATTATGGGCCCCTTCTACGGCTTGGTCAATATCTGCATCGGCAAAAATAATATTAGGACTTTTACCCCCCAATTCCAGAGTGACCCGCTTGAGGTTACTTTTAGCTGCGGCTTCCATAATCAGCTTACCAACTTCAGTCGAACCAGTAAAAGCTACTTTGTCAATATCCATATGACGGGCGATCGCAGCTCCAGCAGTGGGGCCGAAACCGGATAAAATATTCACAACTCCAGGAGGAAAACCAGCCTCTAAAATTAATTCCCCTACTCGCAAAGCCGATAATGGCGTTTGTTCGGCAGTTTTTAGCACGACAGTATTGCCCGCTGCTAGTGCTGGTGCTAGTTTCCATGCTTGCATTAAGAGGGGGAAATTCCAAGGAATAATTTGACCGACTACTCCAACAGGTTCGTGACGAGTGTAGCAAAAATAGTTACCTTGAATCGGAATAGTTTTGCCTTGAATTTTATCGGCCCAACCGGCATAGTAACGGTAACAACCAATTACTAAAGGTAGATCGGAATTAAGAGATTCCTGGATCGGTTTGCCATTATCTAAAGTCTCCAAACGGGCTAATTCTTCTTTATTTGCCTCAATTAGATCGGCTAGTTTATAAAGTAACTCACCCCTTCTGGTTGCAGACATTTCGCGCCATTCACTTCCTCGAGCGAAAGCTTTTCTTGCTGCTGCTACTGCTCGATCTACATCTGCTGCATCTGCTTCGGCTACATCGCAAATAACTTCCCCAGTAGCTGGGTTAATAGTTTCAAACCGTTTTCCCGATATGCTTTCCACCCATTGATTGTCGATCAGTAATTTCGTCGCACCTATTTTGACTTTTTGTTCGGGTTTCGTTGCGATAACCATATATAACTCCCTTAAAAAAGTTTTTTCTTTATCTTTTTATCTTGCGTCTGCGATCGCTTTTGAAATCTAAAAATTATTAAAACTTTTTTCTCGATCTCGATCGCTTTGCTTGGCGATCGGCGACAGTCTTTTTGTGTAACAAAAGTTAATATATATGAGATTAAAAAACTTTTCTTTTTGGATCTAAAAAGCCTGTATTTTTTCTCAGCTTGACTGTTTGCTTGATTGCTCCGTTCTGCATTCGGAAGAGCGGTAGGCTTTTGGCTTTTTTTGAAGCAGCGAGTTTCAAATCTCAAATAGAAACGCTACAGCTCTAGCTTTAGTTTGATTTCCGCTTGCTCTAAAGAGATAATTAAGACATTAAAAATCCCGACCTAATATTAAGTCGGGACGTTGATTAGTTAGTTTTTCATATATGTCAGTCTATTTATATAATCGAGCCAGCGACTGACGGCTTTGGAATTAAAATTTAAATCTATGTCTATTTTATACCAGACATTTCAGTGAAATTGCCAGTAAAACTAAGCTATTTTGCATACTTTTTAAATACAATTCGATTTGCTTTATCTGAAGTTTAAAAAACAGGCCAATTAGTAACTATAATTACCGAAATTATATTTTCTTTAGATTGAAATTATAGTTTTTGTTAATCAAATACGGCGATCGGTATTGTAAAATAATATCCTTGCATCTAAGAGGAGGATAGATGAAAGATTGGGAAGTAATTAGCGGTGGCGTAACCGCAGCAAAAGGATATAAAGCAGCAGGAATTAGAGCGGGTTTAAAAGCATCGGGCGACCCCGATCTTGCTTTAATCTTATCCGACACCGAAGCGATCGCAGCCGGAGTATTTACTCAAACTCAAGTGCGTGCTGCTTGCGTCGATTACTGTCGCCAACGCTTGCAAAAAAAAGCGAGTGCCCGCGCTATCCTCTGTAATGCAGGACAGGCTAATGCAGCTACCGGATCTAAAGGGGTAGAAGATGCGATCGCCTCTGCAAAATGGCTGGGGGAAGCCCTCAACATATCACCGCAGTCCATCCTGTTAGCATCTACTGGGGTGATCGGGCAAAGGATTAAAATGGATGCCCTCAAAGCAAGTATTCCGGCCCTAGTTGAAGCAGTTGCAGAAGATGGCTCTGATGCCGCAGCAAAGGCAATTGTGACCACAGATTTAGTGCCTAAGTCGATCGCCCTAGAAACCCAAATTGAAGGTCGTCCGGTACGGATCGGCGGTATTTCTAAAGGATCGGGAATGATCCACCCCAACATGGCAACTATGTTAGCTTTTATTACCTGCGATGCTGCCGTTTCTACGGTTTTATGGCAAGAAATGCTAACTCGAGCCGTCAATAAAAGTTTCAATCAAATTACAGTTGATGGGGATACCAGCACTAACGATACTGTGATTGCTTTAGCTAACGGCCAGTCTCGTACTTCAGCAATTACCAAAACTGGAGAAAATGCCACCAAGTTAGAAGCAATGTTAACCGCAGTTTGCCAGTATTTAGCCAAAGCGATCGCCAGAGATGGAGAAGGAGCAACCTGTTTAATCGAAGTGGAAGTCAAAGGGGCGATCGACGATCGCTCTGCTGCTCAAATAGCGAAAACGATCGCCGGATCTTCTCTCGTCAAATCAGCTATTTTCGGACGCGATCCGAATTGGGGTAGAATCGGGGCCGCTGCTGGTAGGGCTGGAGTTCGCTTTAAACAAGAAGATCTCCAAATTAAATTAGGAGATATACTACTGATGGATCGGGGACAACCGATCGACTTCGATCGCGCTGCTGCTAGCAACTATCTCAAACAGGCTGCTGCTGGAGCATACTTACAAGAAGATACCGTCTTAATTGCGGTATCTGTAGGGAGCGATCGCGGTACGGGTAAGGCTTGGGGTTGCGATCTCAGTTACGATTATGTCAGAATCAACGCCGAATATACGACCTAGATAAATTGAAATCCAGCCTCGAAGTTATTCACTTCTATTTGAGAAATAATATCGGCAACCATCAAAGAGTCGTTAACTTCGAGGCGATCGAATACTTTATCCAATTTGCTTGCAGATCCTAGATCGTAATTTAGATCTGTTGGCGGCATAAAAGGGGTATCTTTGGCATTCATATCTAATAGGAAATCTTTTCCATCCATACCGACTAAAGTATCTGAAATTCCAAATAAAGGAGCATCGCCAAAGGCTTCTTGTGCTGCAGCTTTAATCTCTTCTAATTCTGCGGGAGTAACCCCTGCGGCTTCGAGACCTGCTTTAATTCCTGTTTTGATTTCTTTGAGATCTGCTGGAGTAATTCCATCGGAAATGAGTGCTTTAAAATTATCTTTTGCTGCTTCAATTTCTGCAGCAGTAGGAGGATTATCAACGCTTGCTTTAATGACTTCTTTGAGGTTAGCAATGTCTTCTTTTTCTGCAGAAGATACTAAAGATTTAAAGGAATTAACTAAATTAGCCTGCATTGGA
>JASJCW010000022.1 GCA_030065265.1 Prochloraceae cyanobacterium
AATAAAAAAGATATGGAATTGTTTGCTGGACAAAGGATAGATCGAACCACAATTGACAAAATATTTATAGAAAAATCTGGTTTAATTGCAATACACGGTTGGGATGAGAATTTTAATTTTAAACCCGATCTAAAATTACTCATAGATGGTGAAAATATCCCAATTAATGAATTTCACAGGATTTATCGTCCAGATGTAGCTGAGGCTTTAAAACTAGAAAATCGCTTTTTGGGATTTTCATGCGAGTTTCTAATAAATAAAAGTCTGAAAAATTCTTGTTTAGAAGTTATTTTAAACGAGCAAAAAATTCTCTCTAAAACCGTTACTCGAGAAATATTTACTCCTGCTTACTCAACCCTATTGAACGAATCAAATGTTAAGCATAGAGAGGATATCTATGGTTACGGGCCTCCAGCAGAATATGTCGCCGGAGATATCTTAGATTTAGTTAAATTATCGATCGACACTCAAGATAAAGTCTTGGATTTTGGCTGTGGAAGGGGCAATATTGTTAACTTTCTCAGAACTCAAGGAACAAAAGCTTTTGGCATCGAATTGGAGACACCTTTAATTCAACAAGCTTTACTTCCAGAATGCAAACAATTTATTCAGCTATACTCGGGGAATTTTCCCTTACCTTATCGAGATGAAGAATTCGATCGCGTCTTAGCAATTGAGGTGATCGAACATATCCCAGAGTATTACCAAGCTATTCAAGAAATTCATCGCATTTGCAAAGAAACTTTTATTATGAGCGTTCCCGATGCTTCTGCTATTCCCAGATGCTACCATCAAAATGTTGTTCCTTGGCATTTACTAGAATCTACACATTTTAATTTTTTTACTGAAAAAAGTTTGAGAAATGTTTTGTCAAAATTTTGGGGTAAAATTACTTTTATTAAAGTCGGACAGGTTAATATTAACGATACGGGATTTAAAAATAGTATTGTTGCAGTTTGTGAGAAAAAATATCATTAAAGAGGAACTATTTATGAATACTCCTGACTTCAAAACAAGTTACGAAAAACAGACAAAAGAATTAATCGAGCAACATAATTTAGACAAAGCAATGAGTGTTGCTGTTGGCGGAAATTTTGAAGCTGCTGGAAAACTCGAGCGTGACTTACTGATTCAATATGGATTAGAAAAAAATCATAATGTTATTGACGTTGGTTGTGGTAGCGGTCGATTAGCTTTTCAATTAAGCAATTATCTAGAAGGGGAATATATAGGGATAGATATTGTCGAAGATTTATTTAAATATGCTGAAATGAAATGCAACCGCTCCGATTGGAGATTCTATCAAGCACCAGGGTTATCAATACCCGAACCAGATAATTATGCAGACTTTATTTGTTTTTTCTCTGTTTTTACTCATCTTTTACATGAAGAATCATACAAGTATTTACAGGAAGCTACAAGAGTTATTAAACCAAAAGGTAAAATTATATTTTCATTTTTAGAGTTTAAAATACCTTCCCATTGGTGGATTTTTGAACAGGTTCTTGCAGATAATAGACCTGATAAAGTTTTAAATCAATTTATGAGTCGAGATGCGATCGAATCATGGGCTGGACATTTGGGCTTAGAGATTATAGATATTCATGATGGTGATAAGCCACATATTAAACTCAATGATGTTGTGAAATGGGAAGATGGACTTACAATGATTGATAAAGGAAATTTAGGGCAGTCTGTTTGCATACTCACAAAACAATAGATGTTTGGAGAATAGATTTAAGGGCATTTAAATGACTTAATTATAGCAATCTGAACGGAACAATCTTAAATTTGACTTAAATCAGGCTAGCTATATTTAGAAACAGCAAAGATCGTCTTAAAGGATAAAATTTACTATTTATTCAGTAATTAAAATTATTCTCTACGATCGCGAATCTACATTAACTAAAGTTTGGGGTTGTCTTTGGGAAACCTATCACCGTTTTCAAAGAAAATCAGGTAAATTATGGCAGTAAAAGGATATATTTACAGGGGACAACTATTAGAAAAAATGTGGTTTATCTTCTCACAGTAAATTATAATTCAGCAAATTTAATTGCTAAATTAATAGATTCTCTGCCCGATCGCAAAAAAAATTTCGATCGCATAGTTATCGTCAATAATTCTCCCGAAGATAACAAAATTAAAAATCTCAAAAAAGATTATATAGAAATTATTGAAGCCGGTCAAAATTTAGGTTTTGGAAAAGCTTGCAATCTGGGCTTAAATTGGATTTACGATCGCGCTCCTAACGGCATAGTTTGGATTATTAATCCCGATACTTATTTAGTAGAAAATACTTTAGAGCAAATTAGATATTTTTGTGAAAAGCATCCAGAAATTTCAATTCTCGGTACTTTAATTTATAATTCTGATAACGAACTTTGGTTTGGTGGAGGTCGTTTTATTCCTGCTTTAGGGGAAATTATTGCAACGGATCTTTTGACTACTTCTGTAAATTCAAATTACCTGCTTTGCGATTGGGTTAGCGGTTGCAGTTTAATAATCAATTTAAGTCAATTTAAAGCTTGTCCTCAGTTCGATCGCAACTATTTTCTTTATTATGAAGATTTTGATTTTTGTCGTCGTTATCTGAATCAGGGTCATAAAATTGCCATTAGCGATCGCCTGAAAATCTATCATCAACCCTCTTCAATTACTAACCGGAATCTGAAAAATAAATTTAAACATAGCACTTATAGCTATCTTTTTACTTTAGCAAGATATAGCAATCCAATCGTTTTTACACTGCGATTTTTACGTCTTTGGTTGAATGCTTTAATTCTTTTATTGGTTAAACCTCAAGTTGGCTTAGGTAAATTAACAGGGATAGCAATTTTTTTGAGATTAAAAATCTTGCAATCTAATAATGCGATCGATAAGCAAAATTAAACAGATCCCCAATCGAATAGATTAAAATTTCAAAAATTATCGATATAATCTTAGTGTAAAAAATTTATATTACTTTATAAGCTAAATAACTATGAATATTAACATTCAAAATTGCTTGGTTGCTCCAATTCAAGGCGATTCTTATTGGTTCGGGCCCGATCTGTACACTTTTAAAATGGTTGAAGCAAACACCGGACAAACAGCAATATTGCTTGAAGGATTAATTCAGCCTCAAAGTGGCATTCCGCTCCACATTCACCACTATCAAGAAGAATATTTTTATATTATTGAAGGTAAATTTCAGTTTCAACTCGATCGCGAGATCGTAATAGCAACTGCAGGAAAAGTGATTCATTCCCCCCAAGAACAAGTTCATCAATATATAAATATTGGTTCTACTGCAGCTAAATTATTAATTTGGCAAACTCCGGCCGGATTTGAGAATTTTTTGGCAGAAATAGCGATCAAAGCAGCTAATCCCCTTGAAAGCTCGCCACCAGCAAATTTGCCAGATCTCGAAAGAATCATTGTGATTGGTCGAAAACATGGCATAACCATTTTTAAAGACTACTAGAAATAGAAGTATTGACCGAACTAGATTGGCTCGAGCAAACCACCCTAAAGCCGACAAACTCATAAGTATTGCTGCGTTTTGCCATAATGCGATCGCGACAAGCAGAACGACAATCTCCCGGAGCATTCAACCAAGATCCGCCCCGTAACACCTGAAAAGCGCGATCGCTGAGATCTAACCAAGGACTGCCATCAGCAGGCGCACCTTGATAGTTTTTATGCCAGGTATCTATACACCACTCGTAGACATTACCGTGCATATCGTACAATCCAAAACTGTTGGGGGGAAAACTACCAACTGGAGTAGTTGCGCCGCGATACTTAACTGGAGATTCGTTAGCATAGGCATAATTGCTATCGTAATTAGCTAAATTTGCAGCTAGGGTGGGGCCGAAATAAAAAGGGGTCTTTGTTCTAGCGCGACAAGCATATTCCCATTCTGCTTCGGTTGGTAAGCGATATTTGCGCCCGCTTTCTCGATAAAGACGCTGGCAAAATTCGATCGCATCGTACCAAGAAATATTTTCAACGGGAAGGTTATCTCCTTTAAATTCGGAAGGATCTAAATCTAACTCTCGATTTACCATCGGTAAAGCGGCGATCGCGCGCCACTGAATTTGAGTAATTAAAAATTTACTCATAAAAAAGGGTTGAACCGATACTTGATGCTGGGGATATTCGCACTCGCAACCGATATTTTCTTTTGAACCCATCCAGAAGTCGCCTCCGGGAATGGCGATCGCATCTAGAGTTACTTTTTCGTCTAGTTCTTCAATATAATAAGATGCTACTTGGCGATCGCTAGAGATTGTTTGGCCGCAATCGTCTACCGTAACTGTTTCAAATTCAAATTGATGCAGTCTGGGATTTTCAATGATTGTCGAGTCGGAACTAATTCGAGCCAGTTGAACTAAATTAGCAGTTCGATCTTGCAAATCTTCAAGCACTTGTTCGGCTAGCTGATAGCGTTTAGTTAGGTTTTTTTCCAATAATTTACTTAAAACTTTGGCTAAATTAGATGAAATCGTATCTTCAAAGGAATCATTCCAACTTTCTACCCAACTGTAACCTTTGCACATGAATAATTCTCTGGGATGAACTCCGCTCAAGAGATGAAAACAACTCACTCCCAAGCTAAACAGATCGCTAGCAGGTGTGGCGTTCCCCTCGACAATCTGTTCTGGAGCAGCATATCCTAAAGATCCTAAAGAAGTTGCGGTGTCTTGGCCGAAAGGCTTTAATACTTTAGCAATACCAAAATCAATTAAGACATATTTACCATCAGAGTGACGACAAATAATATTTTCTGGTTTGAGATCGCGGTGAATTATCCCTCGAGAGTGGATAAATCCTAATACTGGCAAAAGATTAACTAACAGGTCTCTAATTTGATTTTCAGTAAATACTCCTTTATGTTTTAATTTTTTGCGTAAATCTTCCCCTTGAATGAATTGTTGGGTTAAATAAAAATATTCGTCTTCTTGAAAGTAAGCTTGCAAGTAGGGAATCTGAGGATGTTCGCCTAAAAGTTGCAATTGTTGGGCTTCTTGCTGAAATAAATCTTTGACTTTTAAAGAGATTTTTGTACCTTGGGCTTGGGGTGCTAGTTGTTTGACTACGCACAACTCATCAAATTTATCAATATCTTGGGCTAAGTAAGTTTTACCAAAACCACCTCTACCTAAAGGTTTCGATATTTTGTATCTGTTTCTTAACAATATTTTTAAAGGATTGCCACAATTTTGGCAATAAGGATGATGTTTATGATTTAGAGGTTGGTTACAGTCGGGATTGAGACAACAAATCATTACCGAAATTTTAGGAGCAGGTTAGGAAGGTAAGATAAAGATTTTTTTTAATAAATACAGAATCTTACTTATAGGATAATTAAGGGAGCTGACTAGGTACAAAATCTTATTTAGCAATTAGTTGTTTAAATTTTAACTTCGCGATCGACGATCGATCGCATAGCTTGCAACTTCTTTAAAGATCGGCGATAAAATTAAAGATTTCGTGAGCTAAAGCCAGTTTAGTCCGTGGTTCGATTTGCTTTTGTCTGCCTTTGCTATCGATTAATATTGCTTGATTGGTATCGCTGCCAAAACCTGAATTAGGTCGATCGACGGGATTGGCTACGATCGCATCTAATCTTTTCTTTTTTAATTTTTCTATAGCCGGCTTGACAATATCCCCAGTTTGTGCAGCAAAACCGACTAAAATTTGACGCTCTGATTTGCGATCGCCGAGTTGTGCGAGGATATCCGTAACTGGATCGAGGGGTAATTGAGAAGGTAAAGAATTTTTACTTAATTTGGTTGAAGAGTATTCTGCTGGTTTGACATCGGCAACTGCTGCTGACATGACAATCAGATCGGCATCGTCGCAAACGGCGAACATTTCTCTGGCCATTTCTGCGGCACTAACTACGGAAATAAAGCGAATATTATTTAAAGAATCGGAAAAATCCAATTGAGTCGGGCCGCAAATCAAAGTAACTGTCGCGCCGCGATGAACTGCAGCTCGAGCTAATGCCAGGCCCATTTTACCAGTAGCGGGATTGCCAAGAAACCGAACTGGATCGAGATATTCTCGAGTCCCTCCTGCACTGATTAAAACCTGCTTTCCTTGTAAATCTTTTTTGCCTTCAGTGGTTAATAAAGATGCGATAAAAAGTTTAATTTCTGCTGGTTCAGCCATTCTTCCAGTGCCAAAGCGATCGCAAGCTAACAAACCCGAAGCGGGCCCGATGCAATGATAGCGAGGGTTTTCTTGCAATATTTCCCAGTTTTTTTGCACGGAAATTTGTTGCCACATTTCCGTATTCATTGCTGGTGCTAGTAAGATCGGACTTTTTGAAGCCAGAACCGTATTGGTCAATAAATTATCGGCGATTCCGTGAGCTAATTTAGCCATAGTATTAGCTGTTAGGGGAGCGATGACCAAAATCTGACTCCATTCCCCTAATTCAATATGTAAAGGTCGGGGATTGGTCGATCGCCAAAAATCGAGATCTCGATACACTTGATGGCGACTGAGAGTAGATACAGTCAGGGGGGTAATAAATTCGGTAGCTGTTTCAGTCAGAATGACGCGAACTTCGGCCCCAGCTTGAAAAAGCTGAGAAATTAGATCGCAAACTTTATAAGCAGCAATTCCGCCCCCAATTCCGATTAAAACTCGTTTTTGCCCCAACATGGATTAGGCTTCGTCAAAAGTTTCGATATCGAGTAAATGGGTGTAAGGTTCGACCAACTCTTGACGTTGGAAGGCGATCGCCCGTAACAAGTGCCAATCTTGTAAAGCTTCAAAGGGATTGTTATAATCGTCACGCTCCAGACGTTCTGCCAAAGCAGCCACATCCTCGGCTGTTAAACCAGAAAAATCTTTTTTGGTTGCACTTATAGATGTCATTGCCCCATCTCCCTCAAGCTTTACCTATACAACGACTTTTAATTATATTAACCTAACGATCTCGCAAAAATAAATTTCTCTAATAAAGCGATCGCAGCAGGTATAATTTCGTGGCCCATGGCAAATTCTTGATATTGTACTGTAACTCCCATCTCAGTTAATCGCTCTCGAGCTGCGATCGCTGCTTGGATCGGTACGACTAAATCACGATCGCCATGTACGATTAAAACTGGGGGACAATCGGCTGCTTCACCCACAGAAATTGAAGAATGCAAGTAACCGCTCAAGCTACACAAACCGGCTAAAGGTAAGTTTAAGCCTACATCTAATGTCATCGCTCCCCCTTGGGAAAATCCGATTAAAATTGTTTGGGAAAGAGGAATTCCAGTATTTTTTTTCAAAGATTCTAAAAATTCTTTTAATATATCCCTACTTTCTGATAAACCGCGATAACTTCTATCCTCTAAAGCATACCAAGCTTTACCTCCAGGTACTTGAGGATGAGCAAAAGGGGCATTTGGAAAAATAAATTGACAATTTGGCAAATTCAAACTGGGAACTAAAGCGGCCAAATCTTCAGCATTCGATCCCCAACCGTGAAGTCCAACTAAGAGATATTTTGGCTTGCTGCCATTAACCGGAGCAATTGCGATCGAATTTAGACTCATATATCGTTCGTTTGTAGATCAATCTTTTTCTTTTTTTAGGGAATTATAAGTAAGGATAACGAAAACTGAGTCGATCGAAAATATGAGTGAAATTGACGCGCAAAAGGTTAGAGAAAGATTAGGCAATATAGATCGAATTCGCGATTTATTATTTGGCGAAAAAATGTCCGATTACGAAGGACAATTTCAAAATTGCCAAAATCGCATCGATAAATTAGAATCCCAATTAAAGCAGTTTGAAAGAGAAAACCAGGATCGCTTGACTTTATTAGAAAATTCTTTATCTGCTGAAATTCGTTCTGGTTTTGATTCTCTCGAGCAGAAAATTAGATATTTGGATCTAACCTCTAAAGAAAAAATTTCTACACTCAAGCAAGAAATCGATTATTTCGATCGAGTAACTTCCGCTCGTTTAGAAGATATAGAAAGTAAATTTAAAACCAAAAACAATTTTATTGAAGATGAAATAAAAGCACTCAAGCAAGAAATAAATACGACTTTTGAAGGTTTTAAAAAACAGACAATATCTGAAATCAAAAAAGATTTTTTAGAAATAAAAAATGATAAAATCTCTCGAACAGATCTCGGAGAAATATTATTTGAAATCTGTTTGAAACTGCGAGGCGATGAATTGATTTCCAATCTGAAAAAAAATACTAATAATTATCTAAATTCAAGCTCCCTGTCAGAAAACAAACAATTTCACGAAGAATTAAACGAGCGTGAAGATCGCCAAACAGTATAAACTTAAGCAGAAAATTTTATTGATGGGGCTAACAAGACTGCGAGATCTATATTGAAATAGATCTGCGATCGATTGAGGTAATTTAACTTAGCCCCATTTTGCCTTAATTATAAGATAGAATTCAATTTGTATCTAAGTAATCGGTAGCAGTCAATGAACGATCTTCCAGAAAAAACTGCTGATTTAGAAGCTCCTGCAACAGACAAATTAGACACTTTACTAGATTTGTTAGTCGAATTGACAACAACAGAAGAAAATCAATTATCAAGTAGTAATAGCCATAAAGAAATCGTACAGTCCGATCGAGATCTGCCAATAAAAAATTATTCAATCGACAATAACTTTCAAGAATCTCACTTATCAAATCTATACAAATCAATCGACGAGCTGCGGGAGCTGCAATTACAATCAGAAAAAAAAATTAACGATTCTATAGATACATTTAATACTCTATTACCTTTAATTAAAGAATTAATAACCATAAAAACTGAATACAATAAAGAGTTAATTATTAAAACAATCGTTCCTATAATCGATGAGATAATTAAGCAAAAATTCCTCCAAAATAGTCAAAGAATGGGTGCTGCGATCGCGCCTATTTTACCAGAAGCTATATCGCAAAAAATCGATCTTTCACCTGGAGAAATAGCCAAAGCAATTGCTCCAGAAATAGCTGTTTCTATACAAGAGCAAATCAAAATCGATCGAGATTCGATTTCTAAAACTATCGGCCCGGAAATGGGAAAAGCAATTAAAGCGCAAATAGAACTAGAAAAAGATACCATGATAGACGCGCTTTATCCGATTATTGGCAGCACTATTTCTAAATATATGGCAGAAGTGGTTAGCTCGATTAACGATAAGGTAGAAAATGCTCTTTCTATCGAAGGATTTAAAAGAAAAATTTGGGCTAAAATTAAAGGTGTTTCCGAAGCTGAATTAATTCTTGCTGAAGCGACCGACTTTGAAGTGAAAGCAGTATTTTTAATTAATAAAACTTCTGGGTTAGTTATGGCAGAAGTACAACCAGAATCAGAACAAAAGTTAGAATCAGAAATGTTAGGGGGAATGCTGACTGCAATTCGGAGTTTTGTTAATGACTGCATTTTGCAAGCAGAAGAAAATACCGAACTAAATGAAATTGAGTATAGCGGTTCAAAAATAATTTTAGAAGTAGCCGGATATTGCTATTTAGCCATCCTAGTTAAGGGAGATCCTTCTAAAAAATTTATTCGAGAAATGAGAGAGGTTTTTAGTGAAATTGTAATCAGTCATGGTAAAGAAATAAGTGAATTTGACGGCGATCGCGAGACAATTTCACCGGAAATTGAAGCTCAATTAAAAACTTTAGTTCAAACGAATAAAACGAAAAAAAAATCTCACCCCCCTACAACAATTATCATTATTTTAATAGTAACAATTGCTACTATTATTTCACCTTTAGTCTATATTTATTGGCGCAATAGAATCGCTCATACAATTGAATTCAATGCTGCTATTGCTTTAGAATCAGAACCAGAATTATCTATTTATCGTTTAATCCCTGAAGTAAAAAATGGCAAACTAATCGTATCGGGAAAAGTTCCCAGCGATCGTCTGCGTCAACAAGCAATAAAAACTCTTCAAAATATAGCAGTAGAAGAAAATTTAACTTTAGAGAATAAAATTTTAGCCGTTAAAATACCTCCAGACTTGGCAATAACCAAGCAAGAAGTGCAAACACTATCATCAATTCTAAATTTTCAAGAAGGATTAAATATTTATACTAAATTTAACGAAAAAACCGGCACTGTAGAAATTGAAGGTAGTATTGCAAACAATCTCAGTATCGAACAAATAATCACAACATACAAACAAATTCCTGGCGTTAATGTCGTAGTCAGTAAATTAAAAATTAATATTCCTACTATTACTACTCGAATTTATTTTAATTCCGATTCTGCTGAATTGATTCCTAAAGATATAGACACCAAAATAAAACAAGTAAAAGATTTACTAGATCGCTATCCTAAGCTACATTTAAGAATAATAGGTCACGGCGATCGAAAAGGTAAACTAAGCGACAATCAAGAACTAGCTATTAAAAGAGCTATTAGTACCGGAGAAGCTTTGAAAAGTCTAGGAGCAGATCCTAAAAGAATTCACATATCTGGACGCAGTAAACTCGATTCAGATACTCTCTCAGATCGACCTTCATGGTTGAACAGATATGTTTCCTTTGAAACGTTTATTCCCTCGACGGTAATCGAGTAATTATGTCTATTATTTCTCAAAAAATTTGCACTATTGGTGATTTTGGTGTTGGTAAAACTAGTTTAATTAGACGCTTTGTAGAGCGAGAATTTAGCGATGAATATTTATCAACAGTAGGAGTAAAAATATCCCGTAAGACGATGGATTTGGCAACCGATAAACCTGACAATTCAATTAAAGTACAGTTTTTAATTTGGGATATAGAAGGAAAAACTAAATTTAAAGGAATAGCTCCAAGCTATTTACAAGGAGCAAAAGGAGCAATTATAGTAGCCGACTTAACCAGGAAAGAAACAATTTTAAATTTGCAAGAACATATTGATTTATTTGCTTCTATAAATCCGAAAAAAACCAAGATTATTCTCGCTTTTAATAAATTCGATCTGGTAGACCAAGAAAAACCAATAAATATAATAAAAGACGAGCTAATCTCCAAAAATAACAGAATTATTTCTACTTATTATACTTCTGCCAAGACAGGTGAAAATGTAGATAATATGTTTTATACGTTAGCTGAAAATATTATTGCAGAAAAATGAACTCATTAGATATTAGCTCTCAAGAATATTTGGCAATCGACCGATCGTTATTAATATTAGAAAAGTCTTTGATGGTTTCTAAATTTGCAGATCGGCCGATCGAAGTAGGCGAAGATGTTCGTTGTGGATTTCCTGAATTAATTGGTCTAGAAGCGATTTTACAAGAAATTTTTTCAAAGCAAAAACTAAGTTTTAAGTTAAAAGATATTTGTAGATACTGCGAATCAAATAAATCTATTTACTTTAATTTAAACTTTATTCTGGAAATGAAAGATCGCTTAATAATTCTTTTTGAAGATGTGACAGCAAAAAATTTTAAATATCAACAAAAAATGCAAGCTGCAAATGAATGTAAACTGATAGCCGATCGCATATCTGAAAATAATAATTTTCAGGAGATCGTAAAATCGCAAAAAACTGTATTATTAATAACCGATCGCTTTGGCATAATTAATAACATCAGCCCAGCAGCATTAAACTTATTCAAATATTCTCGGAATGAGTCGATCGATCGACATATTTCAATTTTATTCGATCGCAATAAATTGATATTTTTTAACTTAGTCATTCATCAAAATTTAGAAGTTATTTGTCAAACTAAAACTAAAGAAAATATTTACATGAATTTTTCTTGTTTGCCAATTGATTCTCAACAAGAAGAAGATTCCGATTTAATTTTTGTCGGACAGAAAATTATTTGGCGAATTAAGTAAAAAAATCGGCCAACTCTGTCTTTAAAGTAGCGATCGCATCGCAAGAAAATATTAAATAATGTTTAGCTTAGAGTAAGATAGTCTATATTTAGAGATAATTTATACTGTGACCCAAAAATAGTCAGAAATAAATCATAGCAATTTTTACCGTTGTCTTGACAATTACTCCTAGATATAATCCTTTATTATCGAAGTATAGCTGGAAAGTTTCAAATACTCTAAAGGTTAGACTCTATACAGGATAAATAAGTGTGAGTTTTCTTTCTCAAAGTATTTTGCTTCCGCCCCATCTAGAATATTTAGCGGTCGATCGATACTTTAAAATTATCGATCTATCTTTGGGTGTCTCTAGGTTTGTTGACTTTTGCACTAAAGTAGAAATCGGTCAAGATATTCGAGAGCATTTTCCCGAGTTAATTGGTTGCGAACCAGTTTTAAGGAAAGTTTTAGCCGAAGAAAAACAGAACTTTCAACTAACAAAAATTCATCGTTTTTTAAAGCAAAAGCAAAGCAGTTATATTAATTTATATATTAGTTCTTATCAAGAAAAAAATAAAGATGAAAAATGCTTGCTGATTTTTGTTGAAGATTTTACGGAAAGTATTTCAATCGAACAAAAATTGCGTCAAATTAATAACGAAAACGATTTATTATTAAAAGCACTAAAATCTTCTGAAAACTATATAACTAAAGTAGTTACTTCAATGGCTGATGCTTTAATAGTAACAGATTTAGAAGGTAAAATTAAAACTATCAATCAAAAGACTGAAGATTTATTCGGTTACAGCGAATTAGAATTAATCGAGCAATCTATTGAGAAACTCATTAACGATCCGACATTCTTACCAGCACAAAAATATCTTGTCGAACAAGGAAAAGGTGAATTTCAGAATAGAGAAATTCCTTGTCAAACTAAAGCAGAAGGAAATAAAACTATTGCTTTTTCTTGTTCTGTGATTAAAATAGATAAAGATAAATCCTATAACTTTATCTATATAGGTAGAGACGTTACTAAATCTACTCAATTAGAAAAACGACAACAAGTATTATTTTACGTCACTAAAACAATTTCCGAATCCGATAATTTTGCTCGAGCAATTCCTAAAATACTGCGAGATATTTGCGAACATTTAAACTGGGATGTTGGCGAACTGTGGACGAGCGCAGAAATAGGAAAATCTAAACAAGAACCAAACTTAGGAGAAAATTTAAAATTAGAACAAAATATTCAGCAAAAGTCAGTTTTAAGATGTACGGAAATCTGGAGCAAAAAATCCTTATTAAGATCTGAATTTAGAACAATAACTAAAAGAGTTAGCTACGAGTTAGGTGAAGGTTTAGCCGGTCGAGTTTGGCAAAAAGGTGAAGCTGAATGGATCGGTAAAATTTCCGAACAAGATCCCTCATTGCGAAAAAGAATAGCTTTTAAAGAAGGACTCCAAGGTGCGTTTGGATTTCCAATTAAAAGTGAAAGTCAAATATTAGGAGTAATGATTTTCTTTAGTAGGGAAATACAAAACTCAGATGAAAACTTAGTAAAATTAATGACAACAATTGGCAACCAAATAGGAGAATTTATTAATCGCAAAAAAGCAGAAGAAGCCTTAATTCGCGAACAAGAAAAAACTGAAAGTTTGCTCTTAAATATTTTGCCGAAATCGATCGCACAACAATTAAAACAACAAACTAGTACGATCGCTAACAGTTTTGATAGCGTAACCGTTTTATTCGCCGATCTTGTTGGTTTTACAGAATTATCCTCGCAACTATCTCCCATCGAAGTGGTCGAAATGCTGAATACTATTTTTTCCGACTTCGATCGCTTGAGCGAAAAACATCGTTTAGAAAAAATTAAAACTATTGGTGACGCTTATATGGTAGTGGGAGGATTGCCCCATCCTAGTCCTAACAGTGCCGAGGCGATCGCCGAAATGGCTTTAGACATGCAGCTGACAATAGCAAATTTTAACGTCGATCGCCATAAAGATTTAAAAATTAGAATCGGCATCAATACCGGGCCAGTAGTGGCTGGAGTTATCGGTACTAAAAAATTCATTTACGATCTTTGGGGGGATACCGTCAATACAGCTAGTCGGATGGAATCTCACGGCATTCCCAATAAAATACAAGTTACCGAGACGACATACCAACGCTTAAAAGATCGATATCAATTTAAAAAACGCGGCCCGATCTATATTAAAGGCAAAGGAACGATGCCTACCTATATATTGCTTGGTAGAAAAGAATAGTTAAGTCGCTGCTGAAGCCAAATCAGAAAATAAAAATTATGCAACTGGTAGATAAAATTCGTTCGGGCTTAGCTGTTGCAGTCGCAAAAACAACTGTAACTATCATACGAGGGTTAGGCTTAGGGGCTGGTAGCGTTTTACCGGGAAAAATTGCTCTCCTGCTCCATCCGCGACTCTTATCTCTGCTTTTTCAACAACTAAAGTTCGGATCTATTTTAATTGTCGGTACTAACGGTAAAACAACAACCTCCCTACTGTTACGAAGTATGCTTGAAAGTAGCGGATCCGATCGCCGTATCGTCCATAATGCTACGGGGGCTAATTTAATTAATGGTTTAGTTACTGCTTTACTAGAAAATACTAACGCGATCGGACAGCTCGAAGCAGATCGGGCCATTCTCGAAGTAGATGAAAATGTTCTACCTCTAGTCTTGCAAGAGTGCCAACCTGAATTTATTGTTGCCTTAAACTTGTTTCGAGATCAACTAGATCGCTACGGAGAAGTAGATACGATCTCGCAACGCTGGCAAAAAGCAATTGCTCCTTTACCAAAAGATACGAAAATAATTCTCAATGCTGACGATCCTACCCTTTGTTATTTAGGACAAAAATTATCTCAAAAAGTTTTATATTTCGGACTTAACGAACCAGAATTATATCTCGATGAAATTCCCCATGCAGTAGATTCAATTTATTGTCCTAATTGTGGCAATTTACTGAACTATCAAGGAGTTTATCTATCTCATTTAGGAGATTATAGCTGTCCTAAATGCTATTTTGCCAAAAGTAAGCCAGCATTTGAAAGTAAAGATTATCCGCAAATTTTAATCGGAGTTTATAACAAATACAATACCCTTGCTGCCGCATTAGTAGCTCGAGAAATTGGCATCGAAACAGAAGATATTTTGACAGCAATTAAAAATTTTCGCGCGGCTTTTGGACGGGCTGAAGAACTAACAGTAGAAGGCAAAAAAGTCAGAATCTTATTGTCTAAAAATCCGGTGGGAATGAATGAAACTATTCGCGCTGTTAATGCGATTCAAAAAAATACTCAGAGTTCGGTAACATTATTAGTTTTAAACGATCGCACCCCAGACGGAACTGACGTATCTTGGATTTGGGATGTAGATACCGAACAACTGATCGGTTTAAATGGAACGATCGTTGTTAGCGGCGATCGCGTTTACGATATGGCTTTGCGCTTAGAATACAGTCGCCAAAATAAAGATAGCGATGGCTTCGAGTTAATCGTTCAAGAAAATTTAAACCAAGCAATTGCAACCGCATTAGCCCAAACTCCCCCAAGAGAAACCTTACATATTCTGCCTACCTATTCAGCAATGTTAGAAGTGCGACAAATTCTCACCGGAAGAAAAATACTATAAATCATCAAACATTGAAAATTATATTTTTGTTGGCAACATGGAACTAAAAATCGGCTGGCTTTATCCCAATTTAATGAGTACCTACGGCGATCGCGGCAATGTTATTTGCTTGCAAAGACGCTGTCAGTGGCGCAAAATTGAAGTCTCGATCGTCAGGCTCGATCGCCTTGCAGATGCTAGTCAATTCGATTTAGTCGACTTAATAGTCGGTGGTGGAGCGCAAGATCGCCAGCAAGAGATCGTCATGCGCGACTTACAAGGGGCTAAAGCAGAAGCCTTCAAAAAGAAGATTGAAAGCGGCACTCCTGGAGTTTTTACCTGCGGATCGCCCCAATTATTAGGCAAATATTACGAACCAGCATTAGGTCAAAGAATCGAGGGTTTAGGCTTGTTAGACTTGTACAGCAAACATCCTGGTTTAGATGCAAAACGCTGTATCGGCAATCTTGTATTTGAACTGACAGCCTCTAAAATTGCCCGAGAACTGTCTGCAAACCTCAATTCAAAACCAATTGCGATCGGTTTTGAAAATCATGGCGGCCGGACTTATTTAGGCGATGTCGAGCCACTCGGGAGAGTGATTAAAGGCTACGGTAACAACGGAGAAGACGGCACTGAAGGAGCATTTTATTGCAATGCGATCGCCACTTATTCCCACGGCCCTCTGCTGCCAAAAAATCCCTTTATTGCCGACTGGCTGATTCAAACAGCCCTGCAAGAAAAGTATCGAGAGAGTATTTCTTTAAGCAAACTGGAAGATTCCCTTGCAAGCTCTGCAAGAAAGGCAATGTTGCAGCGTTTAGAACTAGCAAGCTAATGCAAGACTTCTTAAAGTAAGATAAAGGACGAAGCCTATTAAATCGTTATTGCTTTGCAATTTTTTGCAAGATAAAGATGATTCGATCGGCTCGATCGTCCATTTAAATTTAGTTGCCACAAATTATGACAGGAAAAATAATTGATAATGGTGCTCCTGTTGCTCTAGCCTTAATCGTACCGATAGCCTTGGTTTTGGTTGTTTTATATACAGCCTGGCCCTTGATACTCTTGGTATCTGCTTTAATTGTTGCTTGGAAATTTTGGGAAAATTATCAATGGCAGAAATTATCACAAAAAATTAACCCTACTTTCAATCAACTGGTTAGAGACAATCAAGGTTGCTTAACCCATACCGATCTATGCCTCAAAACCGATTTAAGCGCAGCAGTTGCCAAGAAATATTTAGCTAAAAAAGCAGAAGAATTAGGCGCGCAACGGCAAAATATCGAAAATCAAGGAACGATTTACTATTTTCTGACGGCAAATGCCCTGGGAAAGATGTTTGCAGAGAGTCAAGAGAGCGAGGTTCTAGAAAATCAAGAACTGCGATCGCCAACAGCTCAACCATCTTCGGCAACTGAAACAGAGGTAAAAAGTCAACCAGCACTAAGTCAAATTTCCGAGCCAGTCGATTCAGAACAAAAATCCGATTCAGAAACAGATTCTTCCCATAATGCCGACGACATTACCAAGCGTTCTCTAATTCAAGCCGAATTAGCCAAGCGTCTATCCCTCAATTCTAGTACAGTTGGCAGACGTAAATCTGACCCCGATTTTCCAGAATGGAGTAAAAGCAAAGATCCTCAAAATATCGCTTGGCAATACTTATCCGAAACAAAACTTTTTGTTGCTGTTGTAGATCGAGAAACAGAATCATCCTAAAAGATCGACTCTTCTCATCCCAAGGCGATCGTTTTTTTAGGTCGCCTTTACAATCTTTAAATCGAGGCAAAAACCGCTCTTATCTTTAATACTTGCAACATCAGATTAAATACTAGTCAAAACTTTAACATTTGGTGCGATAGGATATATCCAAAGTGAAAAATGCCCGGGCATACTAAAAGAAGAAAAGTTAAATAAAAAGTAACTATGAGACAAAATAGATCGAAATACGGCGGCCCCGATGGAAATAATAACAGTCCGATGGATTATGCCAAAATAGCCTTAATCGGAGCAGTTTTTATTATTGGCTTAGTAGTTGGCACTGTAATTAGCTCTACTACCAGCACCAACTCAGCAAGTATCGACTCCAGCATCGAAGTCGATCGCCAAGCACCAAACCCAGGATTGTGTCAAGAATTTGGTTCGAGTGCGATGGTGACAAATATGAGAGTTTTCGTCACTTTAAGACCTTTTAACGTCTTTGTAACTCAGCCAAGTGTCGAACCTGGTTGCGTTTTAAGACAGAGTAATATGGCAGTTTTACAGCAGAAAAAATTAATAAATTCCGAAGAAATGAATCAATGTAAGCGGAGAATGAATACATTCGGTTTCACCGGCCCCCTAGAAGGAAAGCCAGAAATTGATTGTATTTACAAAAATGATGCTGCTGGTAATCTATTCTTGAAAGGAGAAGGGATACCCGCTCCTGGTGCTAATTCTGATATTTACTAAAGCTCCTTGAGAGCAAGGTAAAAGGCAGTTTAAACAATGGATTTAAACTATCTTTAAATATTTACTCTTTATCTAGAGATTTAAAGAAGAAATTTAAATCCAATACCGACTAGCCAAAATATTCTTAAATATCAAGAAGTTTCTCATTAGGTTTGAGGAGTGAACGGTTAAATGTGTGGAATTGTTGGCTATATCGGAACTCGAGAAGCTACAGAAATTTTAATGTCAGGATTGGAACGTCTCGAATATCGAGGTTACGATTCAGCAGGAATAGCTACTATTTGGGAAGGTAACTTACATTTTGTTAAAGCTGAAGGTAAGTTACGCAACTTGCAAGAAAAACTCAAGCAAAATTCTAATCCTTCCCAGATCGGAATCGGCCACACTCGCTGGGCAACTCACGGGAAACCAGAAGAAAGAAACGCCCACCCCCATATTGATAATAATAATAAAGTGGGGGTGGTTCAAAATGGTATCGTCGAAAATTATCAAGAAATTGCCGAAGAATTAACTAAAGCTGGCTATCAATTTTATTCGGAAACCGACACAGAAGTAATTCCCAATTTAATTGCCAAACATTTAGCAGCAGAAACCGATCCAAATCCTTCTAGTTACGAAACTCCTTTACTCAAAGCAGTGCAAAAAGCGATCGCAGATTTAGAAGGTGCTTTTGCTTTAGCTATTGTAGCCGCCGATTATCCCGATGAAATAATTTTAGTCAGACAACAAGCTCCTTTAATTATTGGCTTTGGTTTGGGTGAATTTTTCTGCGGATCTGATATCACTGCTTTCTTACCCTATACTCGTGCCGTACTCAACTTAGAAAACGGCGAAATGGCTAGACTGACTCCTTTGGGTGTGGAAATATATAATTTCGCAGGAGAAAGACTCAAAAAAGCTCCGAAAACTCTCAATGTCAATCCAATTTTGGCGGAGAAACAAGGCTACCGTCATTTTATGCTCAAAGAAATTCACGAGCAACCTGGAGTAGTCAGAAGTTGTCTGCGATCTTATATTAATCGGGATTGGCTCGAAAAAGAAAATCCTGATTTTAGTCCGGTTAATTTGGATTTGTCAGAGAGTTTAATTGCAGGGATCGATCGCATTCAAATTTTAGCTTGCGGTACCTCTTGGCACGCTAGTTTAGTCGGTAGATATTTAATCGAACAACTGGCCGGAATACCGACTCAAGTACAATATGCTTCGGAATTTCGCTATGCACCATCGCCAATAACTCCCAATACCCTGACGATCGGAGTAACCCAGTCTGGAGAAACAGCCGATACTTTAGCCGCTTTAGAAAAAGAAAAAGAAAGGCGATCGAATCAAGATCCTCAATTTCAAGCCAGAATTTTAGGCATTACCAACCGGCCAGAAAGTAGTATCGCTCAAGTTACCCCAAATATTATCGATACCCAAGCAGGAATAGAGATCGGAGTAGCAGCAACAAAAACTTTCGTAACTCAATTAATTGCTTTCTATTGTTTGGCGATCGAATTAGCTTACCGTCGTCAAAACATTCCCAATTCTAGAATCGCTGAAATTATTAACGGATTGTTTGCTTTACCAAATCAGATCGAAACAATTTTAGAAACGCAAGAAGATTATAGCGAAGAATTAGCCCACGAATTTATCGAAACTCAGGACTTTATTTTTATCGGTAGGGGAATTAACTTTCCGATCGCCTTAGAGGGAGCTTTGAAGCTCAAAGAGGTCAGTTACATCCACGCTGAGGGTTATCCGGCAGGAGAATTAAAACACGGCCCTATCGCCCTGCTAGACGCTAAAGTGCCAGTAGTTGCGATCGCCCAACCCGGTCTAGTTTACGAAAAAGTAATTTCTAACGCCAGGGAAGCAAAAGCTAGAGATGCCCGTTTAATTGGGGTGCTTCCTGCAAGCGATTCTAACGGAAGTAAAGTATTTGACGATCTTTTTGCCATTCCCGAAGTAGAAGAAATATTATCGCCAATTCTATCGGTAATTCCTTTACAGTTATTGGCTTATCATATCGCAGCCCGGCGTGGTTTAGATGTAGATCAGCCGAGAAATTTAGCCAAGTCGGTGACTGTGGAGTGATTTAAGGTAAGGGATAGAGAATTTTGACAAGATTATCGGCTTTCTAAAATTCGTTCGATTTTGGATAGAATCTTATTTGCTGTGTCTTTAGCAACTTTTAATCGTTGGCAAAAAATTCCGCGTCTTTGAGCATAAATCTGAGAAAGATAACCGTTACCTTCAACGAATGCAATTTACCGATTATGGAAAATTTCCTTGCTGATTTATAGGTTTTTACTCCTAATGAGAATTGATAGAAGGATTCTCGCTCAAGAGAAGCTGAATTTTTTTCTATTTTTTGGGAACTCTTAGAACAGAATAAGAGCGAGCGACTAGACAAATCAAAAATCATTATACTATGAAAAATTTTTGGCAAGGGATTGCAGATTTTTTGGAGGCTTTGAGTAGAAAAATTGAGCCAAACGGATCCGATTCTACTCTAAAAGATATGGATCGAAAGGCATTGATTATTGCTTTAGAACAACATCGACGCGAAATCTCTGAACTTCAGCAGAGTAGACACGATTTGGGCAAACAAATAATAGAATATATCGATGATTTAGGCGAAATTAACCAAGGCGATTTATCTAAAAGGCTAGATGTTTATGCTTGTTTTATAGGTAGTTTTGGCGAAGCTATTAACTTATTAGTGGAAGATTTAAGCGAAGCCGTGCAGTCTCTTCCTGCGACACATCCTCTTCACAAAAAGTATCTCCTCCAGGGGCACGATGGGGATGTGCCACCTGAAAAGGTCATTTAATCATTTAAAACGAAGAGCCGACTTTCTTATGGAATTTCCAACCCATAACCTCACCTAAAACAACTCATAAAAAATTGTGGGTAGTACGGAGTAGGTGACGAAAGGGAAATAAGCAGCCTCACGAATGCACCAAATCAAATTTAATTTTTTCAACTAACAATAGTTACCTATTTTATTTTGCAATCTTCCTCCTTTAAATTCTCATCCGCTTTGTCTAAAGCATCTTTATAAGCTTGGATATATTCAGCCGAAAAAGCAGATTTTTAGTTTTAATAAATTGGTGCTGCCAATTGCCGTTTAATACGCTCATATTTCTTTTAAATAGTAAAACACTTGCAATTATTTTATTTTAGTCAAGCAAAGGACAATCTTTACAGCGCGATCGTTTATAACAGTTACGATCGAGTTAATTTGTTATTTACTTAAAAATATAATAGACTCGATCTATATTTTAGAAATAAATTAGAGGCGATCGCTTTTTCAATCGGTTATTTCTCTTTTGAAGCTAAAACTTAAATCGAACTTTTAAAAATGCCGTTCTTTGATAATTTTTATTTTATCTAAAAATCTATTTAAGATTCTAAGTCAGAAAAATAAAATTAATTAATTTATTCCAAACTCAGCCAAGCGATCGCACCCGAGATCCAATCTTCAGAATTGCGGTTTTTTAACATTAAATTGTCTTTAGTTAAAACTGAAATAGCTTGTTGAATTTCTTCGTTAGTATATCCTAAAGCAAGCAAAGTCATTTCTAAATCTTCTTGTACTTCAGCAGGAGGACTAACATTATTATTATTAGATATATTCACTCCAGCAGTTTCTCGCCACTGTGCTAATTTAGTTCTTAATTCTAATGCAATTCTTTCGGCTGTTTTTTTGCCGACACCGGGAGTTTTTGATAAAAGATTGACATTGCTAGTGACGATCGCTTGCACTAAATCTGAAATTCCGAGAGTATCGATACAGGCGATCGCCGTTTGCGATCCGACTCCACTGACGCTGACTAACTGACAAAATAAATCCCTTTCTGCTGCGGTGCCAAAACCGTATAAAATTGGCTTATCTTCGCGAATTTGCAAGTGGGTAAATATTTTTACTTGGGGATCTTCAGGTAAATTTCTCGCCAAACGACTTGGAATCTGAATTTCGTAACCAATGTGGTTTACTTCTAAAATCAGACTAATACGATTGTTGTTGCTGCGGATCGTTTCAATTACTTTGCCACAAAGATAGCTTATCATTCAACGAAGCTCAGAAGTCGGAGGTATTTTTTGAATCGTTACTGGCTACTCATATCAGTTATGCAGATGTTTTAGCAGTGGTTTTGGCTTTATTAGTTACAAATTGGCGCAAACTAAGCAAACTGACAGTTTGTCCTAAATTGAGGGGTAACAAGGAAATACCTTCTAAACGAGATTGTATCCAACCATCGCCCCAATACCATTCATGATAGCCATCTATAGCCCCAGATAGTAAAAAACGCAAACAGTTATCCTCAGCTATTTCTACTTTATGTTCGATCGCGATTAAACCGACATAGCTAGTAAAAGTCAATCCTACCGATAGTTTTTCTGGAAGTCCAGGAGAAAATCTTTGAGTCCACAACCATTGTTTTAAGTTGTTAGTATCTAATAAACTATCATGGATAACAGTTGCAGGTGCGCTTACTTCGATACGAAGATGACTTTGTTGAAATTTACCTAACATATTTTATTACTTAGCTTCCATCCAATTTTTACCCTCGCGGACTTCTACAACCAAAGGGATGCTCAACTCCACAGCATTTTCCATTGTAGTCTTTATTTTTGGTTGCAATTCTTCCCATTCTTGGGAAGGAACTTCAAAAATTAATTCGTCGTGTACTTGTAATAGTAAGCGCGATCGATATTTTTGCAAGATAGGATGTAATTTTACCATTGCTACTTTAATAATATCAGCAGACGAGCCTTGAATGGGAGCATTGGCTGCAGCTCTTAATGCTTGTGCGTCGTAGTTATTTAATCTTAATCCAGATATATCAATATCTTCGGGATTACAGCCCCTAAAATCTTTCAAACTGCTGCTATTAAAGTTAAAGTACCGTCTTCTACCGAGAATAGTTGTGACGTACCCTGTGGCGATCGCTTCTTTTTTAATTTTTTCTAAATAGGCAAATATGCCTGGATATCTTTGGCGATATTTTTGAATGAATTTCCTGCCTTCTTCTGGACTTACTTTTGCTTCTCTGGCAAATCTTTGCGCTCCCATGCCGTATATTACGCCAAAATTAATTATCTTACCGAGATTTCTTTCTTCCGGGGTAATATCTTCTTTATCGAATAATAGTTTGGCTGTGACGCTGTGTACGTCTTGACTATTTTTGTATGCTTCTAATAATACGGGTTCTTGACTTAAATGGGTTAATATTCTTAGTTCTATTTGAGAATAGTCAGCAGATACTAACAACCAATCATTTTGCGGTAAAAATGCTTTGCGTATTTGTCGGGAAAATTCGGTGCGAATTGGAATATTTTGTAAATTGGGATTTGAGGATGATAATCTTCCAGTTGAGGTAACTGTTTGATTGAAGCTTGTATGAACTCTTTTGGTATTTTTTCTAACTAATTTTGGCAGTGCATCTACATAAGTAGATTTAAGTTTTGATAGAGTACGATATTCTAAAATGCGATCGATAATTGGATGGTCGCCTTGCAGTTTTTCTAGAGTTGCGTGGTCTGTTGAATATCCTGTTTTAATTTTGCGAGATTTCCGACGATCTAATTCTAATTCCTCAAATAGTATTCCACTTAATTCTTTAGGAGAACCGAGATTGAATTTTTTACCCGCATCTTGATAAGCTAGTTCTTCGAGTTCTTCTAAATTTACTTTTAATTGCTCTGAAAGTTCTTTTAAATAAGCTGTATCGATAGTTATACCATCGATTTCCATTGCTGATAATACTGGTTCTAGAGGTTGCTCTACTTCTTGGAATAGATTTTCGAGTTCTGGAAATTGGCTTAATTCTGCTTGAATTTTTTCAACCAAACAGAAAGTAGTATAAGCATCGATCGCACAATAGTCTGCAACAATTTCTATCTCTAAATCTGCGATCGTTTTTTTCTTGGGAATATTTAATTCCTCGTAGCTTTTTGCCTTAATTTTTAGTTTTGGCAAATAGCGATCGCACAAGGCTTTTAAATTATGTTTTTGTTCTGGATAAAGCACGTAACTAGCCAGCATGGTATCCATTGTTACCCCAGCTAATTTTATCCCTTGATACCAGAATACTAAGCGATCGAATTTAGCATTTTGTAGAACTTTTGGATACTTTTCGCTTGCTAAGATCGGACGCAAAACCGAGAATACTATCTCTTTACTTAATTGTTTTCCTGAAGCGTGATTTATAGGAATATAAGCTACCTTATCGTAATCTTTTCCCCAACAACAACCAATTCCAACTAATTCGGCATTTTCTGGTTCTAAAGAAGTCGTTTCCGTATCCCAAGCTACTGGTATTTCTATCTGGCGATCGAGTATTTCTTTTAAATCTTTTAACTTAGTTTCATCGTCAATAATTTTGGTTTCTAGAAGCGATTTTCGATCTGGTTTTTCGACTTTTTTCTTAGTTTTTTTCGGAAATAAAGATAATTGTTTGTCTTCTGAACCTTCCTCTTCAACTAAACTTTCTACTTCCCCACCAAACCGAACTTGAATTGCAGCTATTTCTGCAGCAAATTTATTCAGTTCTAACTTTTTTAATAGGGGCTTGAGTTGTTGAATATCAAACCCTTGTAATTTACAATTTTCCAAATCTACTTCGATCGGGACATCATCAACCAACTGAGCCAAATATTGAGATTTTCGAGCAGCTTCTAAACCAGCTTCGAGTTTCTTTTTAACAGCACCTTTAATATTAGCAATATTCTGATATATTGCATCGAGACTGTCATATTCTAAAAGTAATTTTACTGCTGTTTTTTCGCCTATTCCTCTCACCCCTGGAATATTATCCGATTTATCGCCGCAAAGAGCTTTATAATCTACTACTTGCTCTGGTTTTACCCCTAATTTATCTTCTACTGCTGCGCGATCGAATTCTGGATAAACAAAATTATTGGCAATTTTAGGTGCTTTAGTATCCAAATAAATGACACTTATTTGCTTGTTTTCATCTACTAATTGAAATAAATCGCGATCGCCACTGACAATTTTAACCCGATAACCCAGTTGACTAGCTTGTTTAGCTGCAGTTGCTAAAACATCATCTGCTTCGTATCCACTCGCAGTTATTATTTGTAAATTAAAAGCAGCTAATAAATGCTGTAAATTGTTTAGATCGATAATAAAATCTTCTTCTACTTCTTTACGGTTTGCTTTATAGTTAGAATCTTGTTCGTGTCGAAAAGATGGCTCTTGTAAATCAAAAGCTATAGCAATGTATTCTGGTTTTTGATATTTCAATATGTGTAACAAAGAGTTAACAAAACCAAAACAAACACTAGTTGGAATACCTTGAGAAGTTTGAATCGGGCCTCTTCTAGATTTACTAAAAGCATAATAAGAGCGAAAAGCTAGAGAATGTCCGTCAATCAGGATAAATAGAGGATTTTGCGCTGGTGAGTCCACACCAGAGTTTATATTTTGAGAAGCAGAGGATATTTTAGACATACGAATATTTTAATTCTCTTTTAGTTCTTTCTAATCTTTCAATAAATTTAAAAAAGTAAAGTTTAGTAAAAAGGATCTTGGAAATCAGATTGTAAGATGTTATTCTGATATCAAGACACAAGGAAGTACACCAAACTTCTAATTAAACATTGGATTTGAGTTAGTGTCTCCGGCTTCAAATCTGCCCGACATTCTTTGTGAGATAGAATTAGTTATTGAGGTAATTTTACTCTTAAACTGTTTGAGTTAGTCTCCTTAGATAGTTTGTAAGTAGTAATTATAATCTGTGCCGACTAGGTATTAACTGTTTGTTGAAAGCAAGAGTGTTGTGAGAACAATAATGTAAACCTTAGTAAGAAGAAAATTCATCATTCAGGAGTTCTAATTACTTGTACGCCAAATAAGCCCGCCTCCGTAGGTGGGTATATTGTTGTTTGTGGCTTGCATTCTTAATTTTCAAATAAATAAAAATAATCAGTAGACTTGAAATAGTGTTAATTCTAAAAATACTCCAGAACTGGTAACAATCTATAAAATAGAGATTAATTTTATTGTTTTTGTGTCTCAAAAGCTCCAGATAAAATTGAAAACATCTTAGTACAAAACAAACGAGATAATAATCTTAGCGTATAAACAACAATTCTGAAAGCATAAATTACATTCCTAAAAAAAGTATCAAGTTTTTGTGCAAATAATCGCCCCACATTTTAATTTTAGCTAAAAATCTTTTTATCTCAAGCCGATCCTAATTAAGTAGAAATTACCGATCGGTTTAAAAATTTCACGATGTTAAGAGGGATCGCAAGCTTTAAAAAACTCAAACACATTTCAGTAATAATGCGGACGGATCTAGCAAAATAGTTCGATCGCATTAGAGCAAAAGTGTCAAGAATAGCAGGTTGCATGGCAAAATCACTTTCTGCTAGAGATTTAATTGCAACGCTAGATCCAACGATTTCAAAAAAGCAAACAATGTTTAGCTTGACACTATAAATTTAGATTTTGTTAGCATACAAATATGGCTCTTGGCAACAAATTTCATCGCCGTCACTTTTAATAAATTGAATTGATTTTGTTTTTGAGCAATTGAAAGGGAGTTTTTCCAAAATTTAGCTCTATTGCCAAAGAAACATTGTTCAGAAAAAACTTAGTCAATTTAGCGATCGAATTCAGGTCAAATAGCTCAAACAAATTTAATTGACAACAAAGATAATAAAAATAGCTCCATTGGCAAATAGAAATTGAAGTCACTCAGATTGCGAACTTTCTAAGTTTAATACAAAGAAGACTTCTATAAAATTAAATTTATGCCAATAGCAGCAATGTATTCAAACATTGAAAACTTTATTTCGATAATAATCATGAATTCTGTAACTAAATACTATAGACATAGAGAAATAATCAACTGGGTAAGAGAACAAGAAAACTTTCAATATACAAATAAGGAAATATCTAGTTGGACTAATTTCGATGAAAGTAAATTAAGTCGTTTTTTTACTGGAAAAAGAGAT
>JASJCW010000290.1 GCA_030065265.1 Prochloraceae cyanobacterium
CGATAAACACTAGCTTTAGAAAGATGATAATCACTCATCAGAGTTTTAATTAATGTTCCTGATTTTCGACGCTGCTTCATCTCTTCAACTTGCTCAGGGACAAGAATTTTTTGGCGACCAAACTTCACACCTCGTTGTTGAGCACTTTTAATCCCATCCATTTGTCGTTCAGCACGAATCTCTGTTTCAAACTGAGCAATTGCTCCAAGCATATTAAATAGTAATCTTCCCGTAGCGTCACTGGTATCAATATTTTGGTCGAGGACAGTCAAATTTACTTGTTTAAGTTTGAGAATTTCAGCAATACGGCACAAATGTAATGTAGAACGAGCCAATCTATCTAAGCGAGTAACAACTAATGTATCTCCTTCTCGGAGATAGTCTAAACAAGCTTCTAATTGAGGACGTTGAGTAGTTCCACTTCTTTTTTCCCTGAAAATTTTATCGCAATCGTGAAACTTATTTAGTTGAATCTGAAGAGACTGACCGATAGAACTAACTCGTGCGTAACCAACTCTGGCCATAATTACCTCGCTCCCCCGTCTCATAACTTTTAAGAGTTTGTGAGAGTTATATTTTGAGACATTAATTGAGACATAGCTCAGATATAGTATTTAAAAGTGTACTTTTTGAGACATTATAACCCAAAAAAGTGTAAGCTAACGGTACAACCTGTTCAGAAAAAGGAATTGAACCCTCGCCGTGCCAACCTGTGCTGAAACCGCCTACCCACGACTCAAAAATCAAATTAGAGAAAAAGAGTTAACAGAAATTTACACTCCCACAAGAGAAGAACTAAATTTAGCGAGTCAGTACACCAGAAAAAGCTCAACCCAACTGGGATTTTTAGTTTTACTCAAAACCTTTCAAAGACTGGGATATTTTGTGGCTCCAAGTATCGTCCCTGAAGCGATAGTTAAGCATATTAGCAGATGCGCTGCATTAGATTGTCCAGTTTCAGTTCTCCCTAGTTATGAAGCATCAGGGACACGATGGCGACATATTACTTTAATTAGGAAGTACCTTTCAATCAATCCTTATGATGCAGAAGCCAGAAGAATTATTGTCAAATCAATGGCAGACGCTGCCAAAACTAAAAATGATTTGGCAGACATAATTAATGTCGCTATCGAAGAATTAGTTCATCATCGTTATGAATTGCCTGTATTTAGTACTCTGGTTAGAGCAGCTAAAAGAGTTAGACCGACTGTGGACAGAGCATTCTATCGACAAGTCAGACAACATCTCAATCAAGAATTTTGTCAGAATTTAGATTCATTATTTGTTACTGCTGAATCTAGCTCAAAAACCCTTTGGCTAGAACTCAAACAAGACCCAGGTAAACCGATTCTGAAGAATCTCAAAGCATTAATCTGGCGATTAAAATGGTTAGATGAGCTAAATGTTTATCAAAATGCTTTAAAGCATATTCCCAACGTCAAACTCAAACATTTTGCTACCGAAGCCATGAATTTAGATGCAGCCAGAATGAAAGAGTTAGAACCCAACAAACGCTACACTATAGCTGCTGCTTTAATAGCTACTCAATCGGCGCGTACTTTAGATGATTTAGCATCCATGTTGATCAGACGGATGCAGAAAATCCATACTTTAGCCAAAGAAGCTTTGGCTCAATATCGGGAAGAATATCAGGCTAGAACCGATAGATTAATCAGCAGCTTCAGAGATGTAATTGTGGCTTACTCTACAGAAGGAGAAGTAGCTCAAAGGTTTACTAAAATCGAAAAAGCGCTGGGAGAAAATCCTGACCAACTGCTGAGCGAATGCGAGTCTCATCTTGCTTACACTGGTAATAATTACTACCCTTTTCAAGGAGCGTTTTTACCGTTCCCACCGAGCCATACTGTTTCAGATTCTCAAGCAGATTAAATTACGCTCGACAACCCAGGATAAATCAATTGAGGCAAGCATTCAGTTTCTGATTGACTATCAGGGGAGTCGCAAGGTAGAAATAGATGCTGTCAAAATAGAAGATAATCAAACAGTTCAATTGCTCGATTTAGACTGGATTCCGCAAAAATGGTGGCAGTTAATTACCAAGCAAAAAACCAAAAAGTCCTATCCAGACTCCATCAATCGTAGATATTTTGAGATGTGCGTTTTTTCTCAGGTAATGTGGGAATTAAAGTCGGGAGATTTATATGTAGAAGACAGTGATGCTTTTGCCGATTATCGTACTCAACAGATTTCTTGGACGGAGTATGAGGCTAATATCGATGATTTTGGCAAATTGCTAAATTTACCAATAGAACCAAAAACATTTGTTGCTCATGTCAAAAATTGGCTGTTGGATATAACTCAAAAAACTGATCGATCATTCCCCAACAACCAATCCGTTCGTTTGGAACAAGGCAGACCAGTTCTCAAAAGACCTAAAAAGAAAGTAGATTCTAAGAAATTAGCTCAAATTGAATCCCTCATTGAAGATCGCATTAAACCAGTCAATCTATTAGATATCCTCACCGACACTGAATTATGGCTCAACTGGACTCAATATTTCCGTCTTTTGTCAGGGCATGATTCAAAAATCGAAGATTCAGTAAGTCGCTATCTAGCTGCTACTTTTTGTTATGGATGCAATCTAGGGTCAAGCCAGACAGCTAATTCTTTGAGTAACTTTGATCGCAAACAAATAGCCTACGTCAATCAACGCCACATTGGTTTACCGTCTTTGGAGAAAGCAATTTACAGAATTATCAATGCCTATAACAAGTTCTCTCTACCTAAGTTTTGGGGGTCGGGGAAAAGAGTCTCAGCCGATGGAACTAAATGGGATATTTACGAGCAGAATCTTCTGGCTGAATATCATATTCGCTATGGAGGTTATGGAGGCATTGCTTACTATCATGTCAGCGATACCTACATCGCTCTATTTTCTCACTTCATTCCCTGTGGTGTTTGGGAAGCCGTTTATATCTTGGATGAACTACTGAAGAATACTTCGGATATTCAACCCGATACTATTCATGCAGATACCCAAGGACAAAGCACTCCTGTATTTGCTTTGGCTTATTTATTGGGAATTAAATTAATGCCGAGAATTCGTAATTGGCAGGATTTAACTTTGTGTCGTCCTGATAAACAAGTCCGTTATGACCACATTGATGAATTGTTTACTGATATCATCGATTGGAAGCTGATTGAAACCCATCTGACTGATATGCTGCGAGTGGTTTTATCGATCAAAGCTGGTAAATTTACTGCTTCGACTATCTTGAGAAAATTAGGAACATATAGCCGTAAGAACAAATTGTATCAAGCATTCAGCGAGCTAGGGAGAGCTATTAGAACGGGCTTTCTGATGGAATATCTTAGCAGTCAGGAGTTACGACAAACTATCCAAGGCGCTTTGAATAAAAGTGAAGCGTTTAATGGTTTTACGAAATGGGTAGGCTTTGGTAGTGCGGGAATCATTCAGAATAATAATCGAGAAGAACAACGTAAAATCATCAAATACAATCATTTAGTCTCTAATTGTCTGATTTTCTACAATGTCTTTGAAATTAGTCGAATTTTACAGGATTATATTCAAGCAGGAAATAAGATTGAAGAAGAAATTCTTGGTGCGTTGAGTCCCTATCTGACAAAACATATTAATCGTTTCGGTAGTTATAGTCTCGATCTGAATCGAAACCCTCCAGCATTGAATTTTGGATTTTCCCTAATTCCTAGTTGATTAAACTCAATCAGGGTAAGACTTTGAGGGGGATATGGTAGTAAAATTCACGAATCGTTGCCATACCCCAAGTATAGCGCACAAAGTTTTCTACCGGAAAAGAACCATAACCCCAAGCAGCAGAATTAGCGGCTATCAGAACAGATGAAGCAATCTTAATTTCGCCTTGAGGTATTTCTTCGCCACCAACTGCATAGTTATTTTCTAGATTTTCTAGTGCTGGCGGGAATGTTGGAGAATTAATTAGATTGACTTTTATTGAACGATCTTTGATTAGATTACTAGTTATCGAATGAATAGCAAAACTCAAGGCGATCGCTAACACCATAAAAATCAAAAACTTATTTAGTTTCATGATGTCACTGTCCGAATAAGCGATCGATATCTGCTCCGGTATCACCGCCGCGACTCGAATTAATTCTCAATGAGAGACGATCTTTTGATAGCCAATTTTTATCATCCAAATTATTCGCTCTAGCTATTCTATCGATAATGCGATAAAGTGCGTACCAATCCCCTGGTAATTCTTGCTTTGCTTTTTGATAGATGCTATTAGTTCGATCGGACTTTGTTTGGTTTACTGGAGCTGAAATAGCAGCTAAAGAATGACAGGCTAGTACAGCAGAAGTAGCGAATAATGCTGCGGCTTTTTTCAGTAGAGACATAGCCAATATTTAGTAGTAATTAAATTCTTATGTTGAATATATCACTATACTTCAAGTTCCATTTAGTTCTTAACCTTTTATTTGAGTTTCTCAGCAGACAAACACTGCTTAACTGGATGCTGATACCAATTCTCAAAAATAGTAAAATATCTAGCAACTCTATTTAATAATATGAAAAAAGTTGAAAAAGCTGATTATATCTGACTCCTACCTAGACCGACTGACCTTTTTACCTGTATTAAGTCTCTTATTACTTTTGAAAAATGGTATGAAATATAAACTAGAAGCTGGCGAATCGATCTTGCCTCTTACTAATCCTTTAACTTTTGTTCCGAGAATTGGATTAACTTATTAACAGCAATCTCGAATCTAGTGACGATGCGATCGAATCGATCGAGATACTCAATTCGTCGATCTTCTTGAGCTGGTGCTGGAGGTTCTGGTTCGGAACTGGGAAAAGGAGGATCGGGTAAGTTTTCAATTCCCAAGAGATCGATCGGAGTATCGACATTGCCACCCGCTTGGATGTAGCCCATATACCTGAGAATCAAATCATTAACTTGTTCTGCAAGTGGAATCGGGACTCTAACTAATTTGATTTGATAAGGAGCGCGCGAAGGTTGCCCCTCTTGATTTTTACCCCCTTTTAGTTTTTTACCTCTATACTTACGCACCTCTTTTTCCGTCCCCAACAAGCAAGGGGGATTATCTACGTTCCCTGTAGCTTTCCAATAAAGCTTGTACCTGCTTTTTAAGACTTTTACTTGTGCTTCTAGAGGAAGTGGAATACTAATTAGTTTCGTGCCATAGGATACTTGTTTTCTCCTAACTCTCGGAACTGTCATGATCGGGATTTTGAGTTTTTTTATTCTTTTACATTTTACCTCAAAATTTAGTCTTAAATTTATTATTTACTTATTTACTTTTAAACCTTAGTTTGTTAATATTTAGAAAAGGACAGCGCACGATCGACAAAGAATTATTTTATTTCGATAGCGATTCAATACGATTATTCTTATTAACCATGCCAGCCAAAGATATTTATCACGAGACAGTTAGAATGGCACTTATCAAAGCTGGATGGAAAATAACTCACGATCCTCTAGCTTTAAAGGTGGGACAAAGAGATTTGTACATAGATATGGGAGCAGAAAAACAAGCCGAGCGAACAATAGCTGTAGAAATAAAAAGTTTTTTGAATCCTTCTCCGGTAAAAGATCTAGAAAATGCCTTGGGGCAATATTTACTCTATCAAACCCATTTGAAAAGAATAGCACCGAAGCGTGATTTATATTTAGCGATAACTTCGACAACAATGAGAGGTATTTTTACTGAGGAAATTGGATTGGTTTTAATCGAAAGAGAAATTGTTAAGCTAATAGTGTTTGATGAAGTTAAAGAGGTTATAGAGCGATGGATACCTTAAAGTTATCTCCAAGTGAAGTCCAAGCCTATCGCGAAACAATCCAAACCCTGCTTGAAGAATACGCAGAAATAGTTTATTTAAACGGACAAATAAGCAATCAATTAATTATTGACGCAACTGAGAATAATTATTTAGTTATGAGCAATGGCTGGGACGAGCAGGAAAGAGTCTATCATTGTCTGATTAGCATCGAGATTAAAGGGGATAAAATTTGGATACAGCACGATCGCACTGAAGATGGTATCGCATCCGAATTAGTAGCTGCTGGGATTCCCAAAACGCAAATAGTGCTTGGATTTCTGCCACCAGAGCGAAGAAAAAATTATTCTCTTTGATAAGATTAAGATTTTCATAATCGAGAAATGGTGAGCTTAGGGTCAATTCTTTACTCGATTGCTCTGCGGAAAAGTCAATTCGGCATAAGCGTCAGCCGTATCCTTTAATAATTGATATTCTTGGTGAAGTTGGCGATATTGAGTATCGAAAACTAGACGATTATCAATAAAACTATTCGGATCATACTGAGCCACTTTTAATCCGATCAAACCTTCTCGAATCAGGTTAACGTAAATATTTTTAAGTTCGCGAGCTTTTTTAATAAGTACCTAAGCAAAATTAATTGTATATTTGCTTCCTAAATGATCGAGAACTTTTTTCAGATAGTTC
>JASJCW010000291.1 GCA_030065265.1 Prochloraceae cyanobacterium
ATTTACATTTTTTATTTTGAGTTTTTTTTCATAAAATTCACTCCCAAACTATCGCTTTCAAGTTGCTCTCCTTCCTATATTGGAGCGATTCTGAATTGAGAAGAAAATCCTAATTTATTTAAATGAAGAAATGACTTTCAAGAATTTTAAATAGCTTCACTCGTCAATAACTTTTAATATCAAAAGAAAAAAATCGCCGGTTAATTGTTTGCAGCAGTGGTTGCACTCTGCCAAAACTAATAGGATTAGATCGGGAACAAACTTTAGATATTTACTTAACTCAATCACCTTAGTCAAGTAAATTAAATAAAACAAACAAGAGAAGATAGATTTGCGCCGTAATTGTTTTAATAAATGACTTTGAATCAGTAGAAAAAAGAAGACCGTCAACGTCTAGAACTTCCAATGTTTTTTTGAATAATAATTTTCTTGCCTTTTGAAATTTGTGAAAAATAGCCAAATTTTTGCTCTAAAACTCGATTTTATTGAGAAATAGAAAAATTTTTTGGCGCGATCGATTGTTTTAGTATCTATCTTCAAAGTAATTCTTATGCTTTTTGTTATAATGTTCCCAAAGTAAATTGGCGCAGAAGCAGCGTATTATTAGCTTAGCTAAAGAAAAGATTAGCAAGATAGCAACATAAAAAACTTATAGCGATCGCAATTGCAGCAAGCTGAAAACATTTAATCTTGTTAGCTATTTAGAGAAATAATTATACAATCATTAAGCAAAATTATTATTGAAAATTTCGGGAAATATTAAAGCTTTAGATCGATATTGAGCGATCGCCCCTGTTGAGGTTTAAGATTAGATGTCGACAAAAAATATTTGAAAATGCTATTAGAATAGCGAGCGAGACAATTCGCAATAATCTCGCAGTGGTGGAGCTATAATTTATGTTAATTTTTGAAAAATTTTAGTAAATAATTGTTACGAAAAATATTGACTTGCAAATTTGAGTTTCGATCCCAAGAAAAAAAGTAAAGATTGCAAGTAAAAAATAAGAAATAAATTAGATTAGTGTTTGGGATAAAGCAAAAATAGTCTCTACATTCCAACAATAAAAAAGCAGATACTCAGAAAAAACTCATCCTGTAACAGATACTATGTATGATACATTTAAGCCTCTTCCTAATCTAAATGATTCGCAATTATTATCTGAACAACAAAAGCAAATAATTAAAGATGAGTTTTATCGGCATTGGAAAACTTGTGACAATGAAATGGTTCAAGGAGAAGATCTCAAAGCGATCGCACCGTCGCGAAAACCAATTATATTTGCTTTAAGACAAACTATAAAAACAACAAGAATTTTCAGGAAGAGCGATCGGCTTGAAAATACATATTTGGAAAGATTATTACAAGAACTCGATTTGAAATGTCCTACTTGCGGTAAAAGCATCAATCGAGATAGCAAGGTAGGAAAATATATCGGAAATGATGAATTTTGGCATGGTTTTAATAAGGTAGTTGAATTGCCATCTCTTTCTCTTGATGAAGGAGAGCGAAAATCTCAGCGCGAAAAAGAATTAGATTTAGGCGGAATTAAATTAAATTATTCTGGGAACAGAAAAAAAATAGATCGCAAGCTTTCATCGACTCAAACAAAAAAAAAAGAAGCAACTAAAAAAGCCCAAATTACTCGACAAAAAAAAGACTTTGAAAAAGTTGTCAGAGGAAACGAGGAGCTAAAATCTCATCAACCTTTAACAAAGAATGGAATTCCTAAATCAGCAATACATTCACAACTAGGACAAAGCAATAGTAATGCTGCGATCGTTGCTTGTATTGATGATAATAAAACGGTACAAGTACAAGTTAAAAAAACATTAGAGTGGGCTGGTTATCAGGTATTAAATATTACCGATCCCGGAGCGAGTATCAGCACCTTAGCGCGCTGCGAGCCAAAACTGATTCTGATGGATATTAATATGCCTCAGTTTGATGGTTACGAGCTGTGTCAAATGCTGCAAAAATCGCGGAAACTAAAAAACATCCCGATCGTAATTTTTTCATCTCGAAATAGCATTGTAGACCGTCTGCGCGCTAAGATGTACGGTGCAGTTGGATACTTAAATAAACCGATCGCACCGATTGAATTAATTGATTTTGTTAACGATTTAGTGCCAATTACACCAGAATCCCTCTTAAAAATTTATATTCAGAGGGTCAAAGGCGATGAATAAACAGAAAAATCTAGTTTTGAATTTTTAAAGCTTGTTCGGCAGATATGCCATCTCCTTGATAGCCAAAATACCAGAAAGCGGCTACTGCTTCGGCGCGAGTCACGTTTTTATTCGGTTGAAATAAAACAGTATAACCGAAAGCTCTTCTGACGTTAGAATTTTCGCCATTTTGAAAATCAACCAACAGCGATCGCAATGCTAAAGGATCGATTTGCGCGCTATCTTCAAAACCCCAAGTTTGTTCGACAGCTTGAATAGAAGCAGAGGGTAAACTGCGACGCAGATCTAAAGGTACTTTCCAAATAATAAAATCTTCTCTGGTTAAAGCGGCATCGGGACGAAATAAGATTTCAGAACTGTCTCCGCTCAAAATTGAAGGAATTATCCCCGCTTCAGCTAATCCTTGAATGTAAGCATAATCGGGATCGGAGACAGGAATATCTTTAAAAGCTGGCTTCTGAATTGAAGTTGCTAAACGAATTTCTTGAGAAGGACGATGAGAATAAATCCGATTATTAGTTCTGACTAACCAACGGGCAAATTCTCGCCTGGTTACTGTTTTATTCGGTTCAAAAAGAGAATTTTCAGGGTCGATCGCGATCGATCCCAAAGCGATTACTTCTTGAACGTAAGGACGTAATTGATCTGGAGTTTTATCGAGATCTGAATAGGATAAGGGAGCTGGTTTTATTGCTTTTAAAGGCTGAGATGTTTGATTTTTGGTATTCTCTACTTGATTTAAGGAAGTTTCAACTTCTTTGGTTTGCGGTTCGGCAACTATTTGATTTGTCTGATAGGAAATTGCAAAATTTGTTGCGTTATCGGGTTGTTCTGGTTCGAGAGAAATAGTTATTTTAAGATTTTCGAGACTGGCAATTAGAGCTTGATTCCCTTCAGTTTCGGAACTAAAAGGTTGGATAATTTCCCAGCCGTTCGATTGCAATGCAGTTTGATAAAAATTTAAAATGCGATCGCTACTTTTAGTGCTTTTCCAGACTGTTTTTCCGGCATCGTTTGCTGAGATCAATTCAGCCCTTGGAAACCTGGGAATTGCCACGGGAAAATTTGTTGGCAAGCTTACTTTGGCTGCGGGATCGCCGCGACTTGCTTCGGAATCTGATTTTAATTTTGTAGATTCTCCTACGAGTTTGGGATCGGCTGCAAATCTATCTTGTAAGGATTGTAATTGACTGCAGCCGCTTAACAGCGCGATCGCAATAATAAATCCAGCCAAACGGCAGGAGGAGCAAAAATAATTCATAATCAATTGGTGGATATTAATTGTGCCAATTCTTTCTATTTTAGAAATTACTTAAATTTAACTAGTTCGTTAAACTTTTAAGATGGTGTCAATTTTAAACTTTTTGTGCTGCTAAAATTTGGTACTGTTTCAATTGACTCGGTTCAACTACGCCTTGTTCCGTAATAATACCTGTAATTAACTTAGCTGGGGTGACATCGAAAGCTGGGTTGTAAAATTCGACTCCTTCGGGACAAATTACTGTTTGTCCGATCTGATATATTTCTGATGGGTTTCTTTCTTCGATCGGAATTTGAGAGCCATCGCTCAATTCAAAATCTACTGTAGAAAGGGGTGCGGCCACAAAGAAAGGAATGTTATGGGCTGCTGCTACTATTGCTAGAGAGTAAGTACCGATTTTATTAGCCGCATCTCCGTTAGCAGCTATGCGATCGGCCCCGACAACAACTGCATCAATTTTACCTAGTTTCATGCAGTGGGCCGCCATATTATCGGAAATTACCGTCACCGGAATTCCTTCTTGAACGCATTCCCAAGCGGTTAATTTTGCTCCTTGCAACCGAGGCCGAGTTTCATCTGCATAGACTCGCTCGAGCCTTCCTGCGGTATGTGCAGAGCGAATTACTCCTAAAGCTGTACCGTAGCCAGCAGTAGCCAATGCACCAGCGTTACAGTGGGTTAAAAGGTTTAATTTAGCGGGATTTTTCGGCAAAACAGATATACCATTATCTCCGATCGCCTGACAAGTTTGTAAATCTTCTGCTTGAATTGCCCGCGCTGTTTGCAGTAAAGTAGTTTTAATTTCTGCTACGCTGGCGATCGTTTCGTAGGCTGTTTTCAGCATTCGCGAAATTGCCCAAAATAAGTTTACTGCTGTCGGGCGAGTTTGTCGCAAAAGTTGAGCTGTCTTTTCTAATTCTGCTAAGAAAATAGTGCGATCTTCGCTGTCTATTTCTCTAGCTCCTAAATACATTCCGTAGGCTGCTGCTACTCCGATCGCTGGTGCGCCCCTAACGATCATTATTTTAATTGCTTTGGCCATCTCTTGGCTGCTGGAGATTGCTACTGTAGTATATTCTTCTGGTAAGCGAGTTTGATCGATTAAAACAGCGCGATCGTTTTCCCAAATTACCGGATATATCGGACTGGAAAGATCTTTCATATACTTTTGCTTTAAAGTTCGCTGTATATTCTACTCAATTATATTTGAGCGAATTGTTAAAACTATCTATGCGCTAGTTGCGATCGCGCTTTAATTTAAAAATTTAATTATTTTTTTGATTATTTACAAATTGAAATATTCAGACGATATTTGAGATTTGAAAACAATAAATAACGTGAGTTCGACGAAACAAAAAGAGCTGAAATCAGTTTTGCTTCTTTTTAATCCTTTATAAAATATTAATGGAAAGCCAATTATGAATCAATTTCTGCAACCTTTGCCCGATAAATGTGGTCGACATATTCTTTGTAGCTATAAGAATAAAACTTCTACCGGACAAATTATTCGCATTACCAATATCCCTAATTGGTATTTTGAAAGAGTAATTTGCCCTGGAGAATTGCTTTTATTTGAAGCTCTATCCGAAGCGGTATTAGAAATTTATAGCAGCGAGGAAGCAACAGCAATTTTGAGAGATCGCTTTCTCTGTGATTGGCTCAAAGTTAACCATACTGCCTATGTAAATACTTGAAGATTACACCTATATGTTACCATTAACTTCTATCAAACAAACAGCCCTCGATTATCTCTTGTCCAATCTGGAAGTATTTCCAGAACATCGTCACTTGTTTGAGGTTGTCGGTGCAACCTGTTTCGCTCGTAATGAGTGGATGATTAACATTAGTATTGTCGGTTTGGTAGGTAAATATTGGAATGTTTTTGTCGATGGCAACACCGGAAAAATTTTACCAGAGTGGGAGTTTAATACCGATTGCCAAGACTTGAATCAACCCCATCAATATTCTCATCTGCCCGACTATTTAAATCAACTGCTCGATCGCCTTACGGTCAAACTTCTTAGGTAGATTTACTACTGTTTTTATATGATAATGATTATCAAGATTACCAAATTTAGCTAACATGAATCCCTTATTTACCCCCCGCGCTTCCATAGAACAGGTTGAGGAAGGTTTGTTACTTGCGCCCAAATTTGATGCCAATGGTTTGATTCCAGTAGTTACCACCGATGTCAACACGGGTGAAGTGCTGATGCACGCCTATATGAACGAAGAGGCGTTAGTTAAAACCATTCAAACCGAAGAAGCTCATTATTACAGTCGCAGTCGTCAGCAGCTATGGCATAAAGGTCAATCTAGTGGACTGGTGCAAAAAGTACAGCACTTAGCTATTGATGACGATCGAGATTGTCTCTGGATGCAGGTTCAAGTAGCTAATTCGGGAGCTAGTTGTCACGTGGGTTATCGTTCTTGTTTTTATCGTCGTATTCCTACGGGAAAAAGTCGGATTGATTCCCAGCAACCAATTCAGTTAATATTTACCGAAACGGAGAAAACCTTTGACCCGCAAACAGTGTATGGTGATGCTCCCAACCCAACTCAATTGTAAATTGACTTCAACCCTTTAATTTAATATCCCACTTTCTAGAAAGACTTTCTGTAACCCTTGTAAAATCTAGCTTTTTCACTTTGAGTGTTTATTTCATTCGTAGCGGGTGGTGAGTCCCCAGTAGGGGTGCTCCTAATTCTAAGAAATTTGACAAAAAAGAATTTTAGCCCGTCTTCCGCTTTTACCACTTTTGACTGTAATTATATAGTTCGATGACTTTAAAAATTTATAATACCCAAACTCGTAAACTCGAACCCTTTGTAACCCTTCTACCAGACAAAGTAACTATATATTGCTGTGGTGTAACCGTTTACGATTATTGCCATTTAGGTCATGCCCGTTCCTATATTATTTGGGATCTGGTACGTCGCTATCTACAATGGCAGGGATATCAAGTAACCTACGTGCAGAATTTTACCGATATCGATGATAAGATTCTCAAGCGAGCCCAACAGGAAGGGGTTTCGATGGCTGAAATTTCCGAGCG
>JASJCW010000292.1 GCA_030065265.1 Prochloraceae cyanobacterium
AGATCTTCTAGGTCAAATTCTTCCTTAATTTTTTTAGCGATTTTGCTATTACTTTTGAACAATTTTTTCTGTTTAAAACTAATAAAGTAGTATCATTATACGAAATATATGTTAAGCTCTAAATAAGAGCAATATCTCCTCACAAAAAAAACGAGCATCTCAAGATAATTAAAAATTACTTCAAGACAAAAATACGATTTTTAGTCATCTATAAGATTCAAAAATGCGACAAGAATAAGTAAACGAACAAATCTTTTTTTTGTTCGTTTTTACCTATTTTAAAATTAGGATCTGCCCTTGAAATCATTCTTTTTTCAATAAAATAAGGAGTCTATATGACAGGCATCGACGCAACAATTCTAAGAGAATCAGCGACAGCAAGAGAAAAAATGTTTGCTTTAATTTCAGAGAAGGAAGCGATTGACTTGCTAAAGGAAGTTAAAGAAATTAAGTTTCATACTTGGTCGGAAACAGATTTTGTAACAATCGTAGATTTGGCAGATTATTATTCAGTAAACTGCAAAGAAATTAGAGGGTTTATCAAGCGAAGAAATTACGCTTTAGAGTTTAGCTTCGATAGAGTCGAGACTCTTATCCCGCCAAGATCAGGGGAAGCGTATTATGCAATTTACAAAACAAGAAAGAAATCGCCATTAATTATAATTCCAGCACTTGGAGCTTTAAGAATGGCAATCCTTTTGAGCGACCAGTCAGCAATTGCTAAGAAGGTAGTCGATGTCCTAATACAAAAGCATGGTTCAACTAGCAGCGATGCCAATGTTGATCTTTTGCTTAAATCGCTTAGTGATGCGAATAAATCGATTAGTGAGGCCAATTTTAAGATGGCGTTTGAATTGGCTGAACTTCAAAATAATTTTCTAGAAATTCAAAGAATATTAGCAGAGTACGATCTGCATTTCTCCCAGAAGAATCAAGATAATAATGCAGAAGAAACTGAACCTCAATTTATTTTCGATCTAGAATCGAATTTAATTAATGAGAAGAAAAAGCCGCGCAATCGTTTGATTGAAAGTAACGGCGGCAAAACAGAAATTAGTCTTTCTCCAATATTTTAGTTAGAGCGAAAAAAAAATAAGCATTTCAGGAGTTAATAATAAAATGGCAAACATTAATTATTCCTTGTTAACAACTTGTAGATTGGTTCGAGATCGCGTTTTACTAACTATCGATGAACAAGCAGCGCGCCGCGAAGCGGATCCCTGCGGGATCGCTCTCTTAGATAAAGTAAAAACAATTGAGTTTACAATATTATCCGAAAATTACTTTGTTAGCCTCGAACAAATAGCAGGGTATTACGATTTAGATTTACAGTCGCTCAGAGAGATCGTAGAGTTAGCCAAATATCGTCAAGAATTGCAAGAAAACGGTGTCAATTTTATGTACGCACCGCGAAGCGGATCTCTTCGAGATCGTAGCAGCAATCAAAGAGTATTATTGATAAACGGACAAACAATACTGAGGTTAGCTTTGATTTTAAGCGATCGCTCTTTGATTGCTTTATCGATTAGAAATCTTTTGGTTTCGAGGCAATATTCTCAGTCTGCACAGCCTAAAACAATAGAACTAGTCAAAGAAAACCGTTCCGAATCAATTGCCCCCCTCTGTGCGTAATTAGTGCAAAACAAATCAAATAAATGTTAAGAAAAATCAGAAAGAACTTTTTTCTGGTTTTTCTACTTTTTGGTAGCTTTTTATTAACTATTTATTTCGCTCGATCGCCACAGCCAGCATTGGCAATTGATGGCAATATCCCGACAATAGTGGAAAATATTGAAGGCTATCAAGTAGAAATTCCAGATTGGAGCAGAACGTCATTTTCAAGCTTTCCGGCACTATCTGAGGCTGGAGAGATTAGTTTCGCACCAGATACGATAGCACAGTTAGGATACGATCCATCACGGATGTGGGGGGCAGGAGAGTCAATCGATCGCATCTTAAATTTAGGCGATATTGGAGTTACTCAAATAGATAAGTTTGCACCCGAACAAATTGCCAATTTAACTGGGACAGATTTAGCTAATTTAAATCTCGACGATCTTAAGTTAATGAATTGGCAATCGGTGCAGAGTTTAACGAAAGCGATACCCGGCTTAAACGATTTGCCAGTTAAAGAGATAGCACCGTTCGCAGATTTATTTAGTCAGGTTCAAGGTGGCAATGTACTTGGTGCAGCGACGACAGTAGGAGAAATGCTAAATATTGCACCAGAGCTGGGAAAATTGCCACTTGGGGATAAACTTAATTTATCAAAATACGGTTTAGATTCGATACCTGGAGCTAAATTAACTGAACTTGGTAAATTTCAAGATTGGCAAAAATCTTTAATTGGAGAAGTGCCAGGATTAAAAGATTTACCCTTGGGAGATTTTCCCCTAGGACTGGGAATTCCGGCTGCAATACAAATAGCTCTAATCTCGCAAGTATTCGGCAACTCGGAATATGGCGATCCGAATTTAAATGACACTTACTTCGTATCGGGTGAAACATCGAAAACTAGCACGAAACCAGTGGCTTGCCCTGCGGGTGAACCCTGCGCTTATCTCGAATTAGGAGATCCGGCCGGAAGCGAAGGCTTATATTACGGCAAGCGTTGGGTATCTGGAGAGAGTCAGCAAGTAGAAGGTGGTCACGGCGTACTCAAGAGTCTAAATGGCGGCAAACAGCCGACCGGAAGGACTGTATATACGGATCTATTCCAAGTAAGCATGATATTACCATCTGAACCTGACGGTAGTGCCACACTAGCTCTTAATTTCCCGGTCTGTATTCCCCAGTTGAATTCTTGTTCACCTAAGTTCATTGGGCCTATTCCTTTTCTACCAGTCAAAGAGAACGGCCCGATCGTGATGTTTGGCGGTACTCCTCCGGTTGTTAATATCCCGATGAATTTTCAAGGAGAAATTAACCAGATTATGGCGCAATTTGGTAATATTTTACCGAATTCTGGGTTTTTCACCCCTTGTACTGGGGAAGATTGTCCGACAGCCGAAGAAATACAACAGGCGATAGTTGAAGCATTAGAACGAAAAGGTAACTTTTTAACAGGTTGGGGGCATTCTCCTGATGCAACGCAAGGTGGGACAAAAGCTTGTATGTTTGCGGTTAACTCGGTTTTAGCTGATGCCGGAGTTCAGCCTTTGGGAAATGGGACTTTATCAGTATTAGAAGCGCGTCAGGATTTAATTAACGGCAGAGGGCAAATTTTAAGCCAATCTCAGGCAACCGCAGGGGATTTAGTCTTAGTTGATGCTGGTGGAAGTAGGCAGCATATTGGGATTTGTTTGAATAACGGTTGCACCAAAGTTAAATCTAATAGCTCCTCAAATGCTAGTTTCTCCTGGATTTCTAACCCTAGTTTCAGTTATCCCGGCTCACCTTACAACGGTGCAAAACTTCAAGAATTTTGGCGCGTAACCAATTAGATAGCAAATCTTTTGCTATCTAAAGGGAACAGGATATAGGGAACAGGGAACAGAGTAAAGAGCAATTAGAGACTGCCTTATAGAGTGCTTTTTAAAACTCAAAAGCGGAAGGGCAACATAAGAAATTTATTTATTCCTCTCAATCTGACCCTGTTCCCCCGGGAAGGGGCTTAGTTGATGGATCGATGCCAACTGAACAGGAAAAACTTTTTAATAAAGCCCCTTTCCCGCCCTGTTCCCTGTTCCCTCAGCCGAAGGCTAATCAATCTTGTTTTTGTAATTTTAGTTTAATTTTGAATGAACATGAAAACTGTATTTCGCTTAGTTTTAAGCACATCATTAGTAGTTTGTGGTGCAATTACTTGTACGATTGTTAGTCCACAGTTTCCGGTAGTTGCAGAAAATTGGGAAATGTACAGTGACGAGCAAGCTGTGCAACAATTAGTGCTTCAAGCAGAACCAGTCGGATCTTTAAGACAAATCGACTCAACTAAAATTGTCGAAAATTATGCTTTAGTCGGGATTTCTGACGATTATACCGGAGGGGTCGTTCTTTTGAAAAAAGATAATGGGACTTGGACTATTGTGTTTGAAACTGGCGGTGCTTTGGGTAAATCTGATTTGATCCGTAAGGGAGTACCTGAATATATTGCTGAAGAGTTATCTTCTTATTAGTAATTCAAACAAAAAATTTATCAAGCACAGGAATCGGCTCAAAAACAGTCGATTCCTGTGCTTTTTTGTCTATTAGTAATTGTAAATTTTTTTGACGGAAAATGCTTAAAATCACAAAATTCTTGGTGTAAGATCGCAGCTAAGAAAAACTAGTTAAGCTATCTTGTTAATGTTTTTTTTATTTATAAGATATTTAAATGAAGATTCCTCGAAAAAAATATATTAATTCAGAAAAAAACTTGATATATGCAGAAACGGAGATTCAACAAACTATTGAACGTTGTGCCAAAGAATGGAGCTTGCATAAAAAAAGAGTTTATTTTCTCTTAAAAGGAGAGTTTCTTATAGTTGCAGAAAATTATTATCTAAGTTCTGGTAAAAATCTTTCAGTTGATGCAATTGAATTTATTTTAGCTTCAATAAATTTTAGAAATGTGCTTAACAACTCTTGGAAAAAAAAGAAACGTAATCAATTAGTTATTTTCCCTTTTATTGGTGCAATTATTACCTTTATTTTAATCGGGCTTTCTCCAGAATCATCAAATATATTTGAAGAAGAGATTGGTTTGATAAATCGAGTAAATAAGCCACTGAGATCTTGAACAATAGATTTAGTAATTATTCAATAATTGCTGCTCAAAAAAATAGAGTTATTTTTAAACAACTCTATTCAACAAAGCGACAATTATTGATTTAATTAATTTTTGCTAAATTTGTTTCGAGTTCCACACCAACAATAGCAGCTAATCGTTCGAGGTTTTCAAGTGTACAATTGGGATCATTTGGATTTAAAGTTTTTTCAAGAAAATCGATATTAATGTTGAGAGCAGTCGCGAGAGCGATTTTCTTGAAGTGCTGTTTTTCTATTGCTTGTTCTAATTGCCAAATAACAGTTTGTTTAAAGGCGTTTAAGGAAGTTTCCTCCAAAATATTTTCTTCGGCTAAAAAATCGTCGAAACTTGAACCGATATGAATATTGTTAGTCATTGGTTTCCAATTGTTTTTTTCTATCTTTTGCTAAATCTAGAGCTGATTTTGGCGTTTTTGCCGTTTTTTTGATAAATCCGTGTAATAAAATCATCGAATTATCGAAAACACAAAAGATAACGCGAGCTATTCGATTTGTGGATAAATTAATTCTAACCTCAAAAAGACCGTTACCAAGGGAGCGACAAGTGGGCATCCCAATCGGCCAGCCATATTCGACTATTTTAATGCTTGTGCCAATTGTAAACCTCTCTTCTTTACTTAAACTTTTTAACCAATTTCTAACTGGTTCATTTCCTGTTTGGGTTCGGTAAAATCGAACTGATATCTTTTTATTCATTATTAGGTCGCAAAATAGCTCTGTGGAAGGGAATAAACTCTTTTAGCAGTGATTCCCCGAAAGAACGATCGCTAATGCAGAGATAGCTTGTTTGGGATTATCTCTGAGGACTTCTTTGATAGTAAATCGGAGTTCATCGAGCGGAAAATAGTCTTCGCTATCTTTGATAGAAATACCGAGAATCATGCATAATCGATAAATTTGGTATCGATTTAAAGATCGCAGATGGGTTAAAATTCTTCTGATAATAAGAAAATTTTTTAATTTCTTATTTTCTTTTTCCTTACATTGGTAATTTAAGGTGCGAGGCATTTGTTGCGGTTCTTGCTCGATTACTCGCACCTCAATTCTTTTCTCTGGTTGAGTTTCATTCTCAGAGAAGAAAATAAAAACTAACAGATAAATGCCGAACAGAATAATCGGAAGTAAACATTCGTTAATAGTATTTGTGTCGCACATGATTTTTAAAATTGATATTATGAGCCATTGTTAAAGCACCTCGATTTCCAATCGAGGTGCTTTATAGCACAAGCGCAGAGCGCGCTTATCAATTGTGAAAGTTATTTTAAATGAGATAATGCATTTAAAATTGGCTGGGAGTACAAAGTCGCTAGAATGCCTCCTCCTATTCCTACCAAGATAGTGAACAGCCAATTTAATTTTGAGCTTAATTTTCGATCTAACTCTTGAATTTGACCAGTCACCCGATTATCTAACTCTTGAATTTGACCAGTCACCCGATTATCTAATTCTTTGAGGTCGGCTCTAACTGCTTTAACTTCCGTTTCGACATTGACTAATCTAGAATCGATATTTTCTAATTTTGAATCGACTTTTTTGACTTCAGATTTTACCTCGGTTAATTTATGTTCTACGACAGCTAATCTTTCAGAATTTTTTACTAATGTTTCTAAGATTTTACCTTCGTAAACTTCTCGGTTCGAGCTAGTCATCATGTTCTTTCCTGATAATTTGACAATAATTGTTTGTGGAGGGTTATTAAAATTCTTCGGTAATTTCTTTGCTTAAATGAGGATATTTTTTAAGAACAGCTTG
>JASJCW010000023.1 GCA_030065265.1 Prochloraceae cyanobacterium
GAGCGAAGAGATGCTTTAATTATTTTAGAAAATGCCCAAATACCAATAATAGATAATACTGCCGACGGCTCTAAAGGCAGTAATTTAATGCACCATAAATTTACGATCGTCGACAATAAAAAAGTAATTACAGGTTCGGCAAATTTTACTTTAAGCGGCATACATGGAGATTTCAAAGACGACCGCACCAAAGGTAATGTTAATAATTTATTAGTTATCGAAAGTGGCGAACTAGCAAATATATTTAGCCAAGAATTTAACCTGATGTGGGGAGACGGGCCTGGCAAATTGCCCAACAGTCTTTTTGGTAAGAAAAAACCAGATCGAAAGCCTCAAGAAATACAGATTGCAAATGCAACTATCACCGTTGATTTTTCGCCGATTTCAAGGAAAAAACCCTGGAAAGAGAGCGGAAACGGCTCGATCGCTCAACAATTAGCAAAAGCAGAATCTTCAATCGATTTAGCCTTATTTGTTTTCAGTTCCCAACAATTAGCAGATACTTTAAAAAGAGCAGAAAATAAACAAGTAGAAATTAAAGCAATATTCGATCGCTCCTTTGCATTTCGTTACTATAGCGAAGGATTAGATTTGTTAGGTGTTAAATTGAGAAATAGTAAATGCGCCTACGAAAAGAATAATAACCCCTGGAGCGCGCCAATTACTAGCGTAGGAGTAGCAAAATTACCCCCAGGAGATAAACTCCATCATAAATTTGCCCTAATCGATGAAACAATAGTTTTAACTGGTTCTCAAAATTGGTCGGCAGCAGCAAACTACAATAATGATGAGACGATATTAGCGATCGCCAGTCCCACCGTCGCCAAACATTACAGTAGAGAATTTACAAGATTGTATGAAAATGCAGTTTTAGGTATTCCGAAACATATCAAAAAGAAAATCCGATCCCAAGAAAAGAAATGTGCTTAGAATAAGATAAAAATATACAGCCTAATATATATATTTCAATAGGAAAAAGATCTTGGTTCCCATACACGACGAGAATCCGACTAAAATTACACCATATATTACTTACATCTTAATTGTTATTAATGTTCTAGTTTTTTTGCATCAAATAACCTTAAGCGATCGCGAATTGCAAGGTTTTTTCCAACTTTATGCCCTCGTACCTAGAGAATTTACCGCTACTTTAGAAGGAATTACCGTCAATCAACCAGTACCAGAATGGTCGACCCTAGTCACTTCTCAATTTTTACACGGTAGTTGGATGCATTTAGGCGGAAATATGTTGTTTCTGTGGATTTTCGGAAATAACATCGAAGAACAATTAGGTCGTTTGAAATACTTATTATTTTATTTGAGTTGCGGAGTATTAGCGGGATTGACTCAGTGGTTTTTCTCAATTAACTCCATTATTCCATCTTTGGGTGCTAGCGGGGCGATCGCGGGAGTAATGGGAGCATATATCCTCCGCTTCCCTAAAACTAAAATTCTGACTTTAATTCCGGTGGGAATCATTATTCCGGTGAAAATTCCCGCTTATTTCTTTCTCGGTATTTGGTTTTTACAGCAGGCTCTTTATAGCGTTCTTAGTTTAGACGTACCCAATAATATTGGCATGGAAAGCGGCGGTATTGCTTATTGGGCCCATGCTGGAGGTTTTGTATTTGGTGCAATTTTAGGGCCTTTACTGGGTTTATTCAGTAGAAAAAAAAGACGGTAATCTCTCGACAAATCCCTTAATTGCCAATAAAACAATATTCTTGCTTTTTAGTCACAGCAAAAGATAGCAGAATTATCCTTAATATTTAAGAAAATAATTGAGTTAAGTTTTTCTCTTAACAGAGTTATTTACAGCGATCGGCGACAATTTACTCGAACAAAACAAAGTTTGATTGCTATTAGCTCGAATATTGCGATTCAGCTCAATTAACCCCGATCTTTTTGGGAAAACAGGCAACACTCAATTTTTCTTAACAAATGATTCAAATCGATCCAAAAGACCGTCAAGAATTAATTAGCTGCTTGGCTGCTATGCCAGAAATGCGCGGGGAGGAAGAACGCAAAATAAGTCTTGAAAATGCCGCTCTCAAAGACTTAATTCCGCAAATTGAGCTGTCTGGAGAGCCAATTTTAGCTGTTAATTCCCTCGTTGCTTATTTACTAAATTATGGCAGACTCAAAAATGAAGAATTGGCATTTAGAGCTTTTTTATCCAGCTTACAAAATAGCAACCATCTCGAACCAAATTTAAGCCAACTAATTCAAAAATTACTCAGTCTTTGCGATCGCAATCGGATTGAATTAAAATCTCGACCGAAAAGACAATCTTTGCTCTTAAAACAGATTAATTGCGAAATAATAGACCGATTTAAAACCTATTTTAAACCAGAAAATTACATTATTTTGGATAAATTTGAAGACCCCAGACAAGTCGATTCTTTGCGGTCTATGGACATGACAATGCCTAATTTGCCCCCAAGAAAATTAGCACCGCAAACAACAATTCTGCAATTTTACGATCGCGTAGATATTGGCGGGAGATTTTTACTTTTAGGCGATTCTGGTGCTGGCAAAACTACAACTTTATTAAAATTAGCTCAAACTTTAGTCGAGCGAGCTTACATGCGTTCGCTTCATCCCATTCCTATATTATTAAATTTATCTTCCTGGCACGATAACAAACAAAAAATCGCTCGTTGGATCGTTGAAAATCTAAAACTTAAATATGGAATCGATCGAGAATCAGGCCGAAAATTACTAGCGGCTCGAAATTTGATTTTATTATTAGATGGACTCGATGAAGTAGCAGAAAGCAGACAAAAATTATGCGTTCAAAAAATTAATCAGTTTTTACTTAGCTATCATCGTACTGCTAAAGTGATTGTCTGTTCTGAAACAGAAGCCTATTACAAAACAAAAGAATTGATTAAATTAAACGGTTCGATTCGTTTAGAACCTCTAAAAAATACGCAAATTGAAGATCTTTTACTCTGGGTATCCGACGACCGGATTCGGGATAATTGGCAACAAAATCCAGATTTTATCGAATTAACTAGAACTCCTTTATTGTTAAATATCTGGCTCAATTGTTATCAACAAATATCGTTGTCAAAATGGAAACAGTTACCAAATAAAAGCCAAAAAATTGATTACTTATTAGCACTCTATATTAAACAAAAGCTAGCTCGCGATCGCGAAGAGATCGTCAATTACGAACATTTTAAAATCCAATTACCATCAAAAAAACAGCAGCCAGATCCAGCAGATGCAATTAACTACTTATCCTGTCTGGCAATTCAAGTTACAGCTCGAAATCAAACCGAAATTTTCAAAGATAATATTCAATCCTATTGGTTGACACCGCAAAAGAAAAACTTCATTTCTGGATTGCTAATCGGGGTTATTATCGGTTTAACAATTAAGCTAATTATTGTCATTGTCATTAGATTAGCGATCGGCTTGGCAATTGGCTTAGTTGTCGGTATAGTTTATGGCATAACCGGAGGATTGCGTTTAGATGACTACCAAGGTATTAATCTTAAGCCCAAACAACTGTTAATTATCGGCATCAAACAATTAATTAATGGCGGCACAATCGCCGGAATAATTATTGGCTTAATGGGAGGTTTAGGGGTTGGCTTGATTGCTAGACCCCTAGGAGGTGGATTGATTGAAGGATTGATTCTCGGCTTGAGTGTCGGCGCGATCGAACAATTAATTGAAGAGCTAAAAACTAGAAAAATATACCTAAAAAAATACGTACCCCAAACAATTAAAACAAAATTCAAAAAAACAGTTAAAGATCTTTCAATTCTCAGTTTATTTTTATTTATTATCTTCTGGTCGCTCTCAAAAACATTCCCTCAACTTTCACAAATAGCTTCAATTCCGATCGCTCAATTAATTAGATTATTTGGCGCAACAGCAGTTATGGGATTTATTTGGCTGGGAGCTTTTTCTACCATGCAAAAATTCACGATCCGAACAGTTCTCTGGCTGAGCGGTTACGCTCCTTGGCAATATCTACCCTTCCTCGAATACTGCTGCGATCGCCAGCTTATCCAGCGCGTCGCTGGAGGATATTGTTTCGCTCATAGTTCGTTGCAAAAGTATTTTGCTAACCTCTGGTATGAAAAACAACAAGCTAAAAATAATTGAATCAAAATAAAAGTGCGGCGATTTAATTTGAGGTTAGTTTAAATTTAGTTGTTTAGGCACGGAAATATAATGCTAATTTTGAGGCTAATTTCTGCAAAAAATCGTTTGTAGATTGCAATTTTTAGCTCGATTGGCATTATCATAATTTACAAATGTCAAAGTATTATCTTTGCTGAAATTAGATGAACTCAGAAAAACCATTAGGCTCGGTCATTCAAGGATCTTTAAGCGAAGGATTAGAAATTAGATTGTATCCAGACGTATCAGTAGAAGATATGCGGGTAGGTAAATTCTTAGTAGTTCAAGGCGTGCGATCGCGCTTTTTCTGTCTCCTCACCGATGTGCTTTTAGGTACTTCCAGTCCGAGAATTATGTCCGATCCTCCCAGCGCAGAAGATAGTTTATTGCGAGAAATTTTAGCCGGAAGCGGTACTTATGGCACGTTAAAATTATCGCCGATGCTAATGTTTACTCCATCTTTAGGAGAATCAGAAAAAGAAGCAGCGATCGCCGAAGAAAAACAAAAAGCGATCGATACTCTAGCATCTTTCGACATTCAAACTAGCGGCGAATTAGAATTACTTCCAGTTAAAACTATTCCCTCTCACTTTTCTCAAGTTTATGAAGCAAGCGAAAAAGATTTTCGCACCGTATTTGGTTGGGAAGATGACCCTCACAGAAGAAACTTTTCGATCGGCCGACCTTTAGATATGGAAGTACCCGTATGTATCGATTTAAATCGTTTTGTCGAACGCAGTAACGGTATTTTTGGTAAATCAGGAACGGGAAAATCTTTTCTGACTCGTTTGTTAATCTCTGGAGTAATTCGCAAACAAGCCGCAGTTAACTTGATGTTCGACATGCATTCTGAATACGGTTGGGAAGCAGTTAGCGAAGGGAAACAATTCAGTACCGTCAAAGGTTTAAAACAGTTATTTCCCAGCCAGGTAGAAATATATACCCTCGATCCAGAATCTACCAAAAGAAGGGGCGTAAATAACGCTCGAGAATTATTTTTAAGTTACGACCAAATTCAAATTGAAGATCTCAGATTGGTATCTCGAGATTTAGGACTTTCCGATGCCAGCATCGATAATGCTAATATCCTCCAAAAAGAATTCGGCAGATCTTGGATCGTTCGCTTGTTGGATATGACCAACGAAGATATCACCCTGTTTTGTGAAGAACAACAAGGTCATAAAGGATCGATTTCTGCACTGCAAAGAAAATTAATGCGTTTGGAAAGTCTTAAATACATTCGCTCGGCCTGTCCCCACAATTATATCGATCGCATTTTAGAATCCCTCGATGCTGGTATTAATGTCGTGATTGAATTCGGTTCGCAATCGAATATGCTCTCTTATATGCTGGCAACAAATATGATTACTCGCCGCATTCACTCCAGATACGTCAAAAAAGCCGATCGCTTTTTACAAACTCAAAATCCCCTCGACAAACCCCGTCAGTTAGTAATTACCATAGAAGAAGCCCATCGCTTTCTCGACTCGGGTATCGTCAATCAAACTATTTTCGGCACGATCGCCAGAGAAATGCGGAAATATTTCGTTACTTTACTAGTAGTAGATCAGCGGCCTTCAGGGATCGATAATGAAGTTATGTCCCAAGTCGGTACTCGCATTACTTGTTTGTTAAACGACGATAAAGATATCGATGCGATTTTTACTGGTGTTTCTGGTGGTGGTGGTTTGCGAAGCGTTTTGGCTAAATTAGATTCCAAACAACAAGCTTTAATTCTCGGTCATGCCGTACCCATGCCGGTAGTAGTACGTACTCGTGCTTACGACCAGAAATTCTACACTGAAATTGGCGACACCGATTGGAAAACAAAAACAGATCGAGAAGTTCACGATGCTGCCAATCAAGCTAAAGCAAATTTGGGATTTTAAAATAAGTAGCAAGTAGCAAGGCAAAAGTATTTAAAATTATGGAATCCGTCAAAGAACATAACAAACTATTGTTAAAAATCGTTATCGGTGCAGCTTGGATCGATAACCATCTCGCACCTGGCGAAATTGAATATTTACAAAAATTGCTCGAGCAATATCACCTTCATCTCGATAACGAGCTGCAAGCCCTTTTAGATCGTCCTATCGTTCCGCAAAAAACAGAAAATTGGATTGTCGAATACCTTCAAGATAGTACGGATAAAGAAAGGATGCGCCTGTTGAGCGCGATCGCTAATATGGTCATGGCCGATGACAAGGTTTCGGATATCGAACACGAACTACTCGATGAATATTACGAGTTAATGGCCAGAATTCCTTCCCATCCCGAAGCAACACCAAACGTAGTTAAAACCGTCAGTCGCTTTGTTAAAAAGCTAATTAATTCAGTCAGGGCTTAAATTAGGGCGATCGCGCTTAAAGGACGATTGACTTTTGCCGGGATTGCTATTTGAAAAATTACATGTAATAAATAGTATGTCATTTATTACACACATAAAGTTAACTTAAAGACTGCAGTAAGATAAATCTCTAATCTGCTCGCTGAGATTATCCTTCAATAATCAAACGATGATTCTTCTCTTGCACCGGCCGAGCATTATTAGGAAAAATTTTGGCAAATTTATCTAATTGTTGTTTTGAAGCTGTAACTGCTTCTTCAAAAACAATCCAACGCACGATCTGGGAACAAGGTGGCGTAGTCAGCGAACCGTTATAGCGATAAGCTATTTTGTTAACCGGCAAAAATTGTAAAGGATTAATATGTCCGATAATTGCATGTTCTTTGCTTTCATGTTCTGGCAAATCTTTCCAAATGGTATTTAAGATCTTATTTTCGGGCCCTTCTTTAAAGAAAACACCCAATACCGCTAATTCTCCTGTTCTTGGATTGCGATGAACCAAATGGGCTTCCATTGGATAATGTTTGCCATATACTACGTGTTCGCTAGGATGATGGAAATGAAATTGAAGTAAATCGAAATTGTTCCCTTCTACTTTAAGATGATTGTCTGGATCGGGATTAACTTGGATAGTATGACCGTTATTAACTATTTTCAGCACGCTCAAATGATAGTTAAAATCTAAATCGTGCAGACTGCCAGCGTGAAGTGTTCCTTCATGTTCTAAATTAATCGGCGATTGTTGCGAGCCGTTTTCACAAACTCGAAAATCAGGAGATAGTTCGCCCCAAGTTTCCGGCCCGAGTTGGTCGTAATTCCATTCACCACCTTCTTTTTTATCGTTAGCTACTGCAGATTTTAATGATGGAAATCCCAAACTAAAGGCAGTTCCAGCAGTAGCTAGAGACACATACTGTAAAAACTTTCTTCTTTGTAACATTGTGAATTGCTTATCCTATCCTAGAAATTTATTTTGGATATTTACTAAGTTTTTTGCTGGCTTGTCTGCTCTTAGTTTTAGATAACCCCAATCGACATTTGAAAATATATTATCTCGGTCGATGCTTTGGGTTTTTTGGGACTTATGTTTGTATTTTCTGCCAGCAAAACTAAATCACTTAAGTATTAATCCCCTTTGCATAGTATATTAACTAAAATTTATGTGAATTTCTACTTATTATTTTAAAGTTTCAATTAATTATCAGTATATTCACTGTGAATCTTTGATTAAGTGGGTTCAAAACCAATTTTCCTAGATTGGAAATAGATTCTTGTACAGATCTTTTACAAACTATCAGAATATATAACTATAAATACTCGTTAAATAATAAGTAATTGAGAAGTTTTCAATTTTTAGATTTACTATTTTAAGTAAATTTGACTATCGTTGGTTAAATTAAGTTTAAAAAAACAATTAAGTTTTTATTAAACAACTGCGGGTAATTACAAATTAATCCCAACAAATGTCTAGCTCAGTCCTTTTTTTTAAAGAACGGGGCAAATTCTCCTCAGAAAGCGGGCTATTACCTCTAAAAACCCAAATTTTAATAGTTTAACTGCAAATTTGTTTAGTTTATATTCCTCAGAGAGTCATCTCGGAACAAAGCCCAGTGGCCCGATCGAGCGAGCTTCGACACGAGCCTTATTTTATGTTCTTTGAAATACGGGAAACCCACAATTATAACCTCTCAATCGTTCGGCGATCCGCCTACTCTCTTAAGAAAAAACTAAGTCATGATAGTAAATAGTCACTAATAAGCTAATACTAAAAATGTCCCAATCTTGCGATAGATATAGCTTTGCTCTATTTACTAAATCGTAAAAATCGAGAATAAATGAACTTTTTTTGTTTGTAAAAGTCTAAATTTATAGGCTAAGATAAAAACAAGCTAAACTCATAATGACTTCGTATAGATCGTACTCAGCTGGGCAATAAAAAATGAAAGATTAAAGCTAACTAGTCACTTAGAGAAATTAAACCAAGAAATTAGAGATCGGATTTTTAGGAGGCACGAATACGAAGATGCCCAAACAAACCATAAAAAAAACCAACAGCAAACCAGCATTCTCAGCGGACATGGTACGTACGTACCTTCACGAAATTGGCAAAGTACCCCTACTAAGTCACGAACAAGAAATTGTTTATGGAAAACAGGTACAGCAAATGATGGGGTTGTTAGAACAGAAAGAAAAACTAACAAAACAACTCGATCGCGAACCAGACCAAAAAGAATGGGCCAAATTTGTCAACAAAAGCGAAACAGAGCTTAAAAAAGAGATCGAACAAGGCAAAAGAGCTAAAAGTAAAATGGTAGAAGCCAATTTGCGTTTAGTAGTGGCGATCGCAAAAAAATACCAAAAGCGGAATATGGAATTCCTCGATCTGATCCAAGAAGGAACTTTAGGATTAGAAAGGGGAGTAGAAAAATTCGATCCGATGAAAGGTTATAAGTTTTCAACTTATGCTTACTGGTGGATCAGACAAGCTATAACTAGAGCGATCGCACAACAAGCTCGGACTATTCGCCTGCCAATTCATATTACCGAAAAGCTCAATAAAATCAAAAAAACCCAAAGAGAACTATCGCAAAAATTAGGACGCAGCGCAACCCCTAAAGAAATAGCTCGAGAACTAGATTTAGAACCATCTCAGATTAGGGAATATCTGAGCATTGCCCGTCAACCAATCTCATTAGATGTCAGAGTTGGTGAAAACCAAGATACAGAACTCTCAGATTTATTAGAAGATGATAGCGCATCTCCCGATACCTACATTACTCAAGAATTGCTCAAACAAGATCTTAACAAGATGCTAGCTCAATTAACAGCTCAACAACGAGAAGTATTATCCTTGCGTTTTGGCTTAAAAGATGGCATCGAACTATCCCTAGCTAAAATTGGTAAGAAAATGAGCTTATCTCGGGAGCGAGTCAGACAATTAGAACATCAAGCACTCAACCAGTTAAGGAAAAATCGCTCCTCAGTTCAAGAGTATATTATCGCCAGCTAGTCGCTCGATCTCTCAAAATAAGTGACTGATATCCCCACTCTCGGCTGAGATGATGGGGATTTCAATTTTATCAAAAAAACTTATTATATAAATAGGGGATGTTTAAGAAAACGACTTGTCTGTTAATTTGAGCTTCTCAAGCGGGAACAATAAAACTAAACCTATACGTAAATATAGGCAAATAATAATGCTGAAAAACAAAAATTTTCGATTCAATCTCGGATTAATTTTGTCAACCGGATTTGCTGCAACTACCTATTTCTCGCCTCAATTTACCTCAAAAACAATGTCTCGAGTTAAAGATACTGCTCGCTTTGAATCTACTTTAACAAATGGCACTTATCTGTACGGACAATCCCATCTACCCGAACAAATCGGTCGAGAATACTTAGTTTTCCAGGTCAAACAAAATCGAGTAGTCGGTGCAGTTTATTATCCTCAATCGGAATTTGCTTGTTTTTACGGCAAAATAACTCGAGCAAAAATGAACTTGTTTGTAGTTCATCCTTACGATCGCACTATCAATCCTTACTCTATTGCCCTAGATAGCTCGGTTCGAGTTGCCACAACCGGAAATGAAATTGAGAGTTCGACAACTCTGGTCGGGTATCAAAAAATATCCAATCTTAGCGACAACGATCGCCGCATGCTCGAGATTTGTCTTGAAGAAAATCTGACCCGCGATCGCAATTAAAATTCTATACCCGGTTGAGCTTTAATATTCTGTTCTTTAAGAGGATGTTTGATTAGTTTCATTTCAGTAACTAAATCTGCTTTTTCGATTAATTCTGGCGGCGCGCCCCTACCGGTCAAGATAACGTGAGCATCTTCGGGTTTGTCTTCGAGTCCGGCTAAAATATCTTCTACCTTCAGATAACCTAATTTCAGGGCTATATTCACCTCATCCAATAAAACCAATTGATAATCGGGGTTGCGAATCAAAGTTAATGCTTTTTGCCAAGCTGCTTCGGCTTTTTCAATGTCGCGATCGCGATCTTGGGTCTCCCAGGTAAATCCTTCTCCCATCGCATAAAATTCTAATTGTCCTTCCCAGCGTTCTAAAACAGCTTTTTCGGCAGGCTCCCAAGCTCCTTTAATAAACTGCACGATCGCCACTTTATATCCGTGACCGAGCGAGCGCAGCACCATGCCTAACGCTGCCGTGGTTTTTCCTTTACCGTTGCCTGTATTGACGATAATTAAACCTTTTTTTGCCGCTGCTTTTGCTAAACGCTCTTCTTGCACTTGTTTGCGTCGCTGCATTTTCTGTTTATACTGTTCTTGAGTGATATTTGTCATTGGATCGCCTCCCTATTGTTTTCATAAAAACTACATTCAGTAATACGCATCTGATTCTTATTTCAAGCTATTTTTTCTCGCCAAACTTTTATAAAATATACGCAAATTTGCGATCGCGCTTTTTGACTAGATATTGCTTTAAAGCCGCTCTAAAAATAAGTTTTAGAAATATCCTGTCATTTAAATTTTTCAGTATTTGCAACTAAAAAACCTTTTTTAAAGTATAAAAATATACTTACAAAGATCTAATCGGAGTCCGATAAAATTAAATTATATACTTACTAGGCTGAAAAATAAAGCTTTTTCCTAATATTAAAGTAGCAAAGCGATCGCCGATTTACTATTAATTAAGAGCAATTTTCTCGAGCTAATTAAGATTATTTAGCTAATTTTGATTGCTTATTTAAAGCGATCGCTGACTCGATAAGCGCGAATCATAGCTTGAGTGCCCTGTTTTAAACCCGCACCATCATCTAGCCGCCCGACAAATTTAAAAAAGCGATCGGCTAGTTCAAATCCTGGCAAGCTTTTGCCATCTTCAATCGTCTCTGCGACTAAACGCAGATCCTTGATAATATGCTCGATCGGAAACCCAGGAGCGAGATCGGAATTAATAATTTTCGGGCCGAGATTGGATAAAGCCCAAGAACCAGCCGCACCAGTACCGCAGACATCGACGATTAAATTAGGATCGATACCCTGAATTTTTGCCAATTCCATCGCTTCGCAAAGGGCGATCGCATGAACCGCACAAAGTACCTGATTGCACAATTTGACTGCTTGACCGCTACCTACGGGCCCGCAAAGAGTAATATTTTGACCCATTATCTCGAATAAAGGCAAACATTCCTCAAAATCACCGCGATCGCCTCCGACCATAATCGTCAGAGTACCTTTTTGCGCGCCAATATCTCCCCCAGAAACCGGTGCATCGAGAAAGCGGAGGTTAAATTGTTTTAATTCTGCAGCTATTTTCATTGCTGCTTGAGAGCCGATCGTACTCATATCGACAATTAAAGCATTCGATTTAGCATGTTTAGCTATACCATCAGTACCGAAAATAACTTCTCGAACGTCAGGAACGTCACCGACGCAAGTAAAGATAATATCTGCAGTTTCTACTGCTTCTCGAATTGATTTTGCGATCGCCGCCCCTGCATTTTTAGCTATTTCTACACCAGGGCGATCCTTAGTTCGATTCCAAGCTTTAACAGGATATTCGCTTCGAGCCAAATTAGCCGTCATCGGCCCGCCCATTAAACCCAATCCTAAAAAAGCTATTTGTTTATTGGTCATTTTTTAACTATTGCAATGGCAAAGTACGTTTCTTTAAAGGTTATCAGTCAACGGTGAGATTTTTTAAAAAATGCGATCGCTATTTCTAAGTTTGTATTTTATTTAATCGGTTAAATTAATCAGAATTTTTTTCACTCTTTTTTGACAATTGAATCGTATCTTAACAAAGCTTCAATATAATAGTAATCTCCATAAATAATCGATACATCTACTTCTTCTTTACAAGGATAATTTCCGATCGCATGTTGGATGAGGGGAATTTTCTTTGTATTGCGATTAAGATAAGTTGGAGAACTCAATTGTTTTAAAATTTGTTTGGCACTCTGGAAATATAATTGCCTTTTTTTTGGGTTATCAGTTAACGTACTCAATTCTAATAAACCAGATGCGGCGATCGCTGCAGCAGAACTATCTTTACCTTCCATATCCGATCTATTGGCCGCTTGAAAATCCCAATAAGGAATCCTATCTTCGGGCAAATTATCAATAAAAAAATCAGCCAATCTTTCGGCTGCTCTTAAAAATTCTCGATCTTCAGTTTCGCGATAAGTCATCGTAAAACCATATAAGCCCCAAGCTTGTCCCCTGGCCCAAACAGAATTATTTGACAAACCTTGCCAAGTAACTTTTTTAATTACATTGCCACTCAATCTATCGTAATCAACTACATGGTAAGTGCTGCCATCAGCTCTAATATGATTTTGAAGCGTTTTTTGTGCGTGAGTAACGGCTAAATTGTAATATTTTGGATTTCCGCCATTTTTAGCCGCCCAAAACAGCAATTCCAGATTCATCATATTATCGATAATTACCGGATAAGTCCAAGATGGAGAATGAATGCACCAAGATTTATTGGTATTCCAATCCCAAGATTTGATTGCACCTATTTTAGTATCGTATCGAGAAGCTAAAGAATTCGCTGCTGCTAAAATCACTTCTCGATATTGTTTATTTCCAGTGTAATTATATCCGCGACCAAAACTATTAAAGACAATAAATCCTAAATCGTGAGTCTTTTTATTGTTTTTTTGCGGTTCTATCGGTTGCGTCCAAACTTCTGCTTGTCTTAAAAATTTTCGCTCTTGACTGTATTTGTATAGCTGCCAAAGAATCCCAGGAAAAAAACCACTTGTCCATTTATTATTTGGAGTTAAAAGTAAGCTTTCATCCCTACTTTTACTGCGAGGATATCCTAAATTAGGATTTAGATTATTTAGAGAAGAACTGTATTTTTTTATCAAATATTCTAGCTCTTGCTTTGAATCCAATTCAAATCTATTATTTAAGTTTGCAACAATCCGCTCGTTTTCATCAATATTATTGAAAGATATATTTTCCAAAGAAGCTATTCCTTTAGTTTGAATCGGGCTTAAGGCTACCAATAAAGCAAAACCATTAGCGATCCAAAATCTTGAGAACTTGACCGGTTTAAATTGCATATTTTTAATTTTTTACTTTGATTTTTTCGATTTAAAGTTAAATTTTATTTATAGATATATTATATCTTTCCTGTTAAATTCAACTGGATTTAAACAAAAATTAAAACAACTTGTAAATACTAATTAAAATTTAACCAATATAATTATTCAAGCAGTAGATTTTGCGAATTAAAGAAATAAAAAAAATAGTTATCCTCAAAAGCAATCCACTCAAAGAGATATGTCGATCGGATTAGTTGCGATCTATTAGAATTAAAAAAACAATAAAATACTGTACCTACCAAAAAATACTAATTCTTAATCCAGTAACTTTAATGTAACTTAACAAAAAGATAATTTTGCTATAACAATAGAGTTAGCGAAGAAAATATGAATCGGGGTAAATGGCTAAACCAGTATTGCTAACTGTAGACGACGATCGCCAAGTTTTACAAGAAATAGCGCGAGATTTAAGAAAAGAATACGGCAGTCGCTTTAAAATAGTTAGAGCCGATAGCGGCAAAGCAGCAATCGAAGCGATCGAGCAACTAAAATTAAAAAACGAAACAGTAGCTCTATTTCTGGTGGATCAGAGAATGCCCCAGATGAGCGGGGTACAATTTCTAGAACAAGCAATACAGATCTTTCCACAAGCAAAAAGAGTTCTCTTAACAGCCTACAGCGACACAGATGCCGCAATTCGTGCCATCAATACCATCAATGTAGATTATTACTTGCTCAAACCTTGGGATCCGCCAGAAGAAAAACTGTACCCAATCCTCAACGATTTGTTAGACGATTGGCAGGCAACTTTTAAATCTCCCTTTGAAGGGATTAGGGTAATCGGCGATCGCTGGTCGCCCCAATGCCATCAAATTAAAGACTTTTTAGCCCGTCAACAAGTCCCCTATCGTTGGTTGGATGTTGAAAAAGAAGCAGAAGCAAAACAATTAATTGACTGTTCTCAAAGCACAAAATTGCCCCTAGTAATTTTGCCCGACGGCGATCGCCTCGAAAAACCAACTAACGTTCAAATAGCCGAAAAAATTGGCTTGCAAACTAAAGCCGAAAAACCTTTTTACGACCTAACAATTATCGGTGGCGGCCCGGCCGGTTTGGCTGCTGCAGTATATGGAGCTTCAGAAGGATTGCGTACCGTTTTAATCGAACGACAAGCACCGGGAGGACAAGCAGGAACTAGTTCTAGAATTGAAAATTATCTCGGTTTTCCGGTAGGATTGAGCGGAGCAGATCTGGCTCGTCGCGCAGTGGCTCAAGCAAAACGGTTTGGTGTAGAAATTCTCACCCCAACCGAAGCAGTTTCGATCGATCCGCTTTACAATTATCGAATCGTCAAACTTAAAGATGGCAAAGAAATTGCTTCCCACTCAATTATTCTTTCTTTAGGGGTTTCTTGGCGCAGATTAAATATCCCCAGCATCGATCGCTTGACTGGAGCGGGGGTATATTACGGTGCAGCTCAAACCGAAGCGATATCTTGTCAAGACGAACACGTTTACGTCGTTGGAGGGGCAAATTCTGCCGGACAAGGGGCAATGTATTTCAGTAAATTCGCCTCTAAAGTGACTATCTTAGTCCGGGGGGAATCTTTAACTAAAAGTATGTCTCAATATCTGATCGATCAAATCGACGAAACTCCGAATATTGAGGTTAAAGTACATAGCAGCGTCATCGAAGCGATCGGTGAAAACAGTCTCGAGGCGATCGCGATCGAAAATTCTCAAACCGGAGCAGTTGAAAAAGTTCCAACCAATGCCCTCTTTATTTTTATCGGTGCAGTTCCTCACACCGATTGGTTAGATGGTATCGTCCAAAGAGACGATCGCGGTTTTATTCTCACCGGAAAAGATTTAGAAAAAATAGATCCTCATTTAGCTAACCGCAACCGTAATTTATCTCCTCGTCCTAAAGGATGGAAACTCGATCGCGAACCCTTTTTATTAGAAACCAGCATACCCGGTATTTTTGCAGTCGGAGACGTGCGACACAATTCCGTCAAACGAGTTGCTTCTGCTGTCGGTGAAGGTTCGATTTGCGTTCAATTTGTCCATCGCTATCTTGCTGAAGTTGTTTAATTTATTCAATTTTTTTAATGCCGATGTTGTGTGTCGATGACTTAATGAAATTAGATCTATTTCAAACTCTGCCGAGAACTCGTTTGGATTGGATTTGCGATCGCGCTACTGAAATTAATTTAATTCAAGGGGAAATTTTTATTCGCGAAGGAGATCTGCCCCAAGGTTTTTTAATTTTAACTTCGGGTCGCATGAGTATCACTCGCCGCAGCGAAGGAACAGAAATTCCAGTAGGAGAACACGAAGCCCCTGCTTTCTTCGGGGAAATTCAAGTTCTCACTGAAGAACTAGTTCCGGTTACCCTGCGATCGCTGACTCATTGTCGAGTTTATCAATTGTCTGCCGAAGATTTTCGCTGTTTGCTTCATCAATGTCGCGACTTCGAGCGTAAAATATTTCGCACCGTACAGACTCGGTTGCGAGGTTTAGAATCTTTCCTACGCAGTCGCGAAAAAATGGCCGCTTTGGGGACTTTAGCCGCAGGTTTGGCTCACGAATTAAATAATCCTGCTGCTGCTTTAGTTCGCGCTTTAAAAAATGTTATCCCTGCTTGGCGAGAATTAGAGCGGATGAATTTAATGTACGGCCAGCTCAATGTCGAACCAGAACATACCGCACAATGGACGGCAATTCGCGATGCCGGTTTTGATTATGTAGTTAACAATCAAGTCGATTTTGTTACTTTAAGCGATCGCGAAGAAAAAGTATTGGCATGGCTCGAAGATTACGGCATAGAAGATGCTTGGAATTTAGCCGAACCTCTCGCAATTGGTGGAATAGACTTAGAAAAAGTCGATCGACTCCTCGATCGCTGGCGCGATCGTCCCCAAGAAATACGCGAGCAACCGATTCGTTGGTTGGCTCTTTCTTTTGAAGTTATATCTACCATCGAAAGTGGTTTAAAGGGAGCAGAAAGGATTTCAAAATTAGTCCATTCAATGAAATCTTACTCTCATCTCGATCGCGGCGCGCAACAAATGGTAGACGTAAGGGAAGGGATTGAGGATACGCTCCGTTTGCTTTCTTACAAACTCAAACAAGGTATTGAAGTTCATCGCTGTTACAATCCCGAATTACCCCCAATACCGGCTTACGGGAGCGAATTAAATCAAGTTTGGACGAATTTAATTGACAATGCGATCGATGCGATGGACGGTCAAGGTATTTTAGAAATAAGCACCGGTTTTAGCGATAAATATCTCCGCAATAAAAAATATATTAAAGTAGAAATTACCGATTCTGGTTCTGGGATTCCAGCTAAGATTCAATCGCGTATTTTTGAGCCTTTTTATACTACTAAAGAGGTCGGAAAAGGCTCTGGTTTGGGTTTAGATGCAGTCAAAAAAATAGTCGAAAATCGTCACGGCGGCACTCTATCTTTTCAATCTAAACCCGGTCAAACTACTTTTACAGTTTGTTTGCCAATTGATGGCACTATCGATCTAGTTAAAAGATTTAAATAGTCCTCGATCGCCAATTTTTTTGAGATAATTGCTTCCGATCCTGCTATCCTGTTTTTGATAGTTATACTAATTCTGTTTAGAGTTGCTGTATTTCTGCGCTCGCAGGCAAAAGGCAAGCAGGCAAGAGTCAAGCAGTCAAAAGATTTATCTATCTTGTTGTTAATAAACTGCGATCGCAAGTCACAATTGAAACAACAAGATCTAATTAAATTAATTCAAATTCCTATTTCTATCGATCTGCTCTTTCTCAGATTAGCAAAGTACCAAGAAAAATAAGATTATGCAAACACCTCCTGGAAGTTTTGGTTTACCTTTCATTGGCGAAACATTGAGTTTTTTTAACGATCGCGACTTTCTTAAAAAACGCCTCAAAAAATATGGCTCTGTGTTTAAAACTAATATTTTTGGTAACCCGACTGTATTTATGACTGGTGCGGATGCTAATGTTTTTATTCTGACTAACGAAAATAAATATTTTTCCGTTACCTGGCCTGAAAGTACCAAAATATTATTAGGCTCTGATTCTCTGGCATTACAAAGAGGCAGTTTTCACTCTAACCGTCGCAAATTGCTATATCAAGCTTTTCAACCGAGAGCATTAGCAAGTTACATTCCAACAATGGAAAATATCACCGATAACTATCTCAAAAAATGGGAAAAAATGGATAGTTTTACTTGGTATCCAGAACTAAGAAATTATACTTTTGATATTGCTTGTAAATTATTAATTGGTACGGATAATACTTCTGAAACTATTTTAGGCGAATTATTTGAAACTTGGTGTCAAGGGTTATTTACTCTTCCTATTAACTTACCTTGGACTAATTTTGGTAAAGCTTTGCGCGCTCGTAAAAGATTGAGTCAAGAAATCGAGCAAATAATTTTAAAACGTCAGCAAGCGGAAGATTTAGGGGAAGATGCTCTAGGCTTATTATTACAAGCAAAAGATGAAAATGGCCAAACTTTGCCCCTAGCAGAATTAAAAGACCAAATACTTTTATTATTATTTGCCGGCCACGAAACTCTAGTTTCTTCTTTAGTTTCATTTTGTTTGTCAGTCGGACAAAATCCCGAAATAGGCGATCGCATCAAACAAGAACAAAATAAATTTAGTAATCATCAAACCTATTCTTTAGAAGATTTAAAAGAAATGGTATATCTAGAGCAAGTTCTTAAAGAAGTATTGCGTTTTATCCCTCCAGTTGGTGGTGGTTTCCGAGAAACAATTGAAACTTGCGAATTTAAAAACTATTCGATTCCTAAAGGTTGGACGGTTCAATATAATATTGGCAATACCCACAAAGATACAGAAATATATCAAAACCCAGAACAATTTAATCCCGATCGCTTCAATTCTGAAAATGCCGAAGATAAAAATAAAACTTTTGGATATATTCCTTTTGGGGGAGGAATTAGGGAATGTTTGGGTAAAGAATTTGCCAAATTAGAAATGAAAATTTTTGGTGCAATGTTAGTGAGGAATTATCGCTGGGAAATACTTCCCAATCAAGATTTATCTTTAGTAGCAATTCCCACAGCTAAGCCTCGAGATGGTTTGAAAGTAAAATTAATCAAAAACTAAAAACTCCCTAATTTTGGCTGCTTAATCCCTCGGAAGTAAAAGTCCACCAAGCTAAACCATAAAATTGAGTTGGATCGTTCACATTGTGAGGATAATCGACGCGAATTTTATAACGTCCAGTTTTGGGAATCGCACAAAAAATATGCTCGATACTATCAACTTTACTCCTCGAAGCGCAAACACTTTCGATCGTATGAGTTTTATCTGCTGACATTAAGTAAATATTGAGGTCATTTAAACCGCGATCGCGGAAATTTTCACCTACATCGTATCTTTGATTTTGATTGCGATCCTCCAATTCAACTAAACGATCCCAAACTAAAGTAATTGCAACATAACTATCTTTCTGTAAAGGAGATTCAATTTGATAATCGCGATAAGAATAAAGATTAATTCCAGCATAATCCCAACCTCGGCTTGGAATTAAATTCTTATGACTCCACCGACCGCCGCTAAACTGTTGATAAGCGCGATAAGTATTGAGATGTCCCGCACCCATTTCAAGATCTACCGGAATGCGATCGTTCCAATAAGCATTAGACTGCAACCAATTGCGATTTTTTTTAGTTAAAAGCGTGCGCGTCATTCCCAACTGCAATCCTCGGCCTCGATCTTTAATTTTATCCGCCGAATTGAGCAAAACAGCCTTCATAACTTCGTGTCGTCGCGAATCCATGCTCCAATTTAATCCTAGTTTTGTCCGGCGATCGCCAGCTAAAATAGCATCGCCAAATTCTTGTAAAAGAGCAACCGATCCGGTAACGTGAGGTGCAGCAAAACTAGTTCCACTAGCACTAATCGATTTACCTTTAAGGTCGTATATTTCAATATTGTTGCCCGGAGCGACTAAATTAATTCCCCGTCGGTTATTAGTGTTAATTTCTCGCTTAATTAATCTTCTGCCAATTCCCTTTGGTTCCGAACTCAAATTAGAAAAATCAATTTTAGTAAACTTACCTTGACGTTTGGCACTTGAAGCGGTAATAATTCCGTTGAAATGATCCGTCGGGATGGCAATGCCCCCTTTACCCTGATTTCCCGCAACGACGTAAAGCACGTCGTGAACCCTAGCCGACCAATCGATACATAAAGTTAACAAAGCTAGACCGTCTAATTGAGGATTTGGGCGCGGATCTCGCTTTAAAGATTCCCCAAAACTAAAATTAATCGCTCGCACGTCTTTGCCATTTTGTTCCGCCACGTGTTGAGTTGCCAGACATTGTTCTGGCTGTCCGGCGCGATCGAGCGGCCCGATTGCCGAAGCATAAAGTCTTGCTTGCGGGGCAACTCCAGTCAATTTTTTATCTTTGCTGATCATCACCGTCGCTACTTGAGCCGCGTGATCGTCCACGAAGCGGTTAGAAAGAGCCGATTTATTGCGATAAAATGCCCCTTTTAACTCAAATACCGTTTGCTCTGAAGCAGCTTTGTCTAAGCCGAATTTACTAGGTCTGCCAATTTCCACCTGACCGATACTAATTTTGCGGCCCGTCAAATTGTAAGGAAAAGTTTGCAGGCGAAGAGCTTCGATTCCTGCTTCTCCCACAGAATCTTCCAATCCTAAAGCCGGAACGAGCGATCCCGAAATCGCGATCGCCATACAAGCTAAAAACGAAATTTTTTTAGCCATGATTATTTTATTTCACCTCAAATATATTACCTACAACCATTGCCAGATCTGTGCTATCGAGGTAGTAATTACCGAACGTATCTCAAAATACACTTGCAAAATTTGGCCAGTTGCGATAAAAATATATGAGTATGCTTCCTCTTCGCATAGTTTGTAGATTTCAGAGTAAGAATTCTAGATCGGAAGCCTAGCTCCCAGAGCATTTGTAAAACTTATTTAATCAAAGTAGATTCAGTGTATGACCAAGCAAGTCGTTCACCCCATGGTGAAGTTGCAGCGTAAAGTCGCCTCGCTCGTGGAGTCCAACGTTCTCAAACCCAAAGATAGTATTTGGAAAATAGCCTTACTGTATGGAGAACAATGGGCATATTGGAAACAAGAATTATCCGAATTTGGCTTCACAATGCAAGATCCGGTTAGTGAATTATTAGCAGTAGAAGCGTGGGATGAAGAATGAAGCTCCGATAGAGAGAGTTAAATTTGCCAAAAACAACAGAAATATAAAGTTTTAAACCCACAATTCGCCAGTAGAGCTGCATTTTAGATCTACTCCGACCTTTACTTTAACTGCGATCGCAGTGATATTGTCGTGTCCGTTCTCCTGATTGGCTAGATCGATTAAATCTTCCATTGCCACGTCTAAGTCGAGATCCGATTCGAGTAGAGGTTTGAGATATTTTTGCCAATTTTGTTCTAAGATTTGATTGTCAGAAAGACCGTCGGAGCATAAAAGTAACAAACAATCCTGTTGAAGTTCGAGAAATTCGATCGCAGGTTCGACAAAATTGTTATCTCTAGGGCCTAAAGCTTGAGTAAGTTGACGAGCATTAGGAAGAGCATAAGCAATTTCTGGATCTACACCCCGCTTAATTTCTAATTGTGCAATTTGATGATCGCTCGTCAACTGTTCGAGACCGAATCTAGCTGTGAGGCGATAGATGCGACTGTCTCCAACCGATGCGATCGCTAAGTGATTGTCTTGGAGTAGGAGCATCGCTAGGGTCGTTCCCATTCTGCCAACTCCAGAAGAAGAATTATTAATATTTTCTCGATAAATTGTTTCGTTAGCTAAATGTATGCCTTTACGAATAGTTTCGCGATCGGGTAATCCTTGTAACCAAATATCTTGAAAATAATCTTGCAAGATATCGACAGCCATAGCACTAGCTACTTCACCCGCATCGTGTCCCCCCATTCCGTCACAAACAATATATAAGCCGCGCGCGCTAATTTTTTTCTGTTGAGAATTATGGTGTTTTTCGATCGCCGTGTAAATGCCAAAAAAGTCTTCATTAGATTCTCTTTGAAGACCAACATCAGTTAAAGCAAAATCTCTTAAGTCAGTTAATTGGATCGGTAAAATATTGGTAGGCGAACCGCTATCGCTTTCTGTTTCAGTTTCAATTTCGACTATGATATCGTGCAAACTAGAGCGCAACTTTTCTGTGGTTTGAACTTGTCCCGAAATTAAGCAATCTAATAATTGATTGAAAGATTCTGGTAAGATAATTTGAGATTTAGTTAATAAAGATTTCCAGACTAGCCCCAAATGACTTAGAGCGAACCCGTTTTCTGCTCCATCATAATGCAACTGTTGCAAACACAAACGATCGTCTTCATCCAAGCAAAAATTCTCTTCTACAATTAAACTACTAACTACTCCTAGTTGTTTCAGCCCGTTCCAAAGTTGAGCTGTTTTATCGAACCAGTATAGTAACTGCCAGCAAGATAAGTCCGGTTTAGCAACAAAATCAGCTAGTTTTTGCCAGTTAAAACGATCTTCTAAGATAATAATTCGAGCGTCATTTTCTAGCCAAGCATCGTAAATTTGAGGAATAGCAGAGTCGACCGCTTTCAAGTAAGGTAAGGCAATTTCGGGAATATTGGTATTTTGCTCGCTTCGAGAATTATCTCGGGCTAATAATTCTCTTAAAAAAGGTTGTTCTGAAGGTCGGGTATCCGTAAATGCGATCGCAATCCATTCAGATCGATCTAAATTTGCTCCAATCGGAGAATCAATTCGATAACGAGAATGAGAATCTAAATATTCTCTTTGTTGCCAAATCTCGATCGCTTCAGCTCTAACTTCAGTATGCAGAGAAGGGTAAATTAAAGCCAAGCGAGCCGAGTTAGATGAGTTAAAATTAATAAAATATTCTGATAGAGATGGAGTTTGGAGATCGGATCGATCGCCTAAATTATCGGTTAAAGCAGTTTGACAAACAGAACAAAAAATTCGCTCGTCAGAATTTTCTGACTCGCATTGAGGACAGATACGCATATGACAGTATTTCGAGACGGCCCCTAAATCAATATAAAAAGCTATTTTTAGAATTCCCTCAGTGCCTCAAAAAATACCATCTTAAAGAATAATCATTTAAAAACTAACAAGTTATCTATCGTACTTCAAGACAAGGTATGTTTAGAAATAAGATTGAAGAAGATTCTCAAAATAATGAAAGATAAAACAGTATTACTCACTGGCGGTACTGGAGGATTGGGACTCGGAGTTACGCCAAAATTACTAGAGCGAGGAGCTAGCCTCACAATACCCTATCATAATGCCAACAGCCTCGATCGACTGCAAGAGAAATTGAGTGCGGCTCAATTTGAATCGATTCGCTTTGTTAAAGCAGATTTAACTGAAGAAACTGAAGTTAAACAATTAATTGCAGATCTGCCAAAAGTAGATATACTAATTCATTTAGTTGGCGGCTTTGCAATGGGAAAAACCGAAGATTTTAGCTATCAAGAATGGAAAAAATTCTTCGATCTCAACTTAAATACAACTTTTCTAGTTTGTAAATATTCCCTCAAGAAAATGCGCCAGTCTGGATACGGTAGAATTATCACCGTAGGCTCTAGAGCTGCAGTACAACCAGCAGCAGAACTAGCAGCATATTCCGCAGCCAAAGCTGGAGTTGTCGCCCTCACAAAAGCGATCGCCGAGGAAACTAAAAACAGCGATATTACTGCAAATGCAGTTCTTCCTAGCGTAATTGATACTCCTAGTAATCGCGAAGCAATGGGAAGCGAAAACTCTCAAGATTGGGTCAAACCAGAATCTTTAGGAGAAGTAATCTGTTTTTTAGCTTCAAAGGAGGCTAAAGACATTAGCGGTGCAGCAGTTCCAGTTTACGGCAAAATTTAGTGAAAAAACTTGCTAAAATAACCCCAAATTAAATTGAAAGTAAAGGGTCAAGATGGGATTTACCAAAAGCGATCGCATCTATTTCGCCAATTCCAGCCCGACAAACAGTTTACCTAATTTATAGATTCACAAATATTGCCAGTTTATGACTTCGATAACTATTTTTGCATCTTTTCTGTATTTGCCTCAATACTTAGGCTCTTTTTTACCATCTTTAGATGCCTTACTATCCACTCAAGGTATTATGGTGATGCTTTTAGTAGCTTATGCAGGGGCGATGTGGATGTTTCTTACCAGCGCGCCAAAAGTACACACGGTGATGGTATCCGATCTAGATATTGCCCGACAATTTTATGAAAATGTTCTCAATTTGCCCGCAGCAGATATTCCTTTGCAATATTACTATAATTACGAGCAAACTTTAGGGGCGACGGGGATGGATCCGCTTTATTTGTCTGCCACCCCAGAATTGGCAGCCAATCCTAGAATGAGCAATAATAACGATGGCTTGTGGTATCAACTCAAAAAGAATACTCAATTACACGTCATTTCTGGGGCTAGTTTTGGTTATAAAAATAGAGAGCGTCACGTTTGCTTCGATCGCGAATGTTTAGAAGAAGTCTTAATGAGGGTTCAAGCTAGAAGATTGAAATATAAAGTCCGCAGGCAAAAACCCCTTAATTTTCTAGTTAAAGATTTTCAAGAGCGAATCATCGAAATGGCAGAAGTTGCAAATTAAACAAAAATGCAAAAACCGCCTAATTTACTGGAAATTAAACCCAATAATTGGCGGCTGATTCTTAACAAAAAATGCTTATTGTCCTTGAATGTTTTCTAAGTTAAAGAGGAAAGGTACGCCACCCCCAGAGTCGCTTCCCATTACTAAAACTTTGGGCATTTGCGCCCCACCTTCTTTCCAAGCTTCAATTGCTTCTTTTTGTAGCACTAACTCCCCTCCCTGGGCTTTAAGAGTCTCAGCAAGCAATCTTTGAGCTTCGGCTTTACCTTTAGCTCGGTTAATATCGGCTTGAGCTTGTTGTTCTGCTTCTCTTGCGACGTAAACAGCTCGTCTGGCTCTTTGTTCGGCAATTTGTTTTTCTTCGACTGCTCTGGCAAATTCAGGAGAAAAAGTTAGATCTACTACACTAGTATCTAAAACGATGATGCCGTATTTTTCTAATCTCGTGCTTAAGACATCGTCAAAATCTTGTTTTAATTCCGATCTTTTGGTAATAGCTTCTTCTACCGTTCTTTTTGCTGCAGCAATCTTAAATGATTCTTGAGTTTGAGGAGCAATAATTTTTGAAACAATATTTTGTAGAGTTCCTTGAGTCCTTCTGATTTGGACTACTTGTACGGGATCGAGGCGAAAGTTAATCGCAAATCTAGCTGAGAGATTTTGTAAATCTTCAGTAGCACTCTCAGCTGGAACTTCAAATTTTTGTACCGTTACATCGTAAACATCAACATTAGAAACTAAGGGTGGTTTGAAGTGTAAACCCTCTAATAAAGCTCCATCTCTAGCTTTTCCTAAAATACTCAATACTCCTGCTTGGCCGGGATAGAGGACGACAAAAGAGTTTAAGGCAACTAAGACGAGAAAACCAGCAATAATTCCCCCGACTAAAGGTTGCCAACTTTGTGGCGCAGTGCTTTTCAATTTTTCGATCTCCTTGTTTACTCAACCAGAATAGTTATACTCGATCGCGCTGTGGATCTCGTCGTTAAGATAGAATTTAATTTTATTTTCTACCTTAAACAACTGGTTTTCTACGTTTCATTGTAGAACGATCTGCGCGATGCGAGTTTCTTGTCTGGCTAGTTTGGGGATCGCAATCTCAATCAGATTCAGAAACGATTGCAGATTCGCTTCCGCTTAAGTAGACGTGGCCTAGGGTTTTATTCCCGTAACTTCTTTTGCTAAACTTCCAACCGGGGTTAAGAATTATTTTAGTAAATCCGTCGTGTTTTCCTTGACTGCTGCCGATCGCAATTTCTGGTTGGGACGAATCGTGACGATGGGTTGCAACTAAATGTAAATCCCCGTCTCGTTCTACTATTCCTAGCAAGTAATTCATTCCATAGTCTTCGCCATCAATTCGCACGGAATAGCCGTTACTATCGGTACTGCGTCGGCAATGTCCGCTAAAATTAAAGTCTAATAGTAATGGTTCGATCTTAACTGGATTTTGTCCTTGTTCGCTCCAGCATGATTTTTTGCCGGGAATTTGCTCGATTATTAATAAATTGTAGCTATCGTATCCAAAAGGAGTAGCTACTGCGACAAAATTATCTTGCTCTACTTCTGTTTCACCAAAGGACGAGGCTTTTGCTATATTAAGAGGAATTAAATTAGCTAATAAGGTAGTAGTCAAAGCTGCTATTTTAAGGCAAAGTAATCCTTGTTTCATAACTATCTCAAAGCGCGCTATTGTTATTAATTATCAGACCAGCTTACTCCAGTAAAGTATTATTTGCATTTATTTACTTTAAAGGGTTTCTTGTTCCTAGTAGGTTGCAATTAATTAAGGTAGTTTGATTTTTGTTGTTCTGCTTTTATTGGCAAAATATCAGGCCGCTATAAATTTCAAAAGCATTATCCCAAAGGCTTTCTTCGCGGCGAAGTAGATTAATTTTCGGCTTAACTTCTATTAATAAATCTGCTTTATCGATCGCAGTTTCAGCAAACTTACTAAAATCATCTCTAATCGTAATTCCTGCTAATTTTTCTTTTAGACATAGCTGCAAATTATCCCAATTTTTTCGATTGGTAGATTGCTTTTCTGTGCGATCGATAAAGTTAATTCCTTGTTTGAATTTATAATTAAAATCGGACAAACGCAAGATGGTATTTTTAGCTTTTAAATGTAAATCGCAAATCCGAACGTAGTCTAATGTTTCTGTTTTGCGATAATGTTTGCCATGGGAATCTGTATGTAAAGAAGCTTCAAATAAAGGCAATAATCCGTTTACTTTTTGGGTTACTTCTTGCCAATTAAAATCTATTGCTATTAGTTTTTTTTCTGGATCTTTAGCGATGATTTTTACTTGTGGTTCAATTACCTCAAAATACTCGACTTGATATACTTTAATCCGATCGATCGCCCCGACTGCTTGACAAAAACAGGGGATTTTTGCTTTTTGTAAAGATTTTACTTGTAATTGTAATTCTCCTATTTTACCAGTACGATACAATCTCCAGGCTCGACTGGGGAGTTGCATTCTGGCAGTATAAGGATCGAGGTTCATTATTTTGGCAAACTGCTGTGCTGCTGCTTGTTTTTTTTCTGGGGCAATTGGTTCTAAAATTAAAACCCCCATCTGCTGATTTTCTGGATCTGCTAAAGCGCGATCGATCTCTGCTTGTTTTTTTTCTCGAGTTATTTTGGCGATCCTTTCAATTCCTTGACGGGCACTCCCAATAATTTGCGGAACTTCATTATTTTGCAATAATTGCCGATATTGTGATTTAGCAGCTTCTAAATCGCCTCTAGCTTCGATTAAGCGCGTTTTATAATAGTCAAACCAAGGATTTTCTGGCTCTTGATCTTTTAATTCTTTTAATAATAGTTCGGCATTT
>JASJCW010000293.1 GCA_030065265.1 Prochloraceae cyanobacterium
GCGTGGGATTGAGAGTAATAGCTAGGATCTACGGCATCCGTTTCTTCTGGCTCTGGAATTTCTTCAACTGGAATATTCTCAATTGGAATAAATTCTTCGCTTTCTTTCGAGAAAGGACTACTTGAGCTAACACTCTTAAATAACGATCCTTGAGTTGGAGTTGATTCTACTGGAGTAGGAGGTTCTGGAATTGGTAACGGTTTATCTACTAGAGTAGGAGGTTCTGGAATTGGTAACGGTTTATCCTCTGGAGTAAGAGAATCTGGAATAGGTAACGGTTTATCCTCTGGAGTCGAATCAAGCTTAAATGATTCCTTATCATTAGATTCAAGCTTTACATCAGAATTGAATTCTTTTATGCTATTTTTGGTTTCATTTCGATGAATCTGTGAAATATTTGGCATTTTTGCCGAAGATGTATCTAGTGTGTTTGATACATCTTCTTTGTTTTTGTTCCTTTTACCGTTAACAGTTGTATGAAGAGGAAGAATCTTAGAAACAGTTTCGCGCGCCTGTGGGCTTAATTTCCTTTGATTGCTCAAAGCACTCTGAACCTCCGATTTTAAGGGGCGATCGATCGCATCTAATTGCAAAGCGTCAATAGCTCTAATTCTAGCTTTATCCTCAGCCTTTTCTATGGTTTCTGCCGATGCCAACCCGCTAGATAATGTTAGTCCATCGACGACTACGCTTACTTTGACTATATATAAGTGACGATCTATCTTTACTAGTTCGCTAATTAATCCAGCATTGGGATATTTTTCTCTAAATTTACCTAACATCTGCTCCAGTATTTATTTCTTAATGTTTAAAAGATTTTCTCTTTTGGTTTGGCTGTCAGTTTTAAGTGATCGGTTGCAGCGATTCATAGGCTAAACAGTGTTTTCTAATTATCTCACAAAAGTTGATTTCATCGATATTTTCGCCGAGAGCATTAGATAATAGTTCCATCAAATTAGATGATATTTTAATAAGAGCTTGAATTTTTAAATTGCGATCGTAAGCAATTTCGTCATATTCTTTTTGATTCCAAAGATCGATGAGAATTTCTATTTCACTGGAGTTAAGTTTCTTATTATAGTTATTTTTTAATAATTGATTAATATACTTAATTAATTTAGCTGAATCTAATTCAACATTAACTTGTTTTGGGAGCTGAATATTTTCTTGAGTCTCAATTGCTTGAGAATCTACTGATGTAATGATGACTTCACCAGATGTTTGTTTCTTTTTACCTAATTTCTTTTTAAGATCTTTGCATTTATCGCAGTATTTAGGACAGGTAGTTGCATAAGTAGTCCTAGTTGCTTCATCATCGCAATTGGCGCAAATGAATTTAAAGGTACGAGTATGAATTGTACGATAATGACCCTTAACAACGTAAGGTTTTACATAAATCTGTTTAGATGGCATATTAAGTCAAATCAAGTGGGATATGCCCTGTGAAGTAGATGTATTGAGATCCTATAAGAATAATACTGACAAAAAAAGCGCAAATGTGTAATTATCCTGACATTTTTTCTTGAATTAGAGTTAAAATAATATGCTAATTAGTACAAGATAACCATGTAACCGCTCGATCGGATGAATCAGCAAAAGATTAGCAGAGCAGAAAAATTGGCGATTCAATATCCACTGAGGGAATATCAAGTAGAGTGGATCGAGCAAATTTATCGAGCATGGAATCGTGGCAAAAGAAAAGTTTTAGCACAATTACCAACGGCGGCAGGAAAAACAGTCGCTTTATCTCATATTAGTAACGATTATTTCCTGACGGGGAAGAAAGTTCTCGTGCTAGCCCATCGTCTCGAATTAGTCGAACAAGCAGCCGATAAACTACGCTCGGTAACAGGAGTAGAAATAGGGATTATCAAACATGGATTTGAAGCTCATTTAGAAAGACCAATTCAAGTAGCGAGCATTCAAACTTTAACGCGCAGAAACCTAGCACAAATTTTGCCAAAAGTCGGTTTGTTAATTTGTGACGAAGCCCATCATGCCACAGCAAGAACTTATCGAGAAGTATTTGATTTTTACAGTGATGCCGCAATTTTAGGGGTAACGGCGACACCACAAAGGCAAGATGGACAAGGTTTTACAGATTTATTTGATGTTTTAGTTGAAGGAATTAGTACCACAGCCTTAATTAAGTCGGGTTTCTTAAGCCCATATAAACTATTCGTCACATCTAATTCAATTTCAACGATTGGTGTTAAAAAATCCCAGTCAAACAACGACTATCTCAAGAATGATTTGGCTTTAGCAGTCACGACTCAAGTCAGTTTAGAAACTGTCTTAAAAAACTGGTACAAATTTGCAGGCGAGAAAAAAACCGTAATTTTTGCAGCGAGTTTAGGGCATAGCAAAGCGATCGCCAGTTATTTCAGCAGCCACAATATCAGTTGCGAACATTTAGATGCAGAAACCCCAGAAAAAGAAAGAAGAGCGATTTTAGCTCGTTTCAGTCGTGGAATTACTTCTGTGATTACGAACTATCAAATTTTAACTGAGGGTTACGATTGTCCGAATATCGAATGCGTTTATTGTCTAAGACCAACAACTAGCCCGACATTATGGTTACAGATGATCGGACGCAGTTTAAGAACTGCTCGCGGCAAAAAGCATGCGATTGTGATCGATCTAACAGAAAATTGGAAAAAACACGGCTTACCGGACGATAATCGCCAATGGGACTTATCTCCTGTATCTCTGTCAGAAGACGACTATGTTAGAGGAGTGATTAAGTGCAGTTGTTGTACTCACGTCTTTCGCTGCAATCTCGATAGTTTAAAACCTTTAAGTGTCGGCATCAATAATGATGGTCAAATTATTGAAAGATATCAAGTTGCTTGTCCCAATTGCAGGACGGTAATTAATTTTGAAAAAATCGAATCAAAACGATATCAGTCTTTGTTGCGTTTAAAAAATTCAGTTCATCCTGAAATTACCGAAATAGATTTAAGTGTAGCTCCAGAGCGGCTCAAATCAGTCTACGATTTAATTATTACTGAAAGATTAAAACAACTCCCATCAGAGCGAGCTTACAAAAGTATTTTTACCAATTTTATTATTACGCTGGCAGAATTTACCCTCGGAGATTGGCGCGAAATTGTCAAAATGATTGAACCAGACCGTCAAGTACCTTCGCGACAAGCCTGGCAATTATATTTAGAAGGAAAAACACGACATCAAAACCGAATCGCTGCATTAGCTCATCTCAAACGCAGACAATTACAAAAACTTGCCGCCAATGGAGATCCCGAGGCGATCGCCAGTTTAAAACAACTCGATTTAGAAAAAAAAACCAATGGAGTTCTCCCCAATAGCAAAACCTCGCTTCAAGCTCAAAAAATAGGCGAGCGTCATTTTTCCGAAACTTATCGCAGTCAATGGCAATTATCTTTACAACAATTACCAGCAGAACTTGGCGAATTTTTGCTCGATAATGCTGGATTATTTTTTGTTGATTTATCATCAACTATTGCACAAATTTCAATTGAGGTAAAACCCGCTCCAATGCTGCGAAAGTTTAAACAAAAAGAAGTTGAAATTGCATTTAGCATTGGATTTAAACAACCAGTTCATTTGATGTTTAGAATCAATAACTCTTATGAGTGAGACAGTTTCAAAAGCGCAATGGCAACCTGATTTTGGCGATGAAAATTATTATTTTCTCGTCAGAGGTTCAATAGATAATATTAATCGTAACCCTCGGCTTGTTACTCGCAACGGTATTAGTTATCCTCTCAAAAAAAGTCCTCCTAATTTAACTGAACTTGAACAAACTTGGATGGCTACTCCCAGCATTGATTCTAATGGTTTAATTACTAATTTAGTTTTAGAAGGATTCTGTATTCAAGAAGATCCCGGATTAGATTTACTTTGGATTAAACAAGGCCGGATTGCTCAATTATCGAAAACTAAATATACTGTTTTAGTCAAAATCATCAGACCATCTCCTCGCAAAGCTCTCAACTTAGTCTTACGCGAACCACTCCCCGAGATGAAAGTCGGACAAGTTTGGTCGATTACAGCTCGTTTACAAGAACACTATTTCGTAATTCAATCGGCGCAAAAATTAGTTAAAGATAAAAATCAAGACAATGATTTAAATAGCTCTGTAACTAATGCCGTTGAAGCCAATCTACGCTCAAATTCAGATCCCGATCTCACCAAGCAGACAAATTTAGCCCGATTCCCCGAAACAGTTAAATCTTATTTGGAAGAAACAACCGCAATTTCAGATTGGACTGGCGACAAGAGACTTGTTAGAGAAGACTATCAAGAATGGAATTTCTTTAGTCAATCTTATCAACTTAACGCCAGAGTGATTATCGCAACAGATGGGGAAAAACATCTCTTTACTTGGGGTGCTTTTCCGTTACACTGTTATTCTCATCTTTCAGAGCGGGATCATGATTCTCAAGACAATCGAGCTTTAAAGATCCAAATTCTCGGTGCAGCCCAAAAAATTGGTGGTAATTGTAGTCTTGTAGAAATTGGTAACTATTCAATCCTCTTAGATTGTGGATTAGATCCGAGCAATGGCACATTGCCCCGCTTTGAAGATTTAACTGAGCCGCCAGATTTAGTTTTAATTACTCACGCTCATATCGACAATCTTGGTGCGCTCCCAGAACTGGTTCGTCTTTATCCCAATCTGAGAATTGTTTCTAGCCCCCTGACCAGAGAATTAGCCCATTTTACTAGATTTGAAATTAACGATGAAGCTCGAGAGTCCTGGAGGACAATTTTTTGGCGTTGGCAAACAACGCCAGCCGAGATTGACTTTTTTCCCTTGCCTCAATTAAAAGTCAAATTCATTAATGCGGGCCATTTATGCGGTGCTGTTGCAGTTTATCTGGAATCTCCCTGTCATAGTCTTTTTTATACTGGCGATTTTAATAACGTTAATACTCGTACAACCATCGGCATGAAGTATGAAGATCTTCCCACCGCCGAAATTCTCATGCTATCGGGGACGCTTGGGACTCAAAAAGTTCTTTCTCGCAAAAAACAAGAAAATCAATTGCTCACTAGTATTACTAATTCTGTTCGCAACTCTGAAAATACAATTGTCTGTGGGGGAACTGCTTTTGCTGCCATTGAAATTTTTTTACTACTGTTGGTTACGACTAATTTTTCTAGCTTAAATCTTCCGATTTATGTACATCCCAAGATCCTGACTCTTTTCAAATTAATCGAAGATAATCGCAATGCCTTGCCCGATTCTCTGAAAAACTTTTTAAATCTAAATACTGGTAAGAAAATTAGTCAACAAACTCAAGTTTTTCGGGATTTTAACCAAGATTTTCTTGCAAGCGGGCCCAAGGTTCTGCTCTTAGACGAAACTGAATTAAAATCAATTTTTGCCAATGCCGCCACTTGGTCTGAAATTAATACCCCTCAACAACATTTTATTCTGGCCAATATTGATGATAACGGTAGACGTTGTGACTATTATCCCGATAATTTGACTAATTCAACTCGCAGCAAATCTCAAGCCAATTATACTTCTTTTACTTTATTTAATCATGCCGATCGCATTGGTGTCGGACAAATTTTTAATCGAGTCAACCCCTCTCAATTAATTCTGATTAATGGTAATCTAAATAACCTTAGAGATATCTCCTATTTAACTACCAATAAAGAAAATCAACGAGATTGTTTAGTTCAGATCCCCGAATGCGGCGATCTGATTAAATCGGAGCAAATTGTCCCTAGTATTACCAATCAAACAGCAGCTAAATCCGTTGTTAATTCTGCTTTAACCAACAACAGCTCCAGTTCTTCAGTTGTTGATAAGTCTCAAAAAATAACTGTTCATTTAGAACCAATTAATTCCCAAGTTTATATCTTAAGTCTTCCTAACGCGATCGCCAAAGATCCGCGATGGCAACAACTCTTACAAACCCAAAATATTCAAACTACTTTCTCAGGTTCGGATCTGGTTTTTCTTAATTCCAATTCTTCTCAACCTATTTTAAACCCCAAATCTAACCAACCTACATCTGCTCGCTGTCAAACTTGCAACTATTTTATCACCCAAAAATGTCAGCAAGAAAATAGTCCTCTCTTTGAACTGATCGTAGACCCTGATGGTATTTGTTCTCAATATCTTGCCAATAATGAGAACGGTGCTTGAGATAGTTCTTTCATTTTTTGAGCATTTCCCTCGCTCGATCTGCCTTTTTGCCACAGGCCGATCGCAAAGACAAAACGAAAAGTATTTTGGACATCAAAAGTAATTGATAACTCAATACAGCAAAAAAAGGCGCAATTAAGAGATTACTTTAATCTTGATCCGCGCCCAAGGGCGATCTTCGTACCGTCCGCTACGCGGATCGGGAGCAGGAATCGGCTATCGCAGTGCGACTAGCGTGACCTACGGAGAGCGCGGTGTGGGGTTAACAGGGGAATCTTTTTTTGATTTTCGGCAGATTTAGTTCTTAAGAATTCAGCAAGTTTGTTTAAAGTCTTGAGCTGTTGAGGGTCATCGGTAGAGTAGACTAAATTCAAGCCTTTGACTTCAAGCAAGAGTGAG
>JASJCW010000294.1 GCA_030065265.1 Prochloraceae cyanobacterium
CCTATTTCAGTTCATTTTCTGTTTCAGGCTGCTTTTGCTGGAACTGCGGCGACGATCGTTTCTGGTGCGGTTGCAGAAAGAATTAAGTTTTTAGACTTCTTAATTTTTAGTTTGTTGTTGTGCGGCATTGCTTATCCGATTACCGGACATTGGGCTTGGACTGGGGAAGGTTGGCTGTCTAAAGCTGGCTTTGTCGATTTTGCCGGATCTACAGTCGTTCATTCGGTTGGTGGTTGGGCTGCTTTAATGGGTGCGGCACTTTTAGGGCCGAGAGAAGGAAAATATCGCGATGGGAAAATTCATGCGATTCCCGGCCATAATATGAGTATTGCTACTCTGGGCTGCTTGATTCTTTGGATCGGCTGGTTTGGCTTCAATCCAGGTTCGGAATTAGCTGCTACTGCTAATGTACCTTATATTGCCGTCACAACTAATTTAGCTGCCGCAGCAGGTGGATTGACTGCCACTCTAACTTGTTGGCTCAAAGATGGCAAGCCAGATCTGTCGATGATTATTAACGGTATCTTAGCTGGATTAGTATCGATTACAGCCCCTTGTAGTAGCGTTTCTTATACCTCTGCCGTAATTATTGGTGCTATTGCTGGAGTCATTGTTGTTTTTGCAGTTGGCTTTTTCGATAAAATTAGAATTGACGATCCAGTTGGCGCAATTTCAGTTCACTTAGTTAATGGAGCTTGGGGAACTCTTGCAGTTGGATTTTTCGATAAAGAAAAAGGTTTATTCACCGGCCACGGTGTCGAACAAATTGGAATTCAAATTTTAGGTATTGTTGCGATCGGAGCTTTTACGGCTATTTTTAGCTTTGTAGTTTGGGTTGTTTTAAAATCTATTTTGGGTATTCGCGTTACTCCAGAAGAGGAAATTGAAGGCTTAGATATCGGCGAACACGGTATGGAAGCTTACAGTGGTTTTGTTAAAGAATCGGATATCTTTATCAGCGATGGCGAACCAGCAGAAGAGGAATCTCTGAGCGATCCGATGACCAGTTCTTAATTTTAAGCATCTAGATTCTACGCTTGAATCGAAGATTACAAGCGTAGATGCAAACCAAAGCATCGAGGAAAAAAAATAAAAATAGCTTATTTGGATTTAGCGGCGATCGCTTCCCGTACTAAAGTAGCCAAACGTTCGGCACTATCTTTAACCGCTAGATTCTCTAAATTAGCAGCCATTTCTTCTAATTGGGATTTAGAACTCATTAATTCTAAAACCTTTGTTTTTAAGATAGTAGAACTCAGCTCTTTTTGCTGAAAAACGATCGCACCACCGGCAGATTGAAACACTTTAGCATTGAAAGATTGATGATCTTCAGCAGCAAAAGGATAAGGAATTAAAATAGCTGGAGTATTAGTAATCGCTAATTCTGTTAAAGTGCCAGCACCAGCACGACTAATAGCCAGATCGGCTCTTTGAAATAGTCCAGCCATATTATCGTAAAAAGGCAGGGCAAAATAATTAGGAGCAAAGAAAGTATTCGCGTCAGGGTCGCGATCGCCTGTTAAATGGACGATAGCCGCGCCTTCAGACAGCCAAGCAGCAGCACAATCTCGCACCAGTTGATTGATCGCTACGGCACCCTGAGAGCCGCCAACAACCACGATAACAAAAGCATCTTCGCTTAGGGGTAAATCTAAGGAACGGGGGGCAAGAAACTCCGAACGAACCGGAGTGCTAACATGAACGGTACGGGCGCGAGGTAAATACTGTGTCGAACCCTCAAAACCAACCGCGACTGCATCGCATAAGGAACTGAAAACGCGAGTTACTTTACCGGGTAAAAAATTAGATTCGTGTAGAATCACGGGAATATTTTGCAAGCGAGCGGCTAAAATAGCTGGAGCGGCGATATAGCCTCCAGTGGTGAAAACCGCATTAATCTCTAACTCTTTAATTAACTGGCGAACTCTAAAGACAGAGGCTAAAATCTTTCCTAAGATCGAAAAAGTTTTCAGACTGAGACCCTGTTGAAATCCTTCAATGTCGATCGCGTGCAAAGGATAGCGATCTGCGATCGATTTTTGTTCTAATCGGTCTTTCACCCCCAACCATTCGATGGTATATTCTGGTAATTGTTCTGCTAATGCTATAGCAGGGAATAAATGTCCTCCCGTACCGCTAGCAGCAATCAGTAACTTGGTCGATTTTTGAGACACGAGTATTTCTGTTAAAATTCATTGCTAATAATTATCAAAGCTATCACCGATGGGAAATTTTAGAACTATTACTAAACGCCTTTTTAATTTTGGATTAGTTTTTGGTTTGAGTTTGGCTTTAACAAGTCCTCTCAGTGCCAGAAATGCCGCAACTGTCCCTTCGGAAATTAAACGAGCCATCGGTGAGATAGAGCGTTCGGCTAATCGGCAAAATGTTGCCAGGGTGATGAATTATTACAGCTCCGATTTTACCAATTCTGATGGCTTAGATTATTCTACTCTTTCTGCTGCTCTGAAAAACTTTTGGCAACAATATCCGACACTGAAATATAGGACTGAAATTAAATCTTGGCAACGAGAGGGCGATCGCGCGATCGTCGAAACTTTAACTTCTATGGAGGGAACGACTACACGAGCATCCCGTCAGATGCGTCTTTCTGCTGAAGTTAGATCGCGCCAACATTTTCTTAATGGCAAAATTGTCAAGCAAGAGATTCTCTCGGAAAAGACTGAAATCGTCACCGGAGATAATCCCCCTCAACTGATCGTCAATCTACCAGAACAAGTTCAAGTCGGGCAACAATTTAGTTTCGATGCGATCGTCAGAGAGCCTTTAGGAGAAGAAATCTTGTTTGGAGCTGCGATCGGTGAAACAACTAACAGCAGTCTTTATCTCGATCCGAGTACCTTAGAACTTGAACTGCTTCCGGCCGGAGGTATCTTTAAGTTGGTCACAGCTCCTATTACCCCGGAAAATCGCTGGTATTCGGCTATTATCGCCCGCTCGGACGGGATTGCGATCGTCACTCAGCGAGTTGCTATAGAAAACTAGGATTAGATCGTTCTCTAGTTGATTATACCTATTGCCAATTTACATCTTTTACTACCTCAAATCGACTCAATGCGATCGCCCGAGCTATTTTAGGCTCAACTCAAGGGCGATCGCTAAGTATTTTTAGCTAATATGAAGATATATTACATATCTTTACTTAAGTATAAAAACTGACTATACTGATTGATATCAATCAAATTTTGTCATTCATATCACAAGCAATAATTAACTTGCTAGATTTGAATCAAAGAAATTGATAATGCTCGATTTACCAAAATAGTCGAGTCAAGGATTTTTCAAATAAATACTGGATTTAATAAATAGTGGGACAAAAATGCAATTAAGCAGCAAAAATAACAACAATCTTTTCGATAACATTAAAAGCTTCTTCATCTGGAGTTTAACTTTAACAGTTTGTTTTTTAGTAGTCGGATTCCCTTTAGGGTTCGTGATAGTATCGATTGGCGTTTTAATGACTATCGTACTTCACGCAGTTATGCCAATTAGCTCGGTTATTCTGGTTGGAACTGCTATTTTTGCCCTTAATATTTTAGTTGTTGTATTTGGTGCTGCAGCATTAACTATTAAAGGAGTTAAGCCACAAGACGTTACTTGGTTGAGCTGGTTGCATGGAGAGGCAGAACCAAGTATTGATAGTGTTTATGCCTCTTGTCCTTTAACCTGCGAACTTCCTAAATAGAAACCGCAATTATCAACTTTTATCGACTATATTATCTCACCAAAATTCTTGTTTAAAGCCAGGCTTTGTCCTGGGTTTTTTTTTAATAATCTATTGATTTTTGAATCTGCATTCTAGTTTCGGCGGACTTAAGCAAATATCCAGATAGCATAGCATTAGTCAAAATTAATTTTAGAGTGTCTCGATCGCTACCAATATTTTTATCTGGTAGTTCTTCTAAAAAGATCCACAGATGATCTTCCATAATTTCCGTGGCTTCCAGGCTAGGTCGATATAATTGTTCTGCCACTTCTTCTGATAAACAATTAATATATTGTTCCAATTTATTGTGCATTTTAAACATCAGCCTTAATTAGTTAAAATAACGATATTTTCATCGGGGCTAGTGAATGTGAGTAAAATCGTACAAAACAGGTTAAATTTTGATTAATTATTTAAATTTGAAAATCTAAAATTTTACTGGACTGAAAATTGAGATTTTAATAAAAAATTCCATTTGAAACTCAAAAAAAACACTACTTTTTTGTTAAAAATAAGAAGTAATAAGTATTTTCACTTATTACACTATTAAACCAATCAATAATAAAGATTCAATAATGAATGTTTCCTTAGTAAGATTTTTTAAAGACTATTGCAACGGCAGACTAAAAGAACTGATCGATTCTTGTTATTTACGCATAGACGATCGACATACTGTTTTAGATCTAGAAAACGAATTTACTTCAATTTGCGAAATTTACACACCTTTAGACTTGGCAGAAGAATTAAACACTTACCAACAAGAACTTACTTTAATTGGAGACTTGTTAAATATTGAATTTTTATATATTATCCCAATAATCGAAAAAAACTTACTTAATTTGCACCGACAAGCCACGATAAGCAATGATGTAGAAACTTGGAGAACTTATTTAGAACTTCAATATCTTTTTTAAGTTATTTGTCTGCAATCGATTGGGAAAAAGTTATTCGAGACAGATCGCGATCGCGCCATTGAGCGAAGATTAATTGACGGTTGTCGCGATCGGCAGAGATTAAAACATAAACGCGATCTCGAGCCGAAAGAGTTGGAGAATGAATTAACTTTAGATCCATTTGTCGCAACAATTTATTAGCAGCAGCAATTGCACTAGTCTTTTCTGGGTTTATGCTCACACCATAAACCGTTTTAATTTGGCTCAAAGTTAAAGGATTAGCAATTTTTGAGTACCAATCAGTCAAACTGAGATTAGTAAATTGACGTTCTGAATCTAAAAACCTTTCTATTTCTAGTATTTTTAAGCCGTTAACCTTGAGACTTAATTGTTGTAAATTAATATCCGGCTTAAAGGCCTTATTAATAGATTCAGTCAGTTGAAATAATTGACTAGTATCCCGCCGTTTCAGAAATTGCTTGCCTCGAGTGAGGTAGTAATGTAACAACAATTGAGAATACCAACCGCGATCGTCTTTTGCGACTAATTCTGGGGTTACTGAAATGCAATAGCGGTTAGCTAAATCTGTTTTGAGCAGAGAATATCTTTCTTGCTGGGTAAGAGAACGTTTTTTCTGAAGAGAGTCGAACTCATCTCGATCGAGTAATTCGCTGCGAGCAACATCTCGACAGTATTTTTGATAAATATCCTCTTTGGAGCGATCGATTTCTTGTTTTAGCTTGAGGCCGTCAATTGGATCTCGATCGAGGTTAAATATTTGATATCCTTCTGCCGATAATTTCTCAATAATAGATTGACGATAGGAATGCATTCCCGCATTGACGATCGCCGCACGGAGGGCCCAAACTCGCAGGTGGTGGTTTTCCCATTCCCAGTTAAGATCGCTAAAATCTTTGACTCCAGCCGCTTCTAAGCAAGCAATATTAGCTCGAGTTTGTTGGTGCGTCGAAGCAAGCAGTTTTTTAATTTCGATCGAACCGTTACCGATCGCATTAATACCGACGTTTCTGGCCCAGATATGGCGAGGTACATTCTCTCTGAGTCGCGCGATCGCCTGACAAACTGAGTCGACACTTTGAACCCCCCAAGCGATACACCAAACCGAATCAAAATGTCCTTTAAGATCGATACTAACGCCAGTTTCTAGGGTGGGAGAAGCTAAAACTACATCGTACTGGCTAATTACTCGATCTAAGGATTGGGGGCAATTGTAAGCCGGATGTTCCCGTTGTCCGATCGATTCTGAGTCTATTCTCAAGATCGAAATCGATTTGCCTAAATCGCAACATTTTTGCTGCAGGAATTTTTCAAGATTGATCGTACCCCATTTACTTTTAGCTTTTTGACCGGAGGTATGAACTAAAACTTTTTTGCCAGAGGCGATCGCGCAAGTTAAAGCTGCGACTAAATTGCGCGGATCTGTGCCTTGATAGCTATATAATTTTCGCTTACCTTGGTTGGGGCAATAGAGATTTTCCACTACCCAGGTTTTTAAGGGAAAATTGGCTAAATTTTGGACGTATTTAATCGCGATCGGCGATAGATCCGCATCGGTTAAATAAATCTTTCCTCCGGTAGCCAAAGTAATTTTAATTAAATCTTCTAAATTTTCTAAGATTTTGACTCGCTTATTTTGTAGGGTAGTTGAATTGAGAGCGTGCCAAAATACTTGTTCTGCTTCATCGATAATTACGATCGCATCTTCCCAATCTTCGGGGTCAAATCTTGCTTGAGAATCGGCGTGAAGGCTATCGATACATAAAGCCAAACTTTTGACCTCACCGAGATTCAATCGATCCATTTCTTCAATGTAGGAAATCTTAAATCGATTGGCTAAACTGCGGGCTAATTGTCTGCGGTGGGAGATCGCGATTACTTTTTTACCCGCACTAATTGCTCGTTCGACTTGGGATGCCAACCAAGTAGATTTACCGGTATTTTTAGCCGATTTGATGCCAATT
>JASJCW010000295.1 GCA_030065265.1 Prochloraceae cyanobacterium
CCTGTAAACCTTCAAACATTAATGGTTTAAGATTGGCTCGGGCCGCATAAATAGCCGCCGTGTATCCCGCAGGGCCCGATCCTATTATGACTACATTTTCTACAGTTGAGTTACTCATAGTCTATATAAACTCATAACGACTTCGTTTAAATTCTATGATACACGATTTAGAGTAAAAGTGATCGAACGAACCTCTCGAAAGTATTAATTATTCGGTTGCGGCATTGCAATTGTTAATCGGCCATTAGAATCAATCGACACTATTGCCCCCAAAGCTTCCATTCGTTCGATCGCAATTTGACGGGTGCGATCGTCTTCAGCATTGTTATAAACTAATTGCCAGCCACCAATTTGAGCCTGTGTAAGATCGGGATTGGTTGCTAAATATTTAGCAGTTTGGCGAGATAATTGGGCAACATTTTTGCTCTCTGCATCTGAATACAAACTAGCCCATTCTGCTGCTTTTTCAAAAGATTGTTTTGCTGCTTGAAGATCTCCTGAAAATAGTAACTCATCAACTCCTTTATATCGCCAGATATAGTAAGCACGGCGAGGATCTTTAGGAGAAAGTAACTTTAATTTTTCATCCATAATAGCAATAGTTCGTTCTGGCATTCCCGCAAAAATAGAAGTGCTACTAGAAAGCAAAAAGTAAGCATTTAAAAAACGAGGATCGCGATCTAAAATCAATTCAAAATAATCTGGACTGAGAGAGTAGCCAGTTTTTTCTCTGGCTGCTTCTTCACCAAAATATTGAATGAAATTTAAAAAAGTAAGATCTGCAACTAAATTATCGTAACCAAAACTAGGAATTTTATTCGCAAATTGCAACTCGATTTTTCTTGCTTTTAATTCCCGTTGTATTTTTGCTATTGAATCAGACTTAGAGCTTTTTCCAATTTCATTTAGTTGTGATGCTTGCAAATTAACGATCGCCACAGTGGAGAAAAAAAGAATCAAAAAATTTGTCAATGTTTGTTTTGATTCTTGTTGTTGTACGAATAACATATTCTTCTTTTCGATCTAATTACTGTTTAGTTAATCCCAGAAAAAAATCAAGGATAACCAACAAAGGTTATCCTGTAAATTAAGCTTGTAACTATAAATATTTTGTTGAAGTTACAGTATCGATTAATTAGCCTTTTTCACCACTAGAAACATTGACACCGTCAGTACAACTTGCAGTACCTTTACCATCGGTAGATATTGCGGCTGTAGGAACTTTATCATTTCCAGGAACGTCAGCTTTACAAACAACTTGGCCGATGACTGATAAGTTTTCGCTATTGATATATCTTTGAACGGAACCGTCAAAACCTTTAAGAGCATCATCTTTAGGAGTGGCTCCAATATTAGAGCCATCATTTGTCGCGTCAGGAGTAATTACATATGTATAGTATTGACTAGATTTACTGTCTGTACCAGCAGTACTATCATCATCTTTAAGATTACCAAGAGCTAATAAGTTAAATTTACTAGCAAACTCAGTGTTTTCGGTACGGTAAGCAACTTGAGCTTTGTTAACAGAAGCGATGTTTTGCGCTGCTTCAGATTCTTTTGCTTTGCTAGTTTGGTTTAGTAAACTAGGTAATGCAATTGCAGAAAGAATACCGATAATAATTACAACAACTAATAGCTCAACAAGTGTAAAACCTTTGTCATTTTTCTTAGCTAATAAGTGTTGGATAAGTCTTGCTTTAAGAGTAGTTTTCATTTTTTATATTTCCTAGAGTTGAGTAGTATTTTGTGTTTTGTTTTGTTTTCTTTTCCTCTGAAAATAACTTACCCACATCCGATCGAAGAACTATCATTTTGAAAAAAAAAATTTTAAAATTGAGTAATTATTTTGCTGCAGTTAAATCTAAAGCCAGTTGTAATCGAGCTTTGTGGTTTGTTTGTGTAACTCAAAACATCGATCGCTATCTTATATATACGTATAAGAGAAGACTGAGATCTCTTTTAAATTGTGACTTGAAACCGAGACTGCTGCTGTAGAATTGAAGATTGTAAATCAAGCCAGTTATTGGTAATACATAATATGAATTCGATTGTAGAAAAACTTAAAAAGCACTTTAGCGAAGCATTGGTTGCGGCTTTTGGGGCGGAGTTTGCTGAAGTAGATCCTTTAATTAATCCAACGAACAATCCTAAATTCGGCGATTATCAATGCAATCTGGCGATGTCTTTGACTAAAAGACTCAAACAAAATCCTCGAGAGATAGCCAAGCAGATCGTAGAAAATTTAAATGTTGCCGATCTTTGCCAAACTCCAGAAATTGCCGGGCCGGGCTTTATTAATTTGAAAATTAAACCTAGTTACTTAGAAGGGGCTTTGAGTGGGATTCAAAAAGATCCTCGTTTGGGGGTAGAAAAGGCTCAAAAGCAGCAAAAGATAGTAGTAGACTTTTCCAGCCCGAATATTGCTAAAGAGATGCACGTAGGACATTTACGCTCTACTATTATTGGCGATAGTATTGCCAGAATCTTGGAATTTAGAGGTCACGATGTTTTAAGACTAAATCATGTTGGAGATTGGGGCACTCAATTTGGGATGTTAATAGCTTATCTGCGGGAAACATATCCAAAGGCTTTAACTACTGCTGATGCTTTGGATTTGGGGGATTTGAATTTATTTTATAAGCAGTCTAAAAAACGCTTTGATGATGATGAAGAGTTTAAAGAAACGGCTAGGAAAGAAGTAGTTAAGTTACAGTCGGGACAAGCAGATAGTCGCAATGCTTGGCAATTATTATGCGACCAGTCGCGGCGCGAATTTCAAAAAATATACGATCGCCTGGATATCGATCTTAATGAAAGGGGCGAATCTTTTTACAATCCTTTTCTTGCTGATGTGGTTCAAGAATTGGACGAAAAAGGTTTATTAGAAGAAAGTGACGGGGCTAAATGCGTATTTTTAGAAGGTTTTACTAATAAAGCTGGCGATCCTTTACCTTTAATAGTCAAAAAATCCGATGGTGGTTTTAATTACGCGACTACTGATTTAGCTGCTTTAAAATATCGCATCAATCGAGACGAAGCCGATCGCATTATTTATGTAACTGATTCTGGACAATCCAATCATTTTGCTGGTGTCTTTCAAGTGGCAAAGCGGGCGAAAATATTGCCGGAAAATATCGAAGTGGTTCACGTTCCTTTTGGTTTGGTATTGGGAGAAGATGGGAAGAAATTTAGAGCCAGATCTGGAGAGTCAGTTAAGTTAAAGGATTTATTAGATGAAGCAGTAGATCGCGCTCGAGCTGCTTTAGAATCTGTATTAGTAGAAGAAGGCAGAAACGAATCAAAAGAATTTATTGATAGTGTAGGTAATACTGTCGGTATTAGTGCGGTCAAATACGCCGATTTGAGTCAAAATCGTACTAGCGATTATAAATTTAGTTACGATAAAATGCTCGAACTAAAAGGAAATACAGCTCCTTATTTACTTTATGCTTACGTGAGAGTTCAAGGAATTAGTCGCAAAGGTGATATTGATTTTAATAATTTACCTGAAAATATTGAGATAGTTTTAAAGCAAGAAGAAGAACTAGCTTTAGCCAAACATATTTTACAATTATCGGAAATAATTACAGGAATAGAAAAAGATTTGTTTTTAAATCGTCTCGGGGATTATTTATACGAACTCAGTAAAAAGTACAATCAATTTTACGAACAATGTCCCGTATTGCAAGCAGAAGAGCCAATTAAAACATCTCGTTTGGTATTATCAGATTTAACAGCAAGAACTTTAAAATTAGGCTTATCTTTGTTAGGTATTTCTGTTCTAGAAAGGATGTAATAGCGAATACAAAAAGTTCAAATAGTTGCTATTTTTTTGCTAAATAGTATTAGCGATCGCATACTTCTTGCTAATCATTAAGGTTATGATGGCAGTGATTTCTCGTATGTCTATTTTTGTAGATAGCTGGGGCTGTAGCGATCGTTATGGATTATCAAAGATTTATCGAAGAATTGCCAGAATTATACACAAATTGGGGTCAAGATGGTTTACAACCTAAATCGACTAAATTTGCCGAAGTATTAGATCGAATCGAGGGAATGACTACCCCGAATGTGATGCAATTGCTCAATTTTGCCGTCGAATGCATCGAAGAAGATGAAATTTATTGCGAAGTAGGTTGCTATCAGGGGAGTACGTTAATAGGGGCTTTATTAAACCATCAGCACCAGTTAGCTTATGCTGTGGATAGTTTTGCTGAATTCGATCGAGAGGGTAAAAATCAAGCAAAACTGGCAGACAATTTAGCTAAATTCAATCTTGACGAGAAAGTTATTTTTTGCAACCAAGATTTTGAAGAGTTTTTCTTCGATCTAAGAGAAATAGATCCGACTACAAAAATAGGTGTTTATCTTTACGACGGAGCACACGATTATCGCTCTCAACTGTTAGGATTAATGTTAGTTAAGCCCTTTTTAGCTCCTCGTGCCTTAATTATTGTTGATGATAGTAATTGGAGTTGTGTTAAGCAAGCTAATTGGGATTTTATGGCAGCCAATCCTGAATGTCAGTTACTTTTAGATTTACCTACAGCTAAAAACGGTCATCGCAGCTTTTGGAATGGAATTCAAGTTTTAAGTTGGGATGTAAATCGGCCTAAAATACCGAGTTGGAAAAGTTTTACAAACAATTTTCGCGATCGCAATGTAATTCAATCGATTTACGATCTGCATTTTTATTTTGAGTTTAATAAAAAACCAGAAATAGTTCAAAGTCTTCATCTTGAAGCCGATCGATTAATTGAAGCCGGCAAATTAGAAGCTGCCGAACAAAAGTATTTTGAAGCATTAGAATGGTAGTCAAATAATGCTTATATTTTGCACGATTTGGGGCTGCTTTATTTCCAACAGTCTCGTTATAGAGATGCAATCTTGATGTTAAATAAATCTTTACAGCTTGATGGAACGCAAAGTAAATCTTATTACAGCACTGCTCTAATTCAACAAGCATTAAAAAACGACAAAATAGCAATTCAACTTTATCGCAAAGCGATCGAATTGGATGGAACATTAATAAGTCCTTATCTTAATTTAGGTAATTTACTAGTAAGTTCAAAACAATTTACAGAAGCAGAATTAGTATATCGTCATGCTCTCTCGTTCGATATGCCAAACAAATTTGCAATTTATACTAATTTAGGTAATATTTCGATAGATTTAAAGAAATTTACTGAAGCAAAAGAATATTATCAAAAAGCACTAGAATTAAAACCAGACCATCCAAATATTGTTAATAATTTTGAAATAGTTTGTCAAATTCTAGAAAATCCCGCTAGGGCAGATTGGTTATTGAGTAAAAGAGCGCTGGATAAAGGTAATTATGAAGAGGCGATCGCTCATTTAAAACAACATTTAGAAATTAATATTGACGATATTAATTGTTATTTAGCCATTGGATTTTGTTACAAAAAACTAAACCAATCGGAAGAGGCAATTAAGTTTTATAAACTAGGAAACGAACGTCATCCCAAAAAATGGATTTTTTACGTTCGTATCATTATAGATTTGCATGAAATGGGAGCTAGTCAAGAAGCTCAAAAATATGCGGATCGAGCAGCAATATTATTTCCAAATAATTTAGCCGTGCAACTAGCAAAGCTGCATTATTCCATTCCACATATTTACGAAAGTAGTGACGAAATCGATTTGTATCGCAAGCAATTTATTGAATCTTTAGATGGTTTAATTGAAAACACCACCTTAGCAGACAAAGAAAGCAAAAAAAAGGCATTAATGGGTGTATCTAATACAACTAATTTTTATCTTAATTATCAAGGTAAAGATGATGTCGAATTGCATAAAAAATATGGCAGTTTTGTGCATCGCGTGATGGCAGCTAACTATCCAGATTTAGTAAAACCTTTATCTATGCCTCCTTTAGCTGATGGAGAGAAAATTCGCATCGGGTATGTTTCTAGCTGTTTCTATTTTCATAGTGTTAGTAAATTATTTTTCAATTGGTTCGAGAATCACGAGCGAGAAAAATTTGAAGTATATTGTTATAATTTCAACTCTATATTTGACCAATATACTGGTAAATATAAACTGGCTAGTAAATATTTTTATCAGAATCCGGTCAATTGGCATGAAATAAATCGAGACTTAAATACTTTTTGTGAAAAAATTGTCGCCGACAAATTACACGTATTAGTATTTCTTGATATTGGTATGTCAGGAATAATTCAGGCAATGGCAGGTCTGAGATTAGCACCAATTCAATGTCAAACTTGGGCGCACCCTATTACTTCCGGTATTCCTACTATTGATTATTTTCTTTCTAGCGATTTAATGGAGCCAGAAAATGCCCAATCTCATTATGCTGAAACTTTAATTCGTTTGCCGAATTTAGCAGTATGTTACACTAAACCTTCTTTACCAGAAAATTGCAAACAGCGATCGGATTTAGGATTACCAGAAGAAGCAATTATTTATTTATGCTGTCAGTCTATATTTAAATATTTACCCCAGTACGATTATATTTTTGCCGCGATCGCTGCAGAAGTTCCCAAGGCGAAATTTGTCTTTTTATCTCGATCTGAAGCTGAAGTTATGGATCGATTTAAGGCTCGTTTGCAAAAAGCT
>JASJCW010000296.1 GCA_030065265.1 Prochloraceae cyanobacterium
TCTAGAAGCAATTGAATCTGGAGGTTATTTTACAACCGACGGTATCGGTGAAAATCCACGAGTGACTTCTGTAATTTTAATTTTCTTGGCTTGGAGTGCTGTTTCTAGTAGTTTCATGGCTAAATCTGGCTTTCCTTGGCCGCAAAAAAATAAATCTGCAGCAAAATAACCGTGTTCGGGCCAGGTATGAATGGCAATATGAGACTCTGCTAAAGTAGCTGTTGCAGTGACACCATGGGGACTAAATTGATGCACGCACAGGTCGATTAAAGTCGCTTCTCCAGCATAAATGGCATCCATAATTGCGGTGCGAATGCGATCGGGATCGTTAAGAAGGTCTGCTGGTGCTTGCCATGCATCTACTATCAAATGAGTTCCCAGTTTTACCATTCTAATTAATTTACTCCATACTAAAATCATCTCGAGGGTTTGCTTGTCAATTCTTACTCAAAATTAGAATTCGAGGGAATCTATGCTTGTTATTTCTGCGAGCGATCGATCTTCTCGCCAAAACAAGTTTACAAAGATTTCGATTTTAATTCCACTATTTTGAGAATTGACTCTCTTGCAGAGTTTAAGATTGAGAACCGTTGGGCATAATTGTTTTTAAGAGAGAAGCAGTTAAAAAATTAGTTCGATCTAACTTGGCTGCAATTAAATTGGCTTCGTCTAGGTTTGCTCCGCTTAAGTTGGCTTCTTGTAGATCGCTTAGTAATAAACCAGCTTTGCACAAGTTAGCCGCGCTTAAATTAGCTCCTCGCAGTATGGTATTAAATAAATTACTTCCAGTTAGGTTAGCGTGGGTTAGTTGAGTTTTTTCTAAGTTGGCCCGATCTAATTTAGCTCCTGTCAGGTTAACTTCGCTCAAATCTGCATCGGAAAGATCTGCATCGCTCAAGTCTACTCCTTCTAGGTTAGCTCCTTTGAGGTAAGCGGCTTTTAAATTAGCTCCTCGCAAATTAGCTAAACTTAAGTTGGCATTTTCTAAATTAGTTTTTTCGAGTTTGGCTCGATCCAAACAAACTCGCATTAAATTTGCTTGTCTGATGTTGGCTAAACTCAAGTCAGCTTCAGTTAATATCGCTCCTGTGAGATTAGCGCGATATAAATTGGCTTCGATCGCTTTAACTCTGGTCAAACTGGCTCTAGTCAGATTGGCTTCTTTAAGTTTACTGCCAATTAAACTAGCATCGATTAAACTGCTATTAATTAAACAAGCACCTCTGAGATCGGCGCGATCGAGAATTGCACCGCTAAAAATTGCACCGATCGCGTTAACTTTTAGTAAGATTGCTTCGATTAATATGGCGTTAGATAAATTAGTTTCGATCGCGCAGGAATTGGATAAATTTGCTTTGGTTAAATTAGTATTGCTTAAATTAGAACCAATTAGTTTTGCTTCGATTAAATTTGCTTTAGTAAGTTGGGAACTTGCTAAATTGATTCGATTGAGATTTGCTTTGCTGAGGTCTGCTTTTAATAGGTTTTCTCGATGGAAATCTCTTTCTCCTTGTTGATATCTTTTTAAAATTGTTTGGCCATTTTCTAATTGACTCAGATCCATAAAAATTTTCAAAAACTGCTTTTACTAAATGAAAAAGATCGAACTCAAAAATATTTTCGATCGGCTATTAAAATCGATTTTTCAATAGCTTATTAAATAACTACTTTTAGACTATAGTTATCTAGATGTTGAGATCTCTAGAGATTGACAGCAATTAGAAAGTAGCGATTCGCTGTGTAGTCTTTAGGAGAACATAAGTTTGTCAATCATTTTGCTCTAAAATCTTGCTACTGAGATTGAAACGACCGACTGCGATCTTGCCAACCAGGTCTGGGTCTTAAACTGGCAAAATCTGCGATCGAAACTATTTGATGAGATTTTACTTTTGTCGGGCTATTTTCGCTCAGCAGCATAAAATTACGAGCTTTTGGATATACTTAGCTTAGCTTAAGTAAGCTTGAGTTGAGAGCGATTCAATTTTAGATTATAAGCTCGGTTATGGAGAATTCTATTTTGAGTATTTATTTTGAGTTTTAAAATCCATAATAGGTAAATTGTAAAAGTTTAATTAATAATAATGTTTACCGCGATCGTTAATTAGGTTTTTAACAATTAGTCTATCAATAGGATCTGTTCCCTATAGAACTGGTGTATCGATCGCAGTTCGGGATGATTTTCAATATATTTAATTGCCAGATCGCAGTAAGATTTGTGTTAGCACTTTAACATTGGAGCATAAAAATAAAGTGTTTACAATCGAACGGATAGAAAAACAATATTCAACTTATGTTTTGAGCGATCGCGCTGCTCAATCTACTATTGAAGTAGTTCCAGAACGGGGCGGAATCATAACTAGTTGGCGATATGACGATCGCGAAATACTCTATTTAGATGGGGAACGATTTAAAAATCCCGATTTGAGCGTTCGGGGTGGAGTCCCGATCTTATTCCCAATTTGCGGTAATTTGCCCGATAATACCTATACTTATCGAGGAAAGGAGTATTATCTCAAACAACACGGTTTCGGACGGGATTTACCCTGGCAAGTTAGCGATCGAATAGAAGATAATTTAGCTGGAATGACTTTAACTCTGCAGAGCAGCGATCGCACTAAAGAAGTATATCCTTTTGATTTTGAATTGGCTTTCACTTACGAGCTTTTGGGCAACAGTTTAAAGATTAAACAACGTTACACTAATCGCTCGAGGGAAATAATGCCTTTTTCTGCTGGCTTTCACCCTTATTTTGCGGTTGAAGATAAAACTGCGTTGCAGTTCAATATACCCGGATCTGAATACCAACCTAAAGATAGTCCAGAAATAATTCCTTTTGCGGGTAATTTTGATTTCGATCGCGATGAAATCGATGTTGCTTTCACCAAGCTCGATCGCAACTCTACTTCTTTTCAAGATCGGCGATCGGGTTTAGAAGTTGCGATTAATTACTCCGATCCTTATTCTACTTTGGTATTTTGGACGGTTAAAGGTAAAGATTTTATTTGTCTCGAACCTTGGAGTGCGCCTCGTAATGCTTTAAACACTAAGGACAAACTAACTCATCTCGAGCCTGGAAAGAGCTGCGAATGGTTAGTTGAGATGATTGTCAAGAAATTATGACTTTATTTCTTGCTCTCTTTTGAGTTTTGTACTACAATGCTTAGTTGTGTGCGATAAACAAACAATATCGCGGGTCGCTAACTCAACGGTAGAGTACTCGGCTTTTAACCGATTAGTTCTGGGTTCGAATCCCAGGCGACCCATAAAATAAATGTGCTAGAGCAGTTTGACCAAAATAGTATTTGTTGCTAGTTATTTTTACGTTATAGCAACAAGAAATTAAAACTTAATAGTGAATGACTACGGGAGTACCGACGGCAGCAAAATTATAAACAAATTGAGCGTCTTTAGGTCTCATGTTAGTGCAACCGTGACTGACTGGAGTTCCAAAACGATTGTGCCAGTAAGCTCCGTGAATTGCATAACCGCCGTAATAATACATAGTATAAGGTACGTTAGGAACGTCGTAGTCAGCACCTCTCATGCGATCGGTAATTAGTTTTCTTTGAATCGAAAAAACACCAGGATAGGTGGGAGTAGCAGCTTTACCTGTAGAAACGGTTGCAGCGAAAACAGCTTTACCACCCTGCCATGCTATCAAGCGTTGGGATGAGAGATTAATTTCAATCCAACGTTGCTGGCTATTTTTTAAATTATACATTCTCTGCGCCATTACTGATTGGGCAGAAACTTCAACTGGTTTGATAACAGCAGATGTACCTAGAAAGGTAAAAGCAATAGCGGCACTTGCTAAAAATATTTTAGAATTACGTAAAAATTTACCGGTGGAACTTAACATAATTTGGAAACTAAAATTTAATCCTGTTACAATTTCAAACTAACTTTAAACTTACATAACCGTAAATCAGTAAATTTGGGTAATTACAACACTTAATCCTTTTTAAGTAGTCGGAAATACGTATTGACTATTACAGTTAGTTCTGATAATTTATGTAAACTTAATATTAGTATGTATATATTTTAAATGAATATACGGAGAAGGCCGGAATAATTGTTATCCAGCCTAGATCCGATAACGAATCCATAAGTTAACTGGCGATCGCTTTAGTCTGAAACTTCTCGAGAAATTCCGCAGTCAACTTGATAAAAGCTTTAGATCCGCTAGAGTTGGGAGTTACTAACACCGCTGGTTTAAACATATCCACAGCTTTAGCTACATTTACGTCCATTGGAATCGCAGTTTGAAACAATCCTTCATTACCGAAATCTTCTTGGACTCGCTTCATAATTCTGCGGTAATATCTGCCCAATAAAGTTCCTCCTGAAAGGACAAAAACTATGCCTAACATTTGAATGTCGATCGCCGCTGAAATGCGATCTTTTTGTTTGAGTTTTTCGATTCTTTTTTGTAATAGTTGAATGCCGACTACTGATAAAGGTTCGGGCCTGGCTGGTAAGAGGTAAAAATCGCTGGCAATAATCGCGCTGCGGGTGAGCAGATTGTAGTTTGGCGGACAATCAATAATAACTAAATCGTATTCGTCGACAATCGGATCGAGAATTTCTTTAACTAAAATCTTCTCAAAGTTATCCCAAACTTGTTCAAAATTAGATTCTTGTTCTGCGATCGCTTTTTGATGTAATAATTGTGAAACAACGTACTCATCGTAAAGTTCGATATCTCCAGGTAATAAATCCAATCCTTCGATATCGCAAACAGAATAAATAATCAGATCTTCAATAGAGAATTTTTTTCTAGTATTTGGCTCGATCGCCTTATCAACTAAATAACCTAAAGTATGTCTTTTCTTCCGCACTTTTGCAAATGCAGGAATCATCATTAAACTTAAAGTGGCATTGATTTGGGAATCGAGATCGATCACGAGAACTTTCTTATTGTGATATTTAGCCAAACAGGTTGCCAAATTAACAGTCAGAGTAGTTTTACCCACGCCACCTTTCATATTTACCGTACTAATGACAGATCCCATCGAGCCAATCCCCTTGCAAAAATTTTAGCTTTAAATATCTAGTTTGAGAAAATGGTAAGCGATCGCGGTTTTATTACCGCCCTTTTTTTAGTCTTTTCTTTTTTATTGCGACTTTTGCTGTCTTTGTTTGGTTCGTGTATTTATCATAAAGATAAGTAAACAGCAGCAAACTATTCAAAGATCCATGAAATTAACCGAAAAAATTCTCGCCTCGCGATCGGATAATACGCTCGATCGCTTGCGTGGTGCCGATCGCCTTTGGGCTGCTTTGCGAAGCAACACAACCCCAATTCCCCAAGTTGTCAACGAAACCCAGGAATCTTTAAATAATTGCGATTGGGATATAGTAATTACTGGCGGCACTTTAGGCATTTTAATTGGTGCGAGTTTGCAAAAATTAGGCTGGAAAGTTGTCATTCTTGAAAGGGGAATTTTACGGGGCAGAGATCAAGAATGGAATATTTCTCGTCAAGAATTAACGGTATTTTTAGAACTTGGATTACTTTCAGAAACGGAATTAGAAACTGCGATCGTCACAGAATACAATCCAGCAAGGGTTAGCTTTTGTGGTGGTAAAGATATTTGGGTCAAAGATGTCTTAAATATCGGTGTAGATCCGGTCTTTTTGCTGGAAACTTTAAAAAATAAATTCATTGCAGCTGGTGGAAAATTATTAGAAAATACTCCTTTTAAATCGGCAACGGTTCATCCTAACGGAGTGACGGTAGAAGCTGGGGAAAATAAGTTAACAACTAAATTATTAATCGATGCAATGGGTAATTTTTCTCCTATTGCCAAACAAGGGCGATCGGGAGAGAAACCAGAAGGTGTTTGTTTGGTAGTTGGTAGCTGTGCAAAGGGATATTCTCAAAATGAAACGGGGGATTTAATCGTTTCTTTTACTCCAATTCAAAATCAATGTCAGTATTTTTGGGAAGCATTTCCGGCTAGGGATGGACGAACCACTTATATGTTCACCTATATCGACGCAGATCCCGATCGCTTTAGTTTGGAGTTTTTTATGGAGGAGTATTTACGCCTGCTCCCGGAGTATCAAAAAATAGAATTAGATCGCTTAAATTTTGAACGTTTTTTGTTCGGTTTTTTCCCTTCTTATCGTCAAAGTCCTTTACATTTAATTTGGAATAGAATTTTACCAGTTGGCGATAGTAGCGGCGGTCAATCTCCGGTTAGTTTTGGCGGTTTTGGTGCGATGATTCGTCATTTAAAACGGCTTAGTTTTGCGATCGACGAGGCTTTAAAAGTAGATAGTTTACAAAGTAAAGATTTAGCTCTAATTCAGCCCTATCAACCTAATATTTCGGTGACTTGGTTATTTCAAAGAACTATGAGCGTGGGCATCGATAAAAATCCCAATCCAAATCAAATAAACGATATGATGAACGGAGTTTTTGCGGTTATGGAACGATTGGGGGATAATGTTTTAAAACCTTTTTTACAAGATGTCATTCAATTTCCAGCTTTAGCTAAAACTTTACTTTTAGTTAATCCTAAATTAGTCTTGCCGATCCTGCCTCAAGTAGGAATAAATGTTCTGGCAGATTGGAGCGTTCATT
>JASJCW010000297.1 GCA_030065265.1 Prochloraceae cyanobacterium
CGATAAGTTTTTCGCAAGTTTTTTCTAGCACTGGAAAGTGTTTGCATTCTTCTCCTGGTGGAACGAATTCTAAAGAGCAAGGATATTTTTCTTGAATTAGATCGTAGAGTTTCTTACCGTATAGCTCGAATAAATGCGGTTCTGTAAAGAAAAAGATTTTGTCAAAACTATACTTTTCTAGTTCAACAATAAAATCTGCTTCGATCTCATAACCAAAATAGAAAGGACTTGGTTTTGCTAGTTCGCTACTCAGTTTTATAACCCTTTTAGCTTCACATTTTCTGCTGCGATCGTCGTTCATATTCTTTTTTCCGATACATTTAGTATGAGCAGTTATTAATAGTCTATATCAATAACGGCTTATATTTATTGATATTAGTTTTCTAATTTGAAATGTCAAGCTCGAGACAGATTCAATTGCAAAACTTTGTAGTTAGTAAAGTAGCTCAACAATAAAAGGCTCGTTCTTAAACATAAATTGATAAGCCGAAAATAAAAGCTATAAATTATTTTGTTTTCGATCGCTCTTATTAAAAAAATATTTTTAAAAAACCCAGTCTGTTCGATCCAAAATCTACTTTTTGCTAATTTGACTGGCGATCTTATATTTTCAAACAATTAAAAGCGATTTAAATATTAAGTAAATATTAAGGGAAGATTGACTAACTCCTGATTTTGGAATTAGCAATTTTCATTTTTTAAAATGACTAAATTGGCTACTGATATTTTTTTCAACCAAACTTACCTAAATATCGAGACGTTGTTTGTCAGCCAATCAAAGATATTTAAAAAAACATTTAATATCTTAATAATTATATTATAATTTTTATACTGCTTTACAATAAACTCATATTAAATTTTGCTGAGTAGTAAGAACAAAGAATTTTAGGCGATCGGCGATGGACGGAAATAAACTTAGTTATCTAGAGCACAACTCTTATAATAAACAACCAATTAGCTCCTTAGTTAAGGAGTTAGAAAAATCTATTGCTTTAAAATCTACGATTAAATATTTACTCAAATTTGAAGAACTAATTATTAAAGTTTCGACCCGATTTATCAATTTACAATCGCTGCAAATTCCAGCCGCAATCCAGGAAACACTTCAAGAAATTGGCGAATTTTCTCAAGTCGATACGAGCTACATTTTTCTATTCGATAAAGATAAGAAAAATTTCAGTATGGCTTTTGAATGGGTTAAAAAAGGTAGAAAAACCGTTAAACAACTGGCACAAAACCTAACCGAATCCAATTTTCCTTGGGATTTGCAAATTATTTTAAATAAAAAAATACTTTATCTTCCTAGAATTATTATTTCAGAAAATCTCAATCCAGAAACCCGCAATAATTATCTTGCTTTTGATTTTAAATCTTTAATTTGTATTCCACTTATTTTTGAGGGTAAGGTTCTTGGTTGGTTCACTTTAGCTTCGGTTACTGAAAATAAAACTTGGAAGAAAAATGATATTAAACGTCTGAAAATATTCACTGAAATTTTAGCCCATGCTTTGCAAATACAAGAGAACAAACAAGCTCTTTTAATTAATGAAGATCGCTATTCAACCTTAGCCAAAATTTCACCAGTTGGCATATTTCAAACCGATCCCCAAGGTAATTGTATTTATGCCAATCAAAAATGGTGTCAAATTGCTGGACTTTCTCAAGAAGAAGCTTTAGGCCGAGGTTGGAGTCGGGCCCTTCACCCTGAAGATCGCGAAACAGTCTTCTCTCAATGGTACCGAGCTACCTCAGAAAATTTACCTTTTCAAGCAGAATATCGTTTTAAAAGTCGGGATGGGAAAATAACCTGGGTTTTAGGTCAAGCATTAGCTGAAAAAGATCGATTCGGTCAAGTTACCAGTTATGTAGGAACTATTACAGATATTAGCGATCGCAAGCAAGTTGAAGCACAAAGAGAACGAGATAAAAACTTTTTACAGACTTTAATCGATTATTTACCAGTAGCTTTATTTGTAAAAAGTGGGAAAACAGAAAACTTCGGCGAACTTTTACTAGTCAATTCAGCTTGCGAAGAACTATTCGGACTGCAAGCTTCCCAACTAATCGGTAAAACTGCAAAAGACTTATTCCCTCAAGAACGAGCCGATTTTTACGATCGCAAAGATAGAATTGCTTTTGTGCGTCGAGTTGCTGAAGACATCCCAGCAGAAGAAATTGACAGTTGCAGTCGCGGCCGGAGAATTCTGCATACAATTAAAGTCCCCCTCTACGATGAGAATCAAGAATCTGAATATTTACTGTGCATTTCTTCCGATATTACCGATCGCAAACGAGCCGAAGATAAATTACGCCATGATGCTTTCCACGATGCTCTTACCGGACTTCCCAATCGGACTTTTTTAATCGACCGTCTCGACAATAGCTTATCTCGTCTTCAACAAGAGCCGGATTTTCTCTTTGGGGTTCTTTTCTTAGATTTAGATCGTTTTAAAATCATTAATGATAGCTTGGGCCATCTCGTCGGAGACCAATTGTTAATTGGTTTTAGCAAAAGATTACAAAAATGTTTGCGTCATAACGATACTTTAGCTCGTCTTGGGGGAGATGAATTTGTTATCCTCTTAGAAGATCTGCAACATCAAGATGATGCCCTTGAGGTAGCGCAACGGATTCACCGAGCTTTAAAACAGCCCTTCGTCCTTAAAGAACAGGAAATCTTTGTTTCTACTAGCATCGGTATCGCCCTTAGTTCGACCTATTCTTATCGAGAACCGGCACAACTATTACGGGATGCGGATACTGCGATGTATTCGGCTAAAACTAGCGGCAAATCTTGTCATTGTTTTTTCGATACTTCGATGTACGATCGCGCTTCAAAACAATTGCGACTAGAAAACGATCTCCAGCGAGCGATCGAACGGGAACAACTATTTATTTGTTATCAACCGATTTTTTCTTTAAAAGATAATCAAATTCAAAGTATAGAAGCTTTAGTTCGCTGGCAACATCATTCTTTGGGCTTAATTCATCCTCAAGATATCATTCCTCTTGCTGAAGAAAATGGTTTTATCGTTCCCCTCGATCTTTGGATTCTTGAAAATGCCTCCCGTCAAGTATCTCTTTGGAAAAAACAATTTCCAGCTTTTGCTCAATTAGGACTTAATGTTAACTTTTCTGGGAAACAATTTATTCAATCTAATTTAGCGGCTAAAGTAGAATCTATTCTGAGCAAAACCAACCTCGATCCGAGACATTTAAAATTAGAAATGACTGAAAGCGTTCTGATTAAGAACTGCCAATCTGTATTGAGTATCTTAAATCAATTTAGAGAACAACAAATTCAGATTTGTCTCGATGACTTTGGTACTGGTTACTCTTCATTAAGTTATCTCGATCGTTTTGCTTTTGATATTTTGAAAATAGATCGTTCTTTTATTCACAAGCTGAGCCTGAATAATTCCCAACAAAGTATTGTTCGAGCGATCGTCGTTATGGCCCGCGAACTAAATATTAAAGTTATTGCTGAAGGGATCGAAGATTCAATTCAACTCGATTTTCTGCAATCTTTAAACTGTTTTGGAGGACAAGGATTTTTATTTTCCCAGCCTCTCAATACTCAAGAAATGACAGACCTTCTGCAGTATTATTCCTCTCCCAATAGAGATGAATTTAATCGTTTAAAACCAGCCAGTAGGATCTAACTTATAATAGTTTTTCAACAAATTATAAATATTAGTTAGATTTTGCTCCATTTCTTGAGGTTTTTCAAAAAAAGTTTCCGTTGCAACTGCAAAAAATTCTGCTGGGTTAGTCGTAGCGTAAGAATACATAACAGTTTTTTGACCGTTTTTAACATCTGCAATTAATTGTTTGTATTCCCTAGTAAAAAATTTGGCCCAATTGAGATAATCTTGTTTTTTTGATAGTATTGGTACGCCATTAGCAATGCCATCTTCCTGGTCTAATTGATGGGCAAATTCATGTAAGATAACATTGTGTCCGTCTTGCCAATGATTTAAATCGTATTTAATTTGTTCCCAAGAAAGTATGACTAAATCTCGCGATCGCGACTCACCCAGTCTAGCTTCTTTGGACTCTGCAATTCCATAATCTCCGAAAGCTTGCCTCGTTGTCACCATATATGCAGTTGGGTAAACTAAAATAGAGCGCAGTTTTGGATAGTATTCTCCTCGTTCGTTTAAGAGTAGCAAACAAGCGATCGCAGCAATAGTTACTTTAATGTCATCGTTAAGTTCGAGTCCGTCACAACCAATAAACTGTTTTTCAGCCATAAAGACTTGAATGTGGCCTTTAAGTCTTGATTGTAAATTCTTGGGAAGAGATTTATAAATAAGAAAATTTTTTCTGAGAATGAATTTCCATCGCGGAGGAAAAGGTTTATTTCTAATGCGATCGCGTCTGAATTCAGTAATAATTGGTAACAAGAACACCAAACAAATCAAACAAAAAGCGATCGAAAGTAAAATAAGAGTTTGAATCATTATATTAACGTTAAAAATGCGATAGAATTTTTCTACCGCAGACTTTTTTTAAGACAATAAAATGGAGCTTACTAACTACGAACTACTAGAACGGAACAATATGCTTGACGAATTACATAACTGCTGACGCTACCTAAAAGTATTTTTTTCAAGCCAGAAAGTCCCCGACTTCCCATCACAATTAAATCGATTTCAGATTGTTCTGCTTGTTCGCAAATACTCCGTCCCGGACTGCCAAAAACCCGAATAATTTCGAGATCTACATCCTTTGCTAAAGCTTGATTTTTCATCGCTTCTAAAGTTTCATTTTTCATCGCTTCTAAAGCTTCGTTTTTAATTTCTTCTATGGCTTCGTTGAAAGGCTCTAAACCCGCTCCTGTCATACCTTCTAAACTTTGATTTTTAATTGTTTGAAGTGCTTTCAAATCGTCCATCGATAAAACTTGCAATAAGTTTAAACTACCTCCAGTAGATTTAGCGAAACTTAAAGCGCGATCGAAGACCGTTTGACCCATTGCAGAAGAATCAACTGCTGCTAAAATTTTCTGCCATTTTAGTGAATTATTATTAGGAATGCGAGCAATTAAAACCGAACAAAATGCATTTTGAACTACGTAACTGCTAACACTTCCCAAAACTATCCTTTCTAAGGCAGAAATTCCTCGATTCCCCATGATAATTAAATCGACTTTATATTTTTCTGCTTGTTCGCAAATAGTCGATCCGGGACTTCCAGAAATTTGTACTATTTCAGTATTTACATTTTGTGCGATCGCTTCATTTTTCAGTTTTTCGAGATCGTCAAATCTTTTCTTTTCAAAAGCTTCCCATTGCTTGTTGCGCGTTTCAATTACATCTTCTTTAGTATAGTATTCTCCAGTGATGCGATTTCTGGTGTACTTTCCCGTAAATGCTGGTGGTGGGGGTGCTTCCCGATCGTCCATCGATAAGACGTGCAGTAAGATTAAAGATGATTCAGTCGATTTAGCTAGGCTTAAAGCTCCTTTAAAAACCATTTCAGCCATTGCTGAAGAATCTACTGGAACTAAAATTTTTTTCCACATAACAATACCCTAATTTTTTGATAGTATTTTGATTGATAATTTAATTATATGTAGAGCAAACAAACTGATTAATACTGATTTGCTCTACTAAATATCAATTTACTTAAGCAGTCGCAGCAGCAGCAGATTTCAACTCAAAAATCTTGTCAATTATTTCAGCAACAACTTTGTCGGGGGTAGAAGCACCAGAAGTGACTCCAACGGTTATTTTACCTTCGAGAAGCCAATTAGAAGCAATTTCAATATCTTTACCGAGAGGTTTATGTTCGAGATGATTTCTGTCTTTAATTCTGGCGACGCTATCGATATGATAAGAAGGAATATTTCTTTCGATCGCAATTTCTTGTAAATGAGTAGTATTAGAAGAATTAAACCCTCCAATTACTAACATTAATGATAGTTCTTCTTCAACTAAATCTAACATTGCATCCTGTCTTTCTTGAGTTGCATCGCAGATTGTATTGAAGCTCATAAAATGCTCGTTTAAATTTTCCGGCCCGTATTTTTTCATCATAGTTCGCTCGAAGAGTTTGCCGATCGCTTCGGTTTCGCTTTTGAGCATGGTAGTTTGATTGGCAACTCCTAATCTTTCTAGATCCCGATCTGGATCGAACCCTTGAGAATGAGCATTTTTAAACTTAGCTAAAAACTCTTCGCGATCGCCACCGTTGAGAATATAATTAGCAACGTATTCGGCTTGATCTAAATTTAAAACAACTAAATAAGTTCCTGCAAAAGAGATCGTCGCTACAGTTTCTTCGTGTTTGTATTTACCGTGAACGATCGAAGTATGGGCTTTTTTCTTGTGTTTTTCAACCGAATTCCAAACTTTAGATACCCAAGGACAAGTAGTATCGACTATAGTGCAACCTTTGTCGTTCAATATTTGCATTTCAGTGACGCTAGCACCAAAAGCTGGTAAAATTACCACATCTCCCGAACCGATCGCCTCAAAATTTTTCTTACCCGCTGCGACTTCAATAAATTTAACTTTCATTTCCCGCAGGCGATTGTTTACCGAAGGATTGTGGATGATTTCGTTAGTGATCCAAATCTGTTCGGTAGGGAAATGTTGGCGCGTTTCATAGGCCATTGCTACGGCTCG
>JASJCW010000024.1 GCA_030065265.1 Prochloraceae cyanobacterium
GGTCAGACCAGGAGAGGCGATCGCCCTCATTTCCCCCAGCAATACCCCGTTAGAAATTAAAGCTTTAGTAGCATCTGGCGATATCGCTAAGGTAGAAGTAGGACAAAAAGCACAAATGCGGGTATCGGCTTGTCCCTATCCCGACTACGGAACTCTCAATGGTACTGTCAGCTTCATTGCTCCTGATGCTACGATGCCTCAAAATAATTCTACATCTAGTTTTAACTCTTCCTTATCGAGAGGTATCACCCCAGCACAAAGATCACAAGGGGGTATCTACAATGTGATTATTCAGCCAGAGAGCCTCGTTCTCGGTACTCGAGAGCAAAAGTGTCAAATTCAATCCGGTATGGAAGGCAAAGCGGATATTATTTCCCGAGAAGAAACCGTTCTCACTTTCCTACTCAGAAAAACAAGGCTACTAACCGATTTTTGAATCTCACCTCTGGGGCGAGCCAAAGAAAGTGTAATAACTCCACTCCGCTCATTTTTCTTTTCACTTCATCTATCTATTCGATTCGATCCGTTTTTGTGCTTCGTTTAGGGCAGTTTCCGGTGTTTTATTTTGTAATAAAGACTCTTCGATCGCTCGACCTAAATTTTCTGACAAACGAGTATATCCGGGAACGATCGGGCGCGATCGGGCCCATTCCATCTGGTCGATAAAGACTTGCAAAACTGGATTTTTGGCAACAAATTCTTGATATCTCTCGTTGGATCTCGCTTTTAAATTAATCGGTAAATAACCTGTTTTTAATGCCCATTCTGTCTGAAATTCTTCCCCTAAAATATATTCTAAAAATTCTTTGCTGGCTCGTTCTCTTTCTGGAGTCGTTTTAAAGACAAATAAATTTTCTCCTCCGACTACTGCCGCTTTTTTTTCTAATTTCGGTAAGGGAAAAACTCCATAATCGACATTTGTTTGTTTTAATTGTGCCAAAGTCCAAGGGCCGGTTATTTGCATCCCTACTTTCCCTTTTAAAAACTCATCTAATTCATAACCTCTTTCTGGTGCGGATAAAATTGCAACCTTATTCTTAACTAATTTTGTGCCGAATTCTAATGCTTTTATTGCTCCAGGATTATTTAAATTCGCTCGATTATCTCGGACTATTTCACCCCCAGCACTATAAATAAATGGCAACCAAACAAACACCGTCCATTCTCCTTTTCCCACGGATAAAAATAAACCGTAGCGATCTATTCTTCCGTCTCCATCGGTGTCTTTTGTTAATTGTTTGGCAACTTTTTCTAATTCATCCCAAGTTTCCGGTAGTCGATCGATTCCGGCGGCTTTAAACAAACTAGGACGATAAAACATCGCCGCATTGTTAGTCGCAAAAGGTACAGACCAAATATTTCCGTTCAGTTCCATTGTTTCAAACATAGCCGGATCTATTTCTGCTTTAATCGGCGAATTATCTAACCAATCTTTGAGGGGAATAATTGCCTCTAATTTGACTAATTCTCCCGTTAATTGGGGGACGTACCAAAGCAGATCGGGTGGTTTTTCTGCTACTACTGACGAGATAATTTTTGGTATCTGTTCGTCCGGTTGACCGTTATATATTGCTTCTACTTGAATATTTTCGTGACTTTGATTGAATTTTTCTAATAATTTATTAAATATATCTCGATTTTCTGGCGGATTTATGCCGTGCCAAAAAGTTATTTTAGTGACTTTGTTTTGCTCGGAATCATTAGACTGACAACCGCTTATAATTAGTAAGCTAAAGCACACTAAAGTAAGAGTAATTATCGATTTGTATTTGGCAATAGCATTGTTTTGCATTTGCATTGTTCGCTTAAATATTTAACCTTAGAGGAATTTTAGCTCACTTTATGCAAAGAATTACTCGATCGCTTTTTGTAGTTTTGCTACGGTTACTCAGAAAATTTCACTGTTGAATTTCCTAAAATAAATAAACCAATTCCCGCACCGATCGAGATTATTGCCGTTCCACAACTGGATAAAAGGTTGTAATTGTCAACCCAATCTTTTAACGCAACTTTGCCATCGGAATCAGGAATGTAATAAATAGCTATTTCTGAATTTTCTGCGATCGCTTCAAATTGCTCTCGATTGATTTTTTCGATCGTGCCTTTTTGCAAATTTTTAAACTTTAACTGACCTATCTTGTCGATATCTTCTAAAGTATTAATTTTTTTCGCGATCTTTGTTTCTCGATTGCGAGATTGGAAACTATCCCAATAATAAACATCAATTCGATAACTTTTTCTCAAAGCTCTTCTCCGACCAATTGAAGAAATTTTTTCTGTATATTTTTTGATAACTTTTGCATTGTCTACTCTACCTTTTTGCTTGAAAGTTGAAACTTCACTCCAATCCAAAAAACTTAAAATGCAAAATACTCCCCCAACACTTGCGAAGATAATACCTATCCCTTTGAGAATTTCAGCTCGTAATCGATGACTTTTATGGCTGTATTTTTTTTCTGTTGGATCTTTTATCATTGCTTCTTAAACCATTTATTTTCAAATATAGATCTTTGGCAGACAATTAACGAATCTAAAAAGAGATCTCCTTATTGCTTTAGTCAAGATAGTTTTTTTAAAAATTTTAATATATAATGATGCTTGTTCGCTGACTCGAGAGAATAATTAAGTTTGTTTGCCAAAAAATAGACAGAAAGTATCGACAAAGGAGAAGTAGAAAAAAAAGATCTAAATTGTTACGATCGTAAATCGAGAAATTTGAAACTCACTAAAAATCGTTGACTGGACTATATTGATTTTAAATAGTTGCCAACTGCGATCTAAAAATATTATAGACCCCCAAAAAATAAACCTATTCAAGCAGCAGGTAAATGAATTTTTCTAGTAGCCTACTTGACTGTTGTATCCGCAACACAAAGCAAATAGCTTGTTTGAATTATCGCAACCGAATAGGTTGAAAATATCGAGCGATTAACCAGTAAAATTTCACTAAAAAGCCATTGTCTGGCCAAAGAAACTAAAAACTCATTGCCGATTAGGGAGTAATACTTACTAAGGTTGAAAAACGTTTTTAAATTAAAGGATCGGGCATCTCGATCGCAATTGTCGGTCAAAAAATATTAATATCTCAAATCGGGACATTTTCTGAGTGCCGAGTAAAAATAATAAAAACTAATAATACTAATACAATACAAGATAGAAATAAATTTAATCCAGATTAGATTGACTGTAAATTAATGAGCCAAAATCAAACCAATATTAGACCCGGATGGTCTTTAGAAGAAAGAGATCCAAAATTTATCGAATCAATCATGCCATTTTTAGAATGGTTATATCGTTACTACTTTCGAGTTCAAACCGACGGATGGCATCACGTACCCCAAGGACAAGCTTTATTTGTCGGTTCTCACAATGGCGGATTAGCTTCTCCAGACACCGGAATGATGATGTACGACTGGTTTAGATTGTTCGGTACGGAACGTTTAATTTATGGATTAATGCATCACAGTGCTTGGAAAGTATATTCAAATACAGCTCAATTAGCTGCCAAAGCAGGAGCAATTATTGCCAGGCCCAAAACTGCGATCGCAGCTTTTGAAAAAGGCGCGAGCGTCTTAGTTTATCCAGGAGGAGCGCAAGACGTATTTCGACCCCATTCCCAAAGAGATAAAATCTACTTTGCCGAGCGCAGAGGCTTTATTAAACTAGCTTTAAGAGCCGAAGTTCCGATCGTTCCCCTGATCTCAAAAGGCGCCCACGATACCCTATTTGTTTTAGCAGATTTTTACGAAACGATGAAACAACTACACGAGTGGGGTATGCCTTGGCTGTTTGATATAGATCCAGAAGTTTTTCCAATTTACTTGGGTTTACCTTGGGGTTTAGCCATCGGCCCTCTACCGAATATTCCTTTACCAACACCGATTTACACCCGAGTCTGTCCGCCAATTGTTTTCGATCGCTACGGTATTGAAGCAGCCAGCGATCGCGCTTATGTTGAAGATTGTTACCATTTAGTTCTAACTCAAATGCAGCAACAATTAGATCGCTTGTTTGCAGAAACGGCTTAAATTCAGCAGCAGCCTCCGGCCTTTTCTCAACTGGAATCGAGCTAACAATAGATCGCCCTTATTTTACCCAGAATTCAGGTAAATATATTTGTAAATAATAAATTGAGATTGGTGTATTTAAGGAATAAAATGATTTAATATTTGATTAAAGTTTGGTATGCTGTATCGCCTTGCCAAATTTATTTAAGTATCTAGCTCGAAGCAGCTAAGCTCGAACAGCAACCGAGGAAATCCTCTGCGATCGGGCGATCGCAGAATTGGGATAAACGATCTAAAATTAAAATTATTGAACTCAATTTTCGGCTATTATAATTATTTTTTAGCAACAACGGCCCAAAAAAAAACATAAATACCAGATTTATTCCTTAAAATTACCAACATTATCCAAACAATTAAGAAGGAAATTGAAGGAAATTATAGATGAAAAAATATGCTTTAGCGATCGGTGTTAGCCATTACGAATCTGGTTTAAACGTATTTACTCAGGCAAGCAGAAATGCCGAAGAGATCGATAAAATATTATTAGATCCAGAGCAAGGCAACTTCGATCCAAACAATGTTATGTTTGCGGTAGATCCCGACAAACAGACAATTGAAAAAGCAATAAAAACATTATTTTCAGAGCGTCAAGCTGAAGATCTCGTCCTGTTATTTTTCTCGGGTCGAATCATTCAAGAAGAAGGAGATGGACTATATTTAGGAGCAACAAATAGTAAAATTAACTCTCGGGGTAATTTAGTTAAATCTTCTGCAGTTGCAGCTAAATTCCTGCGAAAACAGATTAATAGCTGTAAGTCGAAACATCAAGTCATTATCTTAGATAGCTGCTTTACTTCCTTAAGAGACGATCGCGACGTTAGTAATATCATAGACATCAAACAACACTTATTAGGTGGAGGCAGATTCTTCTGGAATCGAGGCCACTGTACGATCGCCACAGCCGCTAGTTCGGAAAAATACGCTTTTGCTAGACCGGGAGAAGAACTATCCCCATATACATCTTACTTAGTTGAAGGGATTAGAACCGCAGAAGCAGACCGCAATTGTGACGGATGGATTTCAATTAAAGAATTACATCAATATGCTCGAGAAAAAGTTCAAGCAATAGAGCCAAAAGTAATCCCAAATATTTACTACGAACGCGAAGATAACTCGATACAATTATTAAAAGTTCATATCAGCGAACCTGAAGAAAAATATGCCGAAAAAGTATTAGAAAATATGGCAAACGGTAAAATTACCCTTGAAGGTCGTGAAATTTTAGATCGATTGAGAGGTAGATTTGGCTTATCCTTAGAACGAGCTAAAGAAATCGAAACAGAAGTTCTTGGCAAATTAGAACGAGAATTAAAACAAAATTTAGACCGATTTGAACGAGATTTTAGAGAAGCACTCAAACAAGAAATATCTCCATCCCGAGCAGATATTAAAAGATTAAAAGAAAACTTTCACACTATTTTAGGACTTACAGATCGAGATACTTACGAGATCGAAACTAAAGTCAGATCCGAGCTAGCAAAATATAAACAACACATTCGAGAATACGAAGATAAATTATATTCAGCAATGCGGAAAGAAAGACCCCTTTCCCCAGCAGTTCGCGATCGCCTCGACAGAATGAAAAAACTTTGGAAATTGAGCGATCGCGATGTGGCTTTAGCTGAAAGCCGTATGAATATTAAAATAGAAACTTATAACCAAAAATTACTAGAATACGAAACAGAATTAAGTAAAGCTCTTCAAGAAGGAACTAACCTGAGCGTTTACCAACACAGCGATCTAATTGAAAAACAAAAAAGCTTAAACATTCTCGACGAAGACGTTGTTAAAATCAAAATGAGATTGAGACAAGAAATTGAGTCTCACAACCAAGGATTAGCAAACTACAAAACAGCTTTCATTAAAAGCGTTGAAAATAACTATCCCCTCAGCGAAGAAAATCGACTTGAATTAAAAAAGATTCAAAAAAATTGGCAACTCAGCGATGAAGAAGTAATTAAAATTGAATCGCAAATTTTGAGAGAAAAGCGATTGCACCAACCTTTAATTCAGCCCAAACTCAACACCGACATACTGACAACAACCACTTCAAGAAGTTCAGCAAGTCAAATAGTACCAGCCAGCAAACACAATCAAATCAACATTATCAACAAAGCCCAGAGAATAACCAAACTGACAACCATAAATAAACCAAATTTTGCCCTCATTCAAGATATAGTTAAAATTCCCAACTTACCCAAATTCCCAACTTTACCGAAATTTATCAACTTCTCCAACCTCGGTTTGAAAAACTTGAGTAACATCAATCTCAACCGCAGAAAATATTTAAAATGGTTATTTTTTGTAGTAATTGGTTTGTTATTAAATGCATTATTCAAATCTTTCCTAAGTTTGCTAAACAGACCGAAACAAGAAACAATCGATCCTCAACAGAACAATAACGATCGACCCAGATCCCAAAGCAAAAATCCTCAACCTCAAACTAATTCAAATAATCAAAAACAAACAAAATCCTTACAGCAAAAATTTTTTGAAATAGCAACCATTGACGCTACCGGTCGCCAAATAAACAAAACCACCACAACAGCCGAATATCTCACTGAAGATCTCAGTAACGGAGTCCAACTAGAAATAGTTAAAATTCCCCAAGGAAAATTTATCATGGGTACTCCAACCACAGAACTGCACGGTAAAACTTCCGAACGTCCTCAACACGAAGTCAGCTTGAAACCCTTTTTTATGAGTGCTTATCAGGTGACTCAAGCTCAATGGCGGGCGATCGCAGCAACCGACAAGGTCGATCTCGATTTGAATCCCAATCCGTCTTATTTTCAAGGAGACAATTTACCCGTAGAACGAGTATCTTGGGACGATGCGGTTGAATTTTGTCAAAGACTTTCGAGAGAAACAAAACAAAAATATCGTTTACCATCGGAAGCGGAATGGGAATATGCAGCCCGCGCCAGGACGAATACCCCGTTTTATTTTGGTGAAACTATAAACACCGAATTAGCTAACTATAACGCCAGATTTATCTATAAAATAGCCCCCCTCAGACGAATATATCGCAACAAAACCACTCCAGTAGGAAGTTTTTTCCCCAATGCTTTTGGTTTGTTCGATATGCACGGCAATGTCTGGGAATGGTGCTACGATACTTGGCACGACAACTATTTAAATGCCCCCACAGATGGCAGCCCTTGGATTTCTCCTCGCAATCGATCTCGTCGCGTCATCAGAGGGGGATCTTGGAGTAGCGACGCTTTGAGTTGTCGTTCTGGTGCTCGCGAACCGCACCATAAAGGAGGATATAAAACTCTCGGTTTTAGAGTAGTTCGAGAAATTTAAACCAGTTTAATCTTGTCTCCAAGCTTGCAACTGAACGTAAACTAAAACTAAAGTAATCGCCAATAAAACCGTCGCTGCTGCTGCTGCATAACCAAATTCAAAGCGATTGAATGCTTGTTGCCAAATATAATAAACTAGCAAGTTAGTTGAATTCAAAGGGCCGCCGTTAGTAATCACATAAACTTGCTCGAAACTTCTTAAAGTAAAAATTGCCGTCGTCACAGCAGCAAAAACTAAAGTGGGGCGCAGTCCGGGTAAAGTAATATACCAAAATTTGGCAACCTCGTCAGCTCCATCTAATTCTGCCGCTTCATAACGAGATTGAGGAATAATTTGCAGTCCGCCTAAGAAAACTACCATATTAAATCCTAATTGCTTCCAACTGCTCAATAAAATTAATACAGGCATAGCCCAAACAGGACTGTTTAACCAGTCGATCGCATTGAAACCAGAGAAAATCAATAAGCTGTTTACCGGGCCGTCATTTTGAAATAACCAACGAAAACCAAGCCCTACAGCGACAATTGAAGTAATTGAAGGAATGAAATAAGCACTCCTTAATAAAGCACGAAACTGGATCGATCGATTTAAGAGAACTGCTAACAATAAAGGGATAATTAGGCTCGGAATTACCGTAGCGATGGTAAAGTAAACAGTATTGCCAATTACTTGCCAAAAGTCAGGATCGCTAAATAAACGTAAATAGTTACTCAAACCAACCCATTCCATTCCAGCTTTACCTAAATTGCCGTCCGTAAAGCTCAAATATGCTAAATAAGCGATCGGCCAGAATAAAAAGATACTTAAAAATATTAAAGCAGGTGCGAGAAATACCCAAGCAGCAAAGGTGTCTCGATCGAGCCAATCGTTAAGATCTCTTTTTTTTGGCATAATATCATTCCTAAATAGCACCAATAACTTATTAATATTATTGCCAATAACAATTCAAAAGCAAAAAAGCAACTAGTCTCTTTCAACTTTTTTCAAGGGTAATTTAACGGTAAAAGTGCTGCCAATTCCCAATTGAGACTCGACGTTAATTTCTCCTCGTTGCAATTCTACAGACTTTTTGACGATCGCCAATCCCAAACCAGTACCTGGAGCGTTGCCAACATTATCAGCACGGTGAAACGGCTCGAATAATCGCGGGATATCTTCGACTGGAATGCCAATTCCCTCATCTTGAATGCAGAACGTAACTCCAGTTTCAGTAAAAGTCAGTTGAAAGATAATTTTACTTTGTTCTGGTGAATATTTGAGCGCGTTAGAAAGAAGATTGCTAACAATTTGTTGTAGTAGTTTGGGATCTGCATAAACCTCAACGTTAATACCACTGTAATTAAATTCGATTGTTTGGTTTCGAGTTGCTAAAAGTTGAAAATCTTCGACTAATTCTTTGCAAAATGAAACTAAATCTATTTGTTCTTGATTTAATTCCATTTCTCCGGCTTCTACGCTATCGAGCAATAAAACATCTTCAACTAGATTGAACATATGCTGAATCGCACTGTGAATGCGCTGCCAACATTTAAGTTTTTGTGCTTCGCTGAGTCGATTTTTTTGTTTTTCGAGCAGATCGGAAGCTAAAGAGATAACTGTCAATGGGGTGCGATATTCGTGGGAAATAGTGCGGACAAATCTCAGTTTTAAATTGTTTAATGCTCTTTCTTTCTCAAGATTGGCGCGAATTTTTTCGTTTTCTAATCTGCTGCTTTCTGCAGCTAATAATACTCTTAATTGCTGAACTGAAATTGAAGCTCGATCGGCGATCGCGTATAAAAGACGAATGCTATCTTCACTAAAGCACTCTTTTTTTTCATCTCCAATAAACAAAAGTCCGATGATTTGCTTTTTTTCTTCTGGATCGGCAATAATCGGGACTAAAAAATGAGAGCCTATTTCTGTTATTTCATCTTCTTTTGAGATTACTTTTTTATGGTCGATCTGATGTAGCGATATCGAATCTTGACTGAGATTCCAGCCGTTAATTTTAGTTAAACCATTAACTAGTTTTTCTCTTATTTCTGCAATTAAATTCTTCGATAGCGATCGGTTACTCTCTAAATAAATATTGCAGTTTTTGTCCTGGGTAATTATACCGCCTCGAACGTCGCAAGGAACTAATTCGTTGAGATGTTCTAGCATCGAGTGGAATAATTCCTCGTAGCTGAAAGTGTAACCAATTTTTCTTGAAAAATCTTCGAGTATTTCTAACTCAAATTTGTGCTTAGTTACTTTATCTTCAATCGAACGATTGAATTCTTGCTTTAACTTTTCAAGTTCGGCTCGAGTTTGCTCCAATTGTTGTCTCAGACTTTTACACTTAGCTTCTTGTTGTTGAATTTGTTCTTGTTGCGAAGAGATTTGGGATTTATATAGTTCTATTTGATATTTTGATTCTTGATTTAACTTTTCCAAGGTGCCCATCGCTACTTGCTTTGGTGTTAACTCGATCTCTTTTAATCGCTATCGACTAATATTCTTGCAGTTCTTCCCTTAATAATATCTTAATTTTTGTATTTCCGTTAAGATAGTCAAATTATGTTAACTTTATTTAAGTTATTTGAACAAATATATTTTAAACGCAATTGCATCCAAACTGAAAATTTAAAGTTGAAAGTAAAAAGTAATTTTAAATTTCAAAATTCAAAAAGCCCACTTGTGACGAAAATCTAAAGAAAAAATCAGCAAAAACCAGACTAAACAATGAAAGTTATGTCAACTGGGATAGCCATCCTAGATACGATAATAGGAGGAGGAATACCAGTATATTCAACCAATATCATTGCCGGATCGCCAGGAAGTGGTAAAACAATCTTGGTACAGCAGCTGATGTTTAATTACATTCGCCAGCAAAAAGAGGCAAAAGTTTTATATTTAACAACATTATCCGAACCGAGCTTAAAAGTCGTTCGCTACATGCAAAAATTCGATTTTTTTGCGCCAGAAGCTTTCGGAAAACAAGTTATATATGCCGATATTGGTGGATTTTTGTTTGACAATCCTTTATTGAAGTTGCCGCAAAAGATCATGGAATTAGTCGATCTGCACAAACCTGATATAGTAACTGTCGATTCTTTTCAGGCGATCGACGATCTCAGCAAAAATCGCGGTGAATTTCGCCGTCTTTGTTATAATTTATCGGTTTTGCTGGCTAGCGCGCGCTGCACTACTTTTTTAGTTAGCGAAAGCAAAAGAGAACAAATAGTTAATGGGGCTGAATTTGCGATCGCCGATGGAATTTTTTATTTAGACATCAGCTTTACTCAACAAGAAGTCAAGCGATCGCTACAAGTGTATAAATTAAGGGGACAGTCACCTTTAATGAATGCCTTTCCTTTTCGATTGAGCGATCGGGGCATTTCCATCCTCAGCCCTAGTTTAAGCATCAAGACAAAACAATTCAAGCCGAAAGATAAAAACGGTTTAATCGCCACCGGAATTAATGGTTTAGATCCTCTATTGCGCGGTGGGATTCCCAGGGGGCGATCGCTGCTGCTTTCGGGGGTTTCTGGAACTGGAAAAACAACTTTCGCCCTACAATTTTTAGCCAAAGGTGCAGAATTAGCTGAAAAAGGGCTGTTAATTTCTTTTGAAGAATCGAGCGATCGGCTGCATCAGACAGCTAATAGTTTTGGTTGGCGATTTGATGAATTAGAACAAAAAGGATTTTTGCAAATAGTCTTTTTCCCCCCAACTCAAATCCGCGTTGAAGAAAAATTAGAAGAAATAATCGAGCTTGTCAGCCAATTTCAACCCGATCGCCTGGTAATTGATTCTTTTTCCGTGTTTCTCTACAAAATTAAAGATCCGGCAATTCAAAGAGAAAAAATTATTCAATTAACTAACTTAATTCAACAGTGTGGTGCTGTAGGATTGCTTATTTCCGATATTCCTGCCAATACACCTGATAGTTTATCTCGCTTTGGCGTAGAGGAAACGGTAGTAGATGGGACGATTCTGCTTTCAACTACCAAAAGCAATCTGCCTCTATCCAACCAGAGAATGAGTCGAATCCGTTATTTAGAAGTTTATAAGATGCGGGGAATTAATCACATTACTGGCTCTCATCCCTTTGAAATTGGTGCGCGAGGGATTAATATTTTAAGTAATGTCAATACTGAGATGATTAATAACAACAACAATGGAATTGTTATGGATAGATAACAATTGGCAAGTAAAGGAAAATACTCCAATTTACTACTGAAAATTAATTAATATTTTTTTAAAATTCAATTGGTCTGATTTTCATTTTCCACTGTTGAGCATTTCTCAGTTTAAAATAACCTTATGTATTGCTGCTATGGAAATATTTAAAGGATTTGAGACGAAAATTTTAGGAAAATGAAGTCAATTAGTTTCAAAACTAAATTTAAACAAGTTATTTTTGTAGCGATCGCTTTACTTGGGTTATTAATATTAATTTGGCTGCGACAACCTTTAACTTCTTTACCCTCGTCAGATAGATTGGAAACTAACAATATATCTCTCGAAGCAATAGAAGAGCCAATTCGTCCCATTCCTTTAAAAATACCATTAAATTCCGAGAAAGTAAAATTAGGCGAACAACTTTTTTATGAAGTAAAACTTTCAAAAAACGAAACAATTTCTTGCGCTAGTTGTCATAACCTAAAAACCGGGGGAACTGACTTAAAATCCTTAGCGATCGGCATCGATGGAGCTATTGGAGTTTTTAATACTTCTACAGTGTTTAATAGTGGGTTTAATGTTAAACAATTTTGGGATGGTAGAGCGGATAATTTAGAAGAGCAAATAGAGGAAACTATTAATTCACCTAACGAAATGAATAATAGTTCTTGGCAAGAAGCGATCGACAGAATTCAGCAGTCAGCTGGATATCAAGCAAGTTTTAAAAAAATTTATAATTCAAAAATTACCAGCGCAGCAATTAAAAATGCTTTAGCGACTTACGTTAATTCTTTATATACTCCTAATTCTCGATTCGATCGCTTTTTAAGAGGGGATAAAACTGCAATTACTCCGAGAGAAAAACAAGGTTATCTTCGCTTCAAAACTCTAGGCTGTATTAGTTGCCATCAAGGAGTTAATTTAGGTGGGAATATGTTTCAAAGTTTTGGTGTCATGACAGATTATCTTGAAAAAAGCGAGCGATCGAAAGAAACTGAAAATCCGATCGTTACTCAACAAAGAATTAAACGCGCTCTCAGAAATTCAGCACTAAAAGAACGCGATGACCTATTATTTAAAGTTCCGACCATGCGTAATATTGCATTGACAAAACCCTATTTCCACGATGGTTCTGCTCCTACCTTAGAAATGGCTATCTCCGTAATGGGTGAAAGCCAATTAGGTCAAGAACTATCTCCAGAAGATATTAAATTGATTGTCGAATTTCTTAATACTTTAACTGGTGAATATCAAGGTAAAATGTTATGAAAAAAATAAGGCTGAGATACCTGTTAATCTTAATTTTTACAATTTTTGCCTTAGCTTTATTAATAGATCGGAGCAGAGTTTTATATTTTAAAGAGCATCAACGCTATACTGTAAAATTAAGTCAAATTAAAAAAGAATCTGCCTTCTTAAATCAAGAAATTCTCAAAGCAAGATATGATGTATTGATTTCTTACGATCCTTTAATTTATCGCTTAAATAACTTAAAAAAATATCAAAAACAATTAGAAGAAGTCCCTAAATATATCAATCGAGAAGGAGCGCGAGAAATGCAATCCCTCTTGTTAGCTAACCAACAAAATATTGCGATCGCAGAAAAACTATTAGAAAATTTTAAGTCAGAAAATGCTCTTTTAAGAAACTCGTTATATTATTTAACCGATTTACTAGCAGAATTTAACAAACAACTTGAAATATCTAGTGAAAATCAAATAGTTGCCCTAGAAACTGAGGAGATGTTAGAACTTTTATTAATTTATAATTTTACCTCTTCAGATGAAATCAAAGAGCAAGTTAATACCAAAATAGAAACAATCTTAAATTTAGTAAAAGAGAGAGATTTAACAACAGAAAACCGCGATTTAGTTAATTTAGCGATCGCCCATGGTAAATTAATCGTTCGGACTAAACCAAAAGTCGATCGCTTAACTAAAAAATTAATCGATTTACCAGCACAATCTCAAATAGAAGCATTAGAAAGATCTTATATCTATTATTATCGCTCCGCCAACGAAACAATCCGTTATTATCAATTTTTAGGCTCGTCAATTTTAATATTAGGAATAGTCGCAATTTTTTCTTTGGCAATTCGAGATTTAGCAAAAGCGCGATCGGTGGCCTTAGAAGCAAGTCAAATTAAATCCCAATTTCTCGCGAATATGAGCCACGAAATTCGCACCCCAATGAACGGTATCTTGGGAATGACTGCTTTATTAGCAGAAACAGAACTAGACGAAGAGCAACAAGAATTTTTAGAAATCGTGCAACTAAGCGGCGAAAATTTGCTCGAAGTTATTAACGATATTCTCGATTTTTCCAAGCTAGAAGCAGGAGAAATGCAGCTTGAAATTATCGACTTTGAAATTAGAAAATGCGGTGAAAATGTGATTAAACTACTCGCTTCTGTAGCCCAAAAAAAAGGTATAGAATTAATTTTTTGGGTCGATCGCGAAGTTCCCCAAAAACTGCGGGGAGATCCTTCTCGGATTCGTCAAATTCTCTTAAATTTAGTGAGTAATGCGATCAAATTTACAGAATCAGGAGAAGTTATCTTGCGGATCTCTTTAGGTACTAATATATCTAAGAAATCTAATTCATTTTTAAATAGATCCGATCGCTCAAATCAAACGATCCCGATATACTGTTCTGTCAGCGATACTGGAATCGGTATTTCCCCTCAAGATCGCGAAAAACTTTTTAAATCTTTTTCTCAAGTTGATGCTTCTACAACTAGAAAACATGGCGGTACGGGTTTAGGTTTAGTAATTTGCAAGCAATTGGTAGAATTAATGGGGGGAGAAATTGGTGTCGAAAGCACTCTAGGGGTTGGTTCTACTTTTTGGTTTACAATCGGTTTGAGCAAAACCCAAACTCAAGCACCAGTTTCGGAAAATAGCTCTTTAAACGGGATAAAATTGTTAGTCGGAGGTAGCAGTTCGACCAACTGTAAACTGTTACATTATTATGCCTCTAATTGGGGTATGCAAGTAGATCGAGCGACAACTTCTTGGGAATTTCTTAAAGACTTACAATTAGCCGCCGATCGCAACTGTCCTTATCAATTAGCTTTTTTAGACTTAGAAATGCTTAATAAAACTATTATTGCTTCTAAAATAAATACTTTAAAATCTTTGACAACTAAATTTATTTTATTAGGTTCTTCACCAACAAAAAATGAGTTAGAACAAAAATTAAATGGGGGTGTTATTAGCGATTATTTAGTTTCGCCAATTACAGAATCGAAATTGTTAGAAGTCTTAAAACAGTCTTTGCTGCAAAATAATTAACAGTTGCTCCGCCTTCGATTATAGATTTATATTTCAATATTTAACCTAGATTGACTTGAAAGTTGAGGGTTTGTCAAAACAGTAATAAAGTAAACTGTACAGAATAAGCTTTCTCGATCGAAATTTTCAAACATCCCCTATGCCTACCTATCTCTTAGAAATTGGTACAGAAGAATTACCAGCGAGTTTTGTTGATAGCGCGATTCAACAGTGGCAAGAAAAAATCCCATCTAGTTTAAAAGAAGCATATTTAAGCCCCGAAAATATTGCAGTGTACGGAACACCCCGACGTTTAGCCGTCATAATAACCGGGATAGCAGAACGTCAAAACGATCGCATCGAAGAAATTAAAGGCCCCCCTGCCAGCATAGCCTATCAAGACGGCAAACCGACTAAAGCTTTAGAAGGGTTTGCCCGCAAACAAGGAATAGAATTAGACGCGATCGAACTTAGGGATACTAAAAAAGGTCAGTTTATCTTTGTTGAAAAGAAAATAAGCGGACGCAGTGCCAAAGAAATTTTAACCGAATTAACACCTCAATGGATTACAAAATTAGAAGGAAAACGTTTTATGCGTTGGGGAGATGGAGATTTACGCTTTCCTCGACCGATCCGCACTATAGTAGCTTTATTAGATGACGAGATTTTGCCCGTTGAATTAACTAACGGATCTACCTCAATTAAAAGCGATCGCATCACCACAGGACACAGAATACTACACCCAGATCCCGTATCTATCCCTACAGCTAGTCAATATGTCCAATGTTTGCAAAAAGCTTATATTGAAGTCGATCGGGCCCGACGCAAACAGATAATCGAAACAGAAATCCAAAAATGTAGCGATCGCTTGGGTGGTATTGCAGACACCCCTTCAGAATTGCTTGCAGAAGTAGTAAATTTAGTAGAGTGGCCTACAGCAGTTGTCGGTCAATTTGAAGCAGAATTTTTAAAATTACCCGTTGAAGTGATAACAACGGTGATGGTGACTCACCAGCGTTATTTCCCCGTGATGGTAAAATCTGAAGACCGATCTTTATTGCCCAATTTTATTACCATTTCTAACGGAGATCCCGAAAAATCAGATATTATTGCCGCCGGAAATGCTAGGGTAATCAGAGCTAGGTTAGCAGATGCCAAGTTTTTCTACAGTGCCGATACCAGCGAACATCTCGAGACTTATCTACCTCAATTAGAAAATGTAACTTTTCAAAAAGATTTAGGTACGATGCACGATAAAGTCGATCGCATCATGGAAATAGCCCGATCGATCTGCGATCGATTAGAAATAGAAGAAGATCTTCAAAGCGAAATCGAATCGACTGCTTTATTATGTAAAGCCGATCTAGTTACTCAAATGGTTTATGAATTTCCCGAGTTGCAAGGCATCATGGGGGAAAAATACGCCCTCGTCAGTGGGGAGAAAGAAATAGTTGCCAAAGGTATTTTCGAGCATTATTTACCCAGAAATGCCGGGGATAAGATGCCAACTACAATTACAGGACAAATTGTCGGCATCGCCGATCGCCTCGATACTATAGTCAGTATATTCGGTAACGGGGGCATTCCCAGCGGTTCTTCCGATCCTTTCGGGTTAAGGCGATCGGCCAACGCAATCATTAGTATTGCTTGGGATGCTAATTTAGACATCGATCTACAACAATTAATTAACGAAAGTGCTGCGGCTTTTGTTACCGAACATGCAGATAAAGAATCTCCTTTAAAAGCCTTAGAAGAATTCTTTTTACAACGGGTGCAAACTTTACTACAAGAAGAGCTAAAAATTGATTACGATTTGGTTAATGCAGTTTTAGGAGAAAACGATCCAGAATATACGAAAAGAGCTTTAGAAGATTTGTTAGACGCGCGCGATCGCGCTTTATTTCTCCAAGAAATTCGCCAAAACGGTAAATTAAACGAAATTTACGAAACAGTTAATCGATCGACTCGTCTCGCTGCTAAAGGGGATTTAAACAAAACAGAATTAGATCCTCAAGAAGTTATTAAAGAAAGCTTATTTGCTAAAGATTGCGAACGAGAATTTTATCGAGAATTGCAAGAATTATTACCAAAAACTTTAGCCTCCCAACAAGAAAGAAACTATCAATTATTAGTTGACGATCTCGCAAAAATCGCTCCAGTTGTCAGCAACTTTTTTGACGGCCCCGAAAGTGTTTTAGTCATGGATGAAAATCCTGAAATTAAACGAAATCGGCTCAATTTATTGGGATTGTTGCGGAATCACGCGCGAACTTTGGCAGACTTTGGAGCAATTGTCAAGGGATAGTTAATAATTGATAAAAATCCAATTTTAGGTTTAAATACTCTGCATAAAGTCAGGAAACTTCGCACGGCGAGGTTTCGTATTTTAAAATAACATCGAATCCAATTCGAGGAAAAAATGGACGAAATAATAACAAAATTTCCGACCGATGGGAGAGTAGAAGCAAATTGGGATGAATATTTGCAAGCAGTTGAAGAGTTGCCAGAAAAAAAAGCCAAATGTTACTACAATAAAGGACAATCGTATATCGAAATGACCCGATTAGGAAACGATCATGCTAGCGACCACACAATAATCATGCTGGCTGTTAACTTGTTTGCAATTTCTCAAGGGATAGATTTTAATAGCAAAGACAACTGTACGATTAGAAAAACTGGATTCCAAGAAGCTCAACCAGATGTTTCTTACTATTTGGGAAAAAATGCCGATGCTGTTAGCTACGGTACCGATATCATCGAACTCGATCTCTTCCCACCCCCAAATTTAGTTATTGAAGTTGCTGACGTTTCTTTAGCCGATGATAAAGGGGAAAAAAGGCTTTTATATGAAGATATCGGAGTAGAAGAATATTGGATCGTTGACGTACAAAAAGCAGAACTGATTGCTTTTAAAATCGTAGACGGTGGCAGTAAAAGAATTCAAGAATCTTTCGTCTTACCAGGATTGTCGATCGCTTTACTAGACGAAACATTGCAAAAAAGCAGACATAACAATCAAAGAATAATTGCTATTTGGTTAATGGAACAATTTCAACAGAACTGATATTATTATTTTTTTAAATCCGTACTCATTTGTCGATAAACTAAAACTGCTAATTGCGCCCCTAAAATAGGTGCGAGCCAATACAACCAATGATAATCCCAAACCCCCGAAATTAGGGCCGGGCCGAGAGAACGAGCTGGATTCATACTAGCACCAGTAATCGGCCCCATCGCAGCCGCATCTAAACCGACGGTTAAACCGATCGCCGTACCAGCAAAACTATTATAAGCGCGGCGATCGAGTCCCGTGCCGAGAATTACTAACATTAAAATAAAAGTCAAAATAGTTTCTAAAATAAAACCTTGCGACCAATTGTCATTTAAAGGTAAAGTCGCGCCCAAATTAGCCACATTGCCAAAAGTCAATCTTAATATTGCCGAAGCTGCGATCGCCCCCAAACACTGCACTCCAATATAGCCCAACCCATAGCCAATAACTTTGCTCCGGGAAAAACTTCCCGCACTGCAAAAACCCAAAGTAACAGCCGGGTTAAAATGTGCCCCGCTAATATGACCTAAAGTATAAATTAAAGCCGCCACAACCGCCCCAAAAACGAAGCTAACCCCTAAATGAGTTAAAGCACCATCGGTAATTGTATTGACGACGATCGCCCCAGTTCCAGCAAAAACTAAAATAAAAGTGCCCACCCCCTCAGCGATCAGCTCTTGTTTGCAGGGTAAAACAGAATTATTGAAGAAACTTTTCTTGCCTAGGATTTTTCCAGTCCTGAACTGCTTTAAATTGATTTTCATCTAAAAACCCTAGATTTCAATGTTATTGTCATCGGTGAAATTTCCGTTTACAAGAATATTTTAGAGTATTTAAAGATACTTTATTTACGCTAACTTTTAGTTTGCTTAACGAGATCGTTTTTTTTATAGCGCGCTCGATCTGCTCGTTGCAGCTTTTTAGCCTTGTCTTTAAACAATTTTAACCGCAATCGATTTTATTTAAAAATCAAAATAAATTAAAACTTTTATTTCTTTTCTTTCGGTTGAAAATATGCGATCGATACCAAGTTAGCGATTTTTTTTAAGAGATATTGAATCAACATAAGATCGTAATCTTTTAAAAACACTTACTATTTTAAGGTGCATTTTATTATAGAAATTTAAGTTTTATTTTTTAAGATAAAAAGGATTTAAATTACTCTTAAACTAATCATAATTATCAATAATGTTGCTACATTTATTTTCTTAAAAAGCCTTGACAAAATAAATATTTAAATAATTGTTTCTTAAAAAAAAATCTTGCCAAAAAAAAGTAACTGTATAATTTTTCAAACAGTCAAGCCCTTAAAAACAATGTTAAACTCATTAAAGCAAAGGCCAAAACAATCTAGCGAATCCCAAGATTCATTAGCAGAAAGAGAAAGAGAGCGAGCAAAAATAATTAATCTAGTCGGCTATGTATTTGTAATTTTAACTTTATTAGATTTAGGGTATTTGTTAATACATCCTCAGTTTTTCAATCCCCAATGGGAAATGAGAACTATAGGCAAAGCGATCGAAACAGTTTGGGCAATTTTATTGGGTTTTCTTTTAATTTTTCACTTACCTGAAACCACATCAATTAAACCGCAAAAATTCAAACAACTATCTCGCTTATCTTGGTTGGCTTTTGCGATCGGGATTATCTATTTATTGATGATTCCAATGCTGGGAAATAACGCCAGAATAATTGCTAAAAATAATCGCGCTCAATCGATTCAGTTGATAGAGAGAAAAACCTTGCAATTCAAGCAATTTGAACAAAAACTGAGCGGAACGAGTAATGCGAACTTGGCTCAATTTTTGCAATTTAAAGAGTCAGATAAAATGACAATCAAATCGCCAGAAAAATTAAGAAAAAAATTGATTAAAGACGTTCGTGGCAAAAGAGAAAAAATAGAAAATCAGTTAAAAAAACAATTACTAATCAAGCAAAAAAATTTAATCAAAGTAACCCTCAAATGGACGATCGGGGCAATCATCTCTGGAGTATCCTTTATTATGATGTGGAAATGGACGAAATGGATTAGACTTGCCGTAGTTCGCGGCGATCGGTCTTGATTGAAGAGCAAGGGGATCGAACTAAAGTCAGGGGTCAGGAGTCAGGAGTCAGAAGTTAGAGGTACTAATTTTTACCCACTACCCAATACCCACTAACCACTCCCGACTATCTGAAAATCATTGATTAAATAAAAAACTAGACAAGAGAGAGAAAATTTATCTAAATGTATGCTTTAAATCGATCGTGAGTGATAATCTATAAGGTGACGAAATTCTAGATAAGATAAGAATTTTCCCTATAGACCTCTTGTGAAATAAGCATGGTAGCCACAACAGAACAAAAAAACGTTGGTAAAATAACTCAAATCATCGGCCCCGTGATCGATGCAGAATTCCAAAGCGGCAAATTGCCCAGAATTTATAACGCTCTGAGAGTAGAAGGCAAAAATGCAGCAGGAAACGATGTCGCCGTTACTTGTGAAGTGCAACAATTACTAGGAGACAACCAAGTTAGAGCTGTAGCCATGAGTTCTACAGACGGGTTAGTCAGAGGCATGGAAATTGTCGACCAAGGTGCGCCGATCAGCGTTCCTGTTGGTAAATGTACCCTCGGTAGAATTTTTAACGTCTTGGGCGAACCGGTTGATAATAAAGGGCCCGTAGGAGAAGAAGAAACTTCACCGATCCACAGAGCAGCTCCTAAATTAACCGATTTAGAAACCAAGCCATCGGTATTTGAAACTGGAATTAAAGTAATCGACCTCTTAACACCCTATCGTCGCGGCGGTAAAATTGGTCTGTTTGGTGGTGCTGGCGTTGGTAAAACCGTGATCATGATGGAGCTAATCAATAATATCGCTCTCAAACACGGTGGCGTATCAGTATTTGGTGGTGTAGGGGAACGCACCCGCGAAGGAAACGACCTCTACAATGAAATGATCGAATCGAAAGTAATTAACGAAGAAAATTTAAACGAATCGAAAATTGCTCTCGTTTACGGTCAAATGAACGAGCCACCCGGAGCGAGAATGCGCGTTGGACTTTCGGCTTTAACCATGGCTGAATATTTCCGCGATGTTAACAAGCAAGATGTTTTGTTATTTATCGATAATATCTTCCGCTTCGTACAAGCAGGTTCTGAAGTATCTGCACTGCTCGGAAGAATGCCTTCTGCGGTTGGATATCAACCTACTTTAGGTACTGACGTGGGTGACTTGCAAGAGCGGATCACTTCGACCAAAGAAGGATCGATCACTTCCATTCAAGCAGTTTACGTACCTGCGGATGACTTAACAGATCCCGCACCTGCAACTACATTCGCCCACTTAGACGGAACTACAGTATTATCTCGTGGTTTGGCTTCTAAAGGTATCTATCCCGCAGTAGATCCCCTCAACTCCACCAGCACCATGCTACAACCTGCGATCGTCGGCGACCCTCATTACGATACCGCTCGCGCAGTTCAAGCAACTTTGCAAAGATATAAAGAATTACAAGATATCATTGCTATTTTGGGCTTAGATGAACTATCTGAAGACGATCGCATCACCGTCGATCGCGCCCGCAAAATCGAGCGTTTCTTGTCTCAGCCTTTCTTCGTTGCTGAAGTATTTACCGGATCTCCTGGAGTTTATGTTAGTCGCGAAGAAACCATCGCAGGTTTCAAAAAAATCCTCTCTGGAGAATTAGACGATTTACCAGAACAAGCTTTCTACCTAGTCGGTAACATCGACCAAGCTATTGCTAAAGCTGAAAAAATTAAGCAAGGTTAATAGCTACTTTGTTAGTGGTTAGTTATCAATGCTAACTACTAACTACTAACTACTAACGATCGACAAAACAATTTATAAATAACAAATGTCTATACAAGTACGAGTAATTGCTCCAGATAAAATAGTTTGGGACGATAGTGTAGAAGAAATTATTTTACCTAGCGCGACCGGCCAATTAGGTATTCTCAGCGGACACGCTCCTTTATTAACTGCTTTAGAAGTAGGAGTAATGCGGGTTCGTCCTGGCAAAGAATGGCAGTCGATCGCCGTGATGGGCGGTTTTGCAGAAGTTGAGAATAACGAAGTTAAAGTTCTCGTTAATGCGGCAGAAATGGGCGATAAAATCGATTTAGAATCCGCTCGCAGCGAATACGAAGCGGCCAAAGAACGCTTTGCCAAAGCTGATGCCGGCGATAATTCTCAAGAAAAAATGCAAGCAGAACGGGCATTGAGAAGGACTAGGGCCCGCTTTCAAGCATCGGGTGGCATGGTTCAAGTTTAACCATTAAAGGGGCAGAAGAAGCGAAAAGAATTTGTTTCTTTTGCCTCAGAATAATACGCTTTAATATTTAGATCTCGGCTAAATTTTCAGCTTCTGCCCTCTTTTTAGTTAGTACCAACAAAAGCAACATCGGGGAAGTGTGTTTGCGCTTGAGCCATAGTTTTGCTTCTGCTGTTTTCTTGCCAGAAATTAATCACTTCTGTGGCTTTATTGAGGATTTTAATCCTTTCATTATCGGAAATCCAGCTTTTAGATTGCAATTCTTGATTTAATTGTTCCCACGCATCATCCCGAGGCCAAAAGAAATAAGCTGTTAAAGGCGACGTTCCTTTACCAACAATTTGATCTACAGCCAGAGCAATGTTTTTATCTAACCAAAGAACTTTTAAAAGAAATTTGTCCAAAGATGTTTCTATATTTTCCATTTAACCTCGTTAATTGCTAGACAGTTCTCTATGATAACTCAGTTAAGTCTGACCGTTCAAAATTAAAGAAAAATAACCATTCAACAACCCCACCCTGCTAACGCGAGGATGGGGAATGCCTAACCCAGAAGGCTTGAAACGTTGAATAGACCAAGAGCTTAATCTTCTTACAGACTTCCGAATATTTCCCTAGTTCGGATTATTTCTAAATCTACTGGGTGTAGATTCGTCTCAAAGGCGGACATGGTCGATTAAGTGGTCGAAGGGACTTTAACTCGCTCCGAGGATTATATCCATGCAAAAACGAGTACCAGTAATAGACAAACACGGCAATCCATTAATGCCTACCTTAGCTTCTAGAGCTAGAAGAATGGTTCGTGATGGAAAAGCTGTTGGCAAGTTTAACAAGCTAGGAATCTACTATATTCAATTAATAGACGATCCTAGTGGTACTGAAAAACAAAATATTTCAGCAGGTCTAGACCCTGGTAAATATTACTCAGGAATAGGTTTAGTGAGTAAAAACTTTACTCTTTTTACTGCCCATCTATTTCTACCTTTTGAGACTGTCAAAAAACGTATCGAACAACGTCGCATGATGCGTCGCGCTAGAAGAGGCAGAAGAATCAATCGCAAGGTTGAATTCTCCAAAAGAGCGCACCGTCAATGTAGGTTCTCTAATCGAAGACAGAAAAAAGTTGTCCCAAGCATAAAGAGCAATAGGTTATTAGAGATTTCCGTTATCTCTGAACTAACCAAGATATATCCAATAAGCTCTATCGTTTACGAATATGTAAAGGCGAAAACTGTCAAAGTAGTAGGATGCTCTTTTTCACCAGTTCAAGTAGGGCAAAAGTGGGCAATTGAACAATTATCTAAGATTGCTCCCGTTGTCACTAAATTTGGTTGGCAGACATCTAACCTTAGAAAACATCTTGGTTTGCCCAAACAAAAGTTAAATAAGAAAGAAGCTATTCCAGCTACCCATGCAGTCGATGGTTTAGTCCTTGCTGCCACTCAATTTATTGATTATTTACCCTTTGAAAACTCAGGAGGTAGAGGTCATTGTTGGGTGGGAGAAGTAACCATTACTGATGCACCATTTTTTGTCATTAGAAGACCTCCCATTAGTAGAAGACAGTTACATCTAATGTTGCCCTCTAAGGGTGGAAATAGACGCAAATATGGTGGCACAATTACCCGTCATCAAGGCATCCGTAAAGGTGACTTTGTTGAAGGGATTAAAGCTCGAATCAAATACCAGGGATGGTGCAGTGGCGATACAGCGAGACAGATTAGTATCTCGGATGCTAACTGGAAACGTATCGGACAGTTTACCGCATCTCAGGTTAGGTTGTTGCGACGGGCAACAAGATTAATTTGTACACAGGAAACGGATTTTACCGTCGCAGCTTAGTTGCTGGTTTTCGTTTCCTCCCCCACCTGCTAAAAGCGAGGTAGGGGTATCCACAAAAACATTTTTTGATGAAAGCTATAGTAATATTTGATATCGATGGTGTAATTAGAGATGTAGCTTCCTCGTACCGCAGGGCGATCGCCGATACCGTAGAACATTTTACTAAAAACGCCTATCGACCGACAATGGAAGATATCGATGACCTCAAGTCTGAAGGTGTTTGGAATAATGACTGGCAAGCCTCTTTAGAGTTAACTTATCGTTATTTTGAATCGATCGGCAAAAATCGCAAGAAAAATTCCCTCGAATACGATGCGATCGTCGATTTTTTCCAGTCTCGCTATCGCGGTACGAACACTGAAAATTTTAACGGTTACATTACCACAGAACCGTTATTGTTACAAGCAGAATATTTAGAAACTTTGAGTTCTGCGGGAATTGGCTGGGGCTTTTTTAGCGGTGCAACTCGCGGCTCTGCAGAATACGTTTTAAAGAAGCGTTTGGGACTAGACGATCCCATTTTAATCGCAATGGAAGATGCTCCAGGAAAACCAGATCCTACAGGGTTGTTAGCTACTGTCGATCTCATTTTAGAACGAGACAGCAATCTCGCCTCCGCGCCAATATTTTATGCTGGAGATACGGTGGCTGATATGTTTACCGTGATGAAAGCCGAAGCAATCAAACCGGATCTTAATTGGCACGGGATCGGAATTTTACCCCCTCACGTTCAAAAAGACTCCGATCGCGTCGCACGATACACTCAAGTCTTAGAAGTGGCCGGGGCTAGTGTGGTTTACGACAATATAGAAAAACTAACACCAACCGCAATTGAAAAAATAACCCTTTAAATTAAGGATAAACGATCGGGCAGATTGGGATTTTAACGCCATTTGCCCAATATTAACCCGTTGAAAAACTGAGGTAATATTAGACTTTTTACTCTTAATAAAATTTATTTCATAAATCATCGTTTTTATGAAAATTTGGCGATCGCAACTTAGTATATAAATTATAGGAGGTGAAATCGACCAGGAAAAAACAGTAAAAAAGATAGAAAACAAGGCGGGGATCGAACTGCTTATGAATCAGGAAACAAAACTAACAACAATCCATTCCCAGATGAGCGATGAAGATTGGTTTAATCTCGGAAAATCCGATGCCTGGACAAAAAAACCTAAACAGCCCCCAGAAAATTCTCAATCTGCTAGTATGTACGAGCTTGGTTATTGTGAGGGCAAGATTGCACGCCCGCCCATTTAAATAATTACTAAAATCGTTCCGAAAAAATACGCTAATTCAAAAAAAGATAGTCAAATTTTCTGAGAAAACAAAGAAGATTAACAATTTAAATTGATATTAATACGGGTTAATCAAAATTTTTCTCTAGAAAATTGAGCGTCAATTAGGCGATCTCTTCGAGATCCGCTACGCGGTGTGCAACTTTTTTTACAATCAGATCGAAGCAAATAGAAACATTTAACATTTTAATGTCAATTCTCAAAACTAATTAGCGATCGATCGCTCAATATCTCTAAGCGAATTCAATTCCTACAGGATCGGGAAAAAGGAACCGGTGCGATCGGATTTAATCGACTATCGATCGACAAGACGATCCCTTTTACCCCACAACTGGAGGTGAAAAATATGTCCACTGTCGATACTAATACAAGAAGAGAGAGCAGTTACAACATCAGCCCGAAATTCCCTTGCCAGAATCGATCGCCCTCTTCAACAGTTCCCCCTCGGCGGCGTTTTCGTTGGGTAGTAAATGCTTCGTTGCCTTTAGCATTGGCGATCGGAGCCGCAATCTTTGTTTTATTACCTGCTTTGCTACCAAGTGACGGGCGACTGGCTTTATTTACTTTAATATTGGCGGCAATTTTATGGTCGACCACCTCGATCGATCCTGCCTATGTTGCCCTAGCATCGGTCATGTTGTTAGTCGTCACCGGAAGCACTACCCAAGAACAGTTATTTGCATCTTTAGCTTCAGACGTAGTTTGGCTGACGATTGGTGCTTTTATTCTCGGTGGGGCGGTGCAAAAAACTGGTTTAGCCGTGCGACTGACTCGGCTAGTCGTAGCGCGATCGAAGACGGTAGGCAGCCTCTTCTGGCTTTTGACTGGGGCGTTAATTCCGCTTTCGTTCTTAATTCCTTCAACCTCGGCTCGAGCGGCAGTAACCATTCCAGTTTTCCAAAGCATCACTCGCGCAGCAGGAGACAAGCGCATTACTCGCGCCTTAGCTTTGCTAATACCGACAATTATTTTAGTATCGACGATCGTTTCTTTAGTTGGAGCCGGATCTCACTTTGTCGCTAACGACTTGCTCGAGCAAATTGCCGGAAAAGGGATTTCTTTTACTGAATGGGCGATTTACGGCTTGCCTTTTGGCATTGTTGCCAGTTACCTTTCTTGCTGGGTAATTATGAGCTTATTTTTAAACAAAAGCATCCTCGATCGCCCCTTATCAATTGCAACAGCCAAACAAAAGCCCCTCTCATCGGCAGAATGGAAAACCATAATTATCGTCGTTATCATCTTGATACTTTGGTTTACTGAGAATTGGCACGGATTAAAAATTGCTACGATCTCGGTTTTCGGCGCGCTGCTGTTAACCTTGCCTAATTTTGGCGTTTTCAGCTGGAAGGAAGGCATCAAAGCAGTTTCTTGGAATTTGGTTATTTTTGTCGGCTCGGCCGTAGTCTTGGGAAGAACCTTAATTAATTCTGGTGCGGCGCAGTGGATTATCGAGCGAATTTTTGTTGCTAGCGGCATTGTTAATGCAGGTTCGCCTTTCCCGATCTTATTATTTCTGGCTTTTATTTGCCTCACTTCCCATTTGTACGTTACTTCCCATACGGCACGAACCGCAGCATTAGTTCCGGCCCTACTCTATTTAGCTAGTAGTTTGCAGCTCGATCCGGTAGCAGTATTGTTTATAAGTATTGTCGGTATGGATTATTGCTTGACATTTCCCGTCAGCTCCAAAGCTTTATTAATCTTCACCCAAATTGAAGGCACGACTTATCAACCAGCAGATTTGCTGCGTCTGAGTTCGGTAATGCTATTAGTTCACTTCGGATTGATACTGCTTTTTTACTACACCTACTGGCACTGGATCGGTTTAGCACTTTGATTTCGGGAGGCGCAAATGAAACTGCGACAAAAACTGTTAACCACATTTAGTGGTTTGGCGGTGTTGGCTTTACTCAATGCCGGAGTAACTGGATGGGCGATCGCTCAGTGGCAAATTAGCAATAAAAATTTAGAGGCTCACTACCAGCACAGTTTGAGGCTGAAAAACTTGCAAGGTAA